>DAOUML010000335.1:0-13832 GCA_034411635.1 Anaerolineales bacterium
CGAATATTCTGATACGCAAGAAGGTTTGTTACAGTCAGAATAAGACACAGCAAAGGCGGACAAGATGCCTGGCAACTATAAAATATTTCAAAAAGATGAGCACCCTTTATTGTTGTGAATTAAAAATGAATAATCTAACTGTAGGGTAACTACCTTACAAAATATAGTAAAGTTAATATAGCCAATCCTAACCTGTAATTCGAGAAAAAGAGGTATTTATATGATAACTCTAATAAAAATTAGCGGGTTTAAGTCATTCGAAAATTTTGAGATGTCTTTTACCCCCTTGACTGTTATTGCTGGTGCGAATGCATCTGGGAAGAGTAATTTATTCGATGCTCTTAAATTGCTCTCTCGTTTAGCAGAGACAGATCTAAAAACTGCTTTTAGCGAACAACGTGGAAATCCTAGTGAATTATTTACTCAATATGGGGAAGATTGGTATGCATCTGAAATAGATTTTAATGTAGAGATGTTGGTTAATCGCACTGTTCGAGATAATTGGGGAGCAGAGGCGACTTTGAACAATACTAGATTGCGATATAGATTAATAATTACTCGGCAACACAATGAACTTGGCATTGATGACTTAATTATTAAGCATGAATCTTTGGAAAAAATTAAATTTGAAGATGATATTTGGTCAAAGAAAATATTAAGTAAAGAGGCTAGATTTTTATCAAAAACAAATAAAGCTGGTGGTTCGAAGGACCCATTTATCCAAACATTAGAGCAAAATGGAATAACTACAATTAAAATTCGTCAAGATGGCAAACAAGGAGGAAAAGCAACTACAGCAAACGCAGTAACACAAACAGTCTTAGGCGGTATAAATTCTGTAGATTTTCCAACAGCCTTTGCAGCAAAAGAGGAAATGCGTAGTTGGAAATTTTTACAATTAAATCCAGAAGATTTGCGTGAGCCAACCCGTCAAGATGTGGGTTTGAGAGATGTTATTACAGAAAGCGGTAAGTATTTAGCGGCAGCCTTATATCGAATTAAACAAACAGATGAATATGTACTAAAGGAAATTTCTCGTGAGTTGGGTACGTTCCTTCCAAATTTCTCAGAAGTTAATGTTTTTGACGATAAGGCAAATCAACAATTTATTATTAAACTCAAAGAGATAGAAGGTAAGACTTTTTCTTCTCGCGTATTATCTGAAGGGACTTTGCGTTTATTGGCTTTATGTATTTTAGAGTATGATAAAAAACATACTGGTCTTCTATGCTTTGAAGAGCCAGAAAATGGCATTCATCCTGTAAATATGGAGGCTATGGCCCAACTACTAAAAGATTTAAGTGTTGATTTTCTAACTCCAGACACTCCTCTGCGCCAAATTATTGTAAATACTCATTCTCCTGTTTTAGTTGCAAAAATGATTCGTTGGAGAAGTGATAGTAATGTTAGTGTGTGGTTTTCAAGATTGCATTCACTTATAACAAATAAGGGCGAAAAAAAGATTAAACTCAAAATTACAAAAATGAATCCGGTGATAAAAGAAACAGATGCCCAATTATCGTTTTTCCCAATTTCTGAAGCAGAACGCAAATTTACAATCTCTGAAGTAATTCGTTATCTAGAAACAGCGGAATCAGAAAATATTATTGAGGCTATCCAGAATGATTAGACAAGTCACTATAGGATTTGCATCGGAAGGTATAACGGATGTTCGGTTTTTAGAAAATATTATCCAGAGGACTTTTGAAGATATCGCTTTCGAATGTAGTGGGCAAATAGAAATTTTGCCATTACAGGTTTTGCCAAAGAAAAGGGGTAGTTTTGTAGATGTTGTGAAAGGTTATGCTGCTGATGCTGAAGCCCGAGGTTTGATGGTGCTTTGCGTTCATACAGACTCAGATTCTCCTACAGATGAAAATTCATTTAGGAACAAAATAAATCCTGCATTTCAGATAGTTCAAAACTCTACCGAACTCGAATGCAAAAACTTAGTGGCTATTGTTCCTGTTCAAATGACAGAAGCCTGGATGTTGGCAGACTGCGAATTATTGAAAGAAGAAATAGGCACAGATTTACAAAATCATGACCTTAGTCTCCACAGGCAGCCAGAGAGCTATGCTGATCCCAAGCAGGTGATTATGGATGCGATTACTATTGCGCGTTCAGATGTAACTCGGCGTCGAAGGCATGAATTAACTATTAGCGATTTATATTTGCCAATGGGCCAAAAAATGCTATTAAGTAGGCTTGACCAATTGCAATCTTTTCGTAAATTTCGAGAAGCAATAAGAAACTCATTCCGTAAACTCAATTATTTAACTTAGTTTCCCACAAAAAATATGAAAATCCCCATGTCCTCCCCCGACCTGACTGACGCCGAGCGCCAGGCGGTCATCGATGTCATCAACACCCCCATCCTCAGTATGGGACAAAACATCCCGCGTTTTGAGCAGGCTTTTTGCGACCTGACCGGGGCCAAGCACGCCCTCGCCGTCAACTCTGGCACGGCGGGCCTGCACCTGTGCATCCGCGCCGCCGGAATCGGCCCCGGCGACCTGGTCATCACCACCCCGTTCTCCTTTGTCGCCTCCAGCAACGCCCTGCTCTTCGAGAACGCCATCCCCATCTTCGTCGATGTTGATCCCCAAACCGGCAACATCGACCCCGACCTGGTGGAAGACGCGGCCCAAAACATCGAAAAATACCTGCCTCGAAAATTCCAACCTCGAACCTCGATAATCGATAATCGGAACTCGAATACCGAATCTCGAATATCGAACATCGAATCTCGCCTCAAAGCCATCCTGCCCGTCGACGTTTTCGGCCAACCCGCCGAAATGGACTCCATCAACGCCGTTGCCCGCCAGCACGGATTGGCCGTCATCGAAGATTCGTGCGAAGCCCTCGGCGCAACCTACAAGGGACGCCAGGCTGGCACATTGGGCGATTACGGAATCTTCGCCTTTTACCCCAACAAACAAATCACCACCGGCGAAGGCGGAGTCATCGTCACCAGTGACGACAAAGCCGCCGATTTCATGCGCGCCCTGCGCAACCAGGGACGCGCCCCCGGCGATACCTGGCTCTCGCACACCTACCTCGGCTACAACTACCGTCTCGACGAAATGTCCGCCGCGATGGGCGCGGTGCAGATGACCAGGCTGGACGAAATTCTACTAAAACGGGAGCAGGTTGCAGCCTGGTACGCTGAACGCCTGTCCGAAATCCCTGGCCTCGAACTCCCCTACATCGCCCCCGCCACTACCCGCATGAGTTGGTTCGTCTACGTCATCCGCCTCGATGCCAAAATCGACCGCGCCGATTTCGCCAAACGCCTCGAAGCGCGCGGCGTGCCGGTGCGCCCCTACTTCGTCCCGATTCACACCCAGCCTTACATGGTCGAGCGTTTCGGCTGGCGCGAAGGCGACTTCCCCATCACCGAAGACCTCGGCAAGCGCGGCCTGGCCGTGCCCTTCAGCGGCGTGATGACCGAAGAACAGGTCGAATACGTCTGCCAATCCATCCGCGCCGAGTTGATGTAAATTAAAAAGGTGGTCGATACGGGCGTTGCGAGGTCTCGATACGGCCTCCGGCCTACTCGACCACCGCAACGCCCGTATCGAGACCATGCCCTCCCTCGTCACCTTCCCCCCACCCAAACAGCGCGGACTGGTTGTCCACATTGCACTGCTTGTCATTTTTCTGGCATTGGCTATTTGGGCTGGGTTTAACCTGTACAATGCCGCCCTCAACGCGGCTTTTGCCGGGTTTATGCTGCTTCTGTTGGCCTGCCTGGTCATCCTGCCTGTCCTGTCCTACCGCCTGTACGCCTTGATACGCGCCGAATACAGCCTCGACCGTGACAACCTGCACCTTGTTTGGGGCATGCGCGTCGAAGACATCCCGATTTCAGATGTCGAGTGGGTGCGCCCGGCAAACCAATTACCCACCCCGCTTGGCCTGCCCTGGCTGCGATTGTGGGGTGGATTGCTTGGCGCTACCCGCCACCCCGACCTCGGCCCGGTCGAATTCATGGCATCCGAAACCGACGGACTGTTGCTGGTTGCCACCGCCCGTCAGGTTTTTGCCATTTCTCCGGCTGACCCCGCGGCTTTTGTGCTGGCTTTCCAGCGCACGATGGAAATGGGTAGCCTTGCGCCGGGGCAATCGCACTCACAATATCCCACCTTTGTCATGGCGAACGCCTGGCAAAACCCCTTTACACGCATTATCTGGCTCGCGGGGGCATTGGTCAATGTTGCCCTTTTTGTGTGGGTTAGCGTAACCCTACCTGGCCTCCCCCTCGTTTCCCTCGGATTCGACGCGAACGGCGTGCCACTGGAACCCGTTCCGGGCGCGCAGTTGATTCTTCTGCCGCTGCTCAGCGTCGTCCTGTTCGCTGGCGGCTGGCTGGCTGGTTTGTTCTTCTACCGCCGCGCCGACCAGCACCTGCTCGCCAACCTGCTCTGGCTTTCTGGCACGCTCTCCTCAACCCTCTTTCTAATGGCTGTCTTCTTTCTACTCAATGTCGCCTGAAAAACTCCCCCAACTCGCGCTCGGCTTTTTGCTTGCCATCCTTATCGCCTATATCGCTTATCGCGCCCGCAGTCTGTCGCGCTCTGGCGCTTTCGCCGCGGCTCTCGTCGGCACGGTCATTTTCGGATTGGGCGGCCTGCCCTGGGCCATCCTCCTGCTAACCTTTTTCATCAGTTCCAGCGGCCTTTCACGCGCTTTCAAGAAACGCAAACGCGGTCTGAATGAAAAATTCTCCAAAGGCAGCCAGCGCGACGCCGGGCAGGTCTTTGGCAATGGCGGCCTGGCAACCCTCTTCGCCGGGTTGTCCTTCTTTTTCCCCGGCGAACTTTGGCCCTGGCTGGCCTTTGCCGCTTCGCTGGCCGCCGTCAATGCCGACACCTGGGCCACTGAATTGGGCGTGCTCAGTTCGCGCCCGCCACGCATGATGACCAATTTAACCAAAGTGGTGGAAAAAGGCACCTCGGGCGGAATCTCGCTTTTTGGCACTTTCTCCGCCCTGGCCGGGGCCGGTCTAATCGCCATTCTCGCCGGAACGCTCTCCCCCGTGCCTGTTGCGCCGTTAAACGGACTTTCACTCACGCTTTGGGTGGCATTCGCCGGCCTGGCCGGTTCACTGATTGACAGTTTCCTCGGCGCGACGGTGCAAGCCATCTACCATTGCCCAACCTGCCAGAAAGAGACCGAACGCCACCCCGAACACACCTGCGGCACGAAAACCACCCTCAAGCGCGGCTACCCCTGGCTCGATAACGACTGGGTCAACTTTGCTTGTGGCCTGGGCGGGGCTTTACTGGTCTTAATCGCGCTTTTTTAAGCCAGCCTCTTTGCGCGCAAGATACCGCTGGTAAATGACATCCATCTTCTCGTACAGTTTTTTCTCATAAAAATCATTGCCCGTCAGGCCGGGAAAAGTGGCATACTCAGGAATTGGCTGCACGGTTGGCTTGCTGGCTGCAAACTGCCTCAACACCTCGGCATGGGGTTTGAGCGTCCCGTCGGGCCGAATCAGGCCAAAATGACGCTCGTGTCGCGACTCGCCGCAAGGCGGAATCTCCCACAAATCTTCGGCGTAATCAGCAAAGCACCATATCAACGCGCCCGTTGCGCCCACATCCTGAATATTGGGCAAAACCTGGCGAATGTATTCAGCAAAATCCTCTTCCGAGGCCATAAACTGGGTTCGATCCAGCCCATAGGCTTGCCAGGCCCAGGTTTCGGAGGGTGTGCCCGGCAGGTTGGTGGGGCCGCCAAATTCCTCCATCAGCGCTGGTTTGCCAGCGAAATGCGCGGTGAGCGCCGTCATAAACGGGACATGGTCGGGGTCAAGCGGGCCGCGCGCCCATTCGGTGTACATTGGGTAGGCGTGCATCACCGCCACGTCGGTTTCGGCAAAAATCTCATGCACGCGAAAGCCGGTGTCTTCCTCCAGATTGCCGCCATGCAACCCGATAGTGACGGGGGTGTCGGTATCAATCTCCCGAATTAAATCTTCCATCTCACGTACCCAGGCGCGGCCCTGACGGGAATCTTCGGGCCAGGCAAATAAATCGGGTTCATTGCCAAGATTCCACAAATAAATCCCTTTGTGGTCTTTCAATTCGCGGACAATGGTTTTCAGGAGCATTCGCTCCGCGCCGCGCGCGGTTGGGTCGGTAAACATATTGCGGTAATTGCCGTTTGGCACAATTTTGCCCTCGCTAAGGACCTGGCGCACAAACCCGAAGTAAGGGGATGGAAATCCCTCGCGTTCTTGCAAAAGCCAGCGCGGGGCCCAATTGGGGCCGCTCATGTGGCCGGTAAAAAAGGTTACATCCAGTTTCAATTGGTGCTTGAGGGCCAAATTGGCAACCGTAGTCAGGTTGGCAATCGCCGTTTTGTTGATTTTAATTGCAGAAGGCTGAAAATCATCCCAAAGTAAGAAGATGCGCGCAACATTCAGGCCGAGATCGTGAATCAGGGCAAAATCATCGTCTACTTCAGCGGCATCAAAATTCGACCACCAGTACATGGCTTTGCGGCGCGGCCAGTAATTAACACCGAGAGTAAAGGGTTGAGACATGGGAAACTCCTTTGAAAGAACAGCCAATTTTATAACCTGGGCTTGCGTGGTTTATCCAATCAGCATAGCATCGCCAAACGAAAAAAAGCGATAACCTTCGCGCTTGGCAACTTCATAAGCGTTCAGAGTGGCTTCACGCCCGGCAAAAGCGCTAATCATCATAATCAGAGTCGATTGCGGCAGGTGAAAGTTGGTGATAATGCCATCAACTACGCGGAACTGATAGCCCGGCAGAATATAAATGGATGTGGGGCCGGCAAATGGCGATACTCGATATTCGTTATTCGATATTCGAGTATCGCGTATCGAATTATCGGATAACGGATTTTCCCCTGCCGCGCTCTCCAAAGTTCGCGCGCTGGTCGTCCCCACCCCAATCACCCGTCCACCAGCGGCTTTGGTGGCGTTAATTTTTTCGGCGGTTTCAGCCGATAACTCACACCATTCGGTGTGAATTTTATGCTCGCGCGGGTCATCTTCTGTGACTGGGGCAAAAGTATCCAGGCCAACATGCAGGATTACGCTGGCAAATTGAATCCCTTTGGCGCGTAACTCGTCCATCAGGCGCGGGGTGAAGTGCAGGCCAGCCGTCGGCGCGGCGGCGGAGCCGGGGGTTTGGGCGTAAACCGTCTGGTAGCGTTCGGGGTCGCTCAATTTTTCGTGGATGTACGGGGGCAGGGGCATTTGTCCGTCTAATCCAAGATGACCCTCCACTGGCTCATCAAACCGCACTAGGCGGCGGGAGCCTTCCAGGCTGGAAACGATTTCCGCTTCGAGGCCATCGGCCAGGCGCAAGCGTTTGCCCACCCCCAGGCCTTTGCCGCCTACCAGACATTCCCACACCCTGTCCGATTCACGTCGCAAGAGCAGAATTTCGGCCTTGCCGCCGGTCTCTTTGCGGGCTGGCAACCGGGCCGGGATGACGCGCGTCTGGTTCACCACCAGTAGATCGCCGGGATTCAGGTAATGGCCTATTTCTCGAAAAATACGATGTTCGATGCGCCCGCTGGCGCGGTTCAAGACCATCAGCCGCGAGGAGTCGCGTGGTTCGACCGGGGTTTGGGCGATGAAGGAGGTGGGCAGGTCGTAATTAAAATCAGATGTTTTCACGCTGAGATTTTATCAAAGAATTGCAAAGTAATTGGAAGGTAAGAGATATTCGCTTTGTTGTAAAATGTAGCCTGTCTGTTTTTGCCAAAATCCTGGCAAAATTGAAGTTTTTCTCAAATAGGCGGAGTTGCGATGAACAAAAAAGCCATATTGCACATGCTTGGGCTCGCCTTAATGCTCTTTTTGTTAACTTCGTGTGCTGAGGAAGTGGACAAAACCCCAACAAACCTGGGGGTTGATCAGCGTTTGCGTGAGTTTTACAGCACCAGCGGGGGCGATCAGACTGTTGGATTGCCCGTTGGCGGTGTTTTGTCGCAGGGCGATACCTTGATGCAAGTTTTCGAAAACGCAATTATTGTTTACAACCCTTCGGCCCCGGCTGGCGAGCAGGTAGGTTTTATGAAATTGGGCCATAACTTTGTTACTGAAGACCCTACCCCACGCGGGTTGGTTGTAGAAGGTCAGCTTCAACTCAACGAACATGTTGTTTTTGATGATTTTGTTTCGCTTTTCAATGGCATGGGCGGCGTTCGTTTTGTTGGCTACCCGCTTACATCGGTGCGCAAAAACGATGAAGAGGGCCGCTATGAGCAGTATTTTGAAAATTTGGGGTTTTATCGCCTCTATACCGACCCGCCGGGCCAGGCGCGTTTGTTGCCTTATGGGTTATATGAATGCAATCGCAACCCTTCCTTGAATTGCGAGCGTTCCGTCTCGCCGCCGGCCGATGCAATTGTTTCAGAACCGCTGCTGATTTTGATGAAACGGCTCAATAATTTACCCGGAAAACCACTTTCCCCGCTTTATCTGGCTCCTGATGGCCTGTATGAGCAAATCTATGAAAATGTGGTTGTAGAATTTGATGTTCAAAATCCGCGCGTGATTGGGTTGCGTCCTTTGCCGGCCCTGATAGGCATCAAACCGCGTCCGCTTGAGGCGCCGTTATCTGATGAAAAATTTTCTTTCTCTGAAGTTCAACCCAATCTTGGCTACAATGTGCGCAAAAACCTGCTCGAATTTATTGCCGCGCACGGCGGCCCGGAACTTTCAGGCGAACCGATTAGCGGATTGTTTGATAGCGGCGGCTTGCAGTTGCAGTGTTTTGAAAATTATTGTCTGATTTATGATGCCGTACGAGACGTGATTACCCCGGCCAACCTGGGCTATCAATATTTGAAATTACAAGCCTCGCTCTCAACGCCGAAGATGACTATGCGCGTATGGGAAGAATTTCAATATATTGCCCCCGGACAAAAGCAGTTGGTTAGCGTGGCGGTTTTCAATCAGGAATCGAATACGCCAATGGCCGATTTGCAACCTGCGCTCACCCTCACCTTTCCCGACCAATCTCAAGCGCATTTTATTTTTCCGCCTACCTCGTCGGAGGGGAAGAGCGTGCTGGAGATTGCCGGAACTGAACAGACCGGCACGGTATCTTATCAGGTTTGCGTTTCATGGCCGGGCAGCGCGCCGCTGTGCGTGGGTGATAGTTGGATTGTGCAATAGGCGGGGCTATGGTTGGGCTTCTATCACGATGTCTACTTTTTCGATGAAGCCGTCAATACTATAGAGGTGGAGCGCAAAAGGCAGTGATTCGCCGGGGGGCAGGGTTTCGTTTGATTGCCAGCGCCGAAACGCGATGATTTCAGCGTCTTTGTTGTAAGCCAGGCCCGTCAGCCAGATTTGTGTGGCAGGCGGGCCTGGTGTTGGCAGGAAGATGCGTCCATTAACTTGGGCGCTTAGCCCGTCGGCGGAGATTTGGACGAGGGTGTTCTCTGCAATGGCGGGCAGGTAGCGCGGGTCGCCGGGGGCAAGCAGGAAGGCGCTGGCAAGTTCGATCTGGGCGGCGAAGGTTTCGCCGGGGCGGTTGGGGAAGAAGGCGCTCAGGGGCAATCGCGCCGCTGGGGGCAGGATGTTAAGCGGAAGCAGGGCTTCGCGGCTTTCGAGCAGTTGTCCCTGGCTGGAAAAAAGACTGATTTGGGCAATCACATTTTCGAGCGGTTGCTCGTGCGGGTTACGGGCTTCTGCCAGACACCACATGCCCGCGCCTGAGGCGATGCAGCGCAACGGGCCGAGATCAATCTGGGCTGGGGGCGGGGGGCTGATTGCCGGGTTTGCCGGGCGGCCCGGAATTTGGACTTGCTGGCCGATGCTTAAGATTTGGGTATTGATGCCGGGGTTGGCGCTGATCAGGTCGTCGAGGGTCAGGCCGTAGCGTTGGGCAATTTGTCCCAGGGTGTCGCCCGATTGGATGGTGTAGGTGGCCGGGGTGGGGCTGGGAATGGCCGGGGTAACGGGAGCCAGGGCCGGGGTAGGGGTGATAAGACTCAGGCTGGCGCTGGTGGCGAGCGGGAAGCGCAGCGGGGCGGGCTTGGGCGTGGCGCTGGCCTGTTGAAACGGAATTTCGGTGGGGGCGGGGGACGAATCCGCGCTGGAGCAGGCTGCCAGCAGGCTGGCAAGCAGCAGGAGCAGGATTCGGCCAGGGTGGAGGAAAGGTCTCATTTTTCCATTATAACCATGAGTATAATGGGCGGGTATGAGAAGATTTCTTTGGCTCGCATTTTTTTTCGCGCTGACGGCTTGCGCGCCGCCCAATGCGCCGATTCCGACCCAGACCGCGCCCGCGCCGACGGTTACGCCGCCGCCATTGGCGACTCTTGCCCCAACGATGCCGCCCGCTTTGCCAACCGGGACGCCGTTGGCGACTGCTACCCCAACCTGCGCGCCGCAGGCGCGTGCTTCAGGGCAGGTGGGCCAGGGGTTGCTGGATAAGCCAATGGAGTATGTGGTGTTGCTGCCGCCCTGCTATGAGCAGCAGGCCGGGGGGCGCTATCCGGTTTTGTATCTGTTTCATGGCCTGGGGGCCGATCAGGAGCAGTGGCTGCGCCTGGGATTGGCTGAGCGGGCCGAGGCAATGATGCTGGCGGGGGAAATTCCGCCTTTTTTGGTGGTGTTGCCGTTTGATTTTTCTTTCAGGCAGCCGGGGGAATATCGTTTTGAAGAAGTGTTTTTGGAGCATTTAATGCCCGAAATTGAGGCCCGTTATCGGGCCAGTGATGAGCGCGCCGGGCGGGCGGTGGGCGGTTTGAGCAGGGGCGGGGCCTGGGCGATTTACCTGGCTTCGCGCAATCCGCATTTGTTTGCGGCGGTGGGCGGCCATTCGCCGGTGGTTTTTTCTTCGACCGGCGGGGCGCTGACGCTTTTGCTGCGCGATATTGCGCCCGATTTAAGGCCAACGTTTTATATTGACGCGGGTGATCGGGATGTGGATTTTCGCGGGATTCGGGCGTTTACGGGGCTGTTAAACGAGTATGGATATTCGCATGAGTGGCATTCCAATTTGGGCTATCATGATGAAGCCTATTGGAGCGCTCGCGTGGGCGAGTATTTGGCCTGGTATGGGCGGCAGTTTGAGAATGCGCCTTAACTGAACCCCAGGCCGCGTTCTTTAAGCGAGACCCAACGCCCCTGGCCGATGACGAGGTGATCGAGTACGTCGATATCGAGTAGTTTCCCGGCTTGCAGGATGGCGCGGGTGACGGCGACATCGTCGGGGCTGGGGGTGGGGTCGCCGCTGGGGTGGTTGTGGGCCACGATGATGGCCGAGGCGTTTTTTCGCACGGCTTCACGGAAGATTTCGCCCACTCGAATTTGGGAGGAACTGACCGAGCCGCGATACAGGTCGATGATTTCGATGACGCGGTTGCGCCGGTCGAGCAGTAGCACGCGCAGGTGTTCTTGTTCGAGGGCTTGCAT
This sequence comes from Anaerolineales bacterium, assembly GCA_034411635.1. Taxonomy (GTDB): domain Bacteria; phylum Chloroflexota; class Anaerolineae; order Anaerolineales; family Villigracilaceae; genus UBA8950. The sequence goes on from DAOUML010000335.1 coordinate 11,423, forward strand.
TTCGTATAACAATAGGTTGGCCGCGTCGCTGGGGGCGTTGATGGTGGGGCGTTCTTCAGGCGATTCGAGCGTCAGGCGGCGGCCGAGTTCGATGGCGGCTTTGATTTGGGCGGCTTTGGCTTCGCCCAGCCCGTGCTGGCGGAGCAGTTCGTCGAAGGGGGCGCGGTGAATGCCGGTGATGCCGCCAAAGATTTGCAACAGTCGTTGGCCGACCTGAACGGCATTTTCGCCTGGTACGCCCACTCGCAGCAGGATGGCGATGAGTTCGGCATTGGAGAGGGCCTGCGGGCCGAGGTTGCGCAGTCTTTCGCGTGGGCGTTCGTCATCGTGCAAGTCGGTGATGCGGTAGGTGGGGCGGGAGGAAGAAGATTCGGCCATTATTTTTCTCGCGGAGGGTTGGCAGGGGAACTTTTTGATGTCTTGGGGCGTTTAGGAGAAAAGGAGATTGTACAATGAAGAAACTCGCTTTTGTTTTTGTGCTATTGGGGTTGATGATTTCTGCCTGCCAATCGGCTGCCCCGGAGGATTCTTATTCTGCGCCCGATGCTTCGGGCGGGCCGGGTGATTCTGTTCCGGCGCCAGATGTTGCGTCTGAGCCGGATGAGGGGCAGGTCTCTTCGGGTCAGTTGGATGAGCCAACCCAGCATGATGCTGGTTCAACTGACGCGCCTGCGATGAGCGATTTTTTGCCTCGCGCAGAAGATGTCAGGTTGCAGAGCGGCCCGGTGTATGTGAACAATGCTGATTTGTTGATTTTGGAATCGTACCCGAGTCAGTTTGTGTTGGTTGTTGCGGGTGAGTTGCCCGATCCATGCCATGCGTTGCGCATGAAGGTTGACGAGCCGCAGGAAGATGGCAAGATTGAGGTCAGTCTTTACTCGGTGCGCGACCCGGAGATGATGTGCGCGATGGTTTTGAAGCCGTTTGATGTAAATATTCCGTTGGGTAGTTTCGCTTCGGGCGCGTATCAGGTGTATTTGAATGGCGAAAAGGTTGCCGAGTTTGAGGGCCAGGAGTAAGGTTTTACGCGCTGCTGCCATTCAGCCCAAGTTCAGGGGCAATGCGACGCATGGCGGCGATAACATTGCCAACATGCTCGCCCCATAGATCGACGCCCAGTTCGGCGGCGCCCTGTTCGATTTCTTCGCGGTTGGCGCCAGCGGCAAAGGCTTTGTCTTTCCATTTTTTCTTGATCGATTTCGGTTCGAGGTCGAGCAGGGAGCGCGAGGGGCGCACCAGGGCGACGGCGGTAATCAGGCCGGTGATTTCATCGCAGGCGAAGAGGGCTTTTTCCATCAGCGTTTCGCGTGGGATGCCGGTGTGGTTGCCGTGGCTGAGAATGGCGCGGATCATTTCCTCGTCGATGCCGCGCTCGCGCAGGATGGGCGCACCCTGGCTGGGGTGTTGTTCGGCGGTGGGGTGAATTTCCCAGTCAAAATCGTGTAACAGGCCGGTAATGCCCCACCGGTCGGCATCCTGATTGTATTTTTCGGCGTAGAAGCGCATGGCGGCTTCTACGGCCAGCATGTGACGTAGCAGGGCTTCGTTTTGGATGTATTCGCCCACCAGGGCCAGGGCTTCTTCGCGGGTTGGCATCGGTTTATTGCTCCTCGGTTTGATCGGGATTGTGGGTTAGGGGCGTGAGCGGTAGAATCCAATCAGAATTTTCGCGTGGTAGAGAGCCGTCTACATTGAAAATGGGTTCGGGTTCGCCGAGAATGGGCAAGGGGCGCAGGATGAGAACGTCTAATACGGCGTTGAGCGAGGCTCCCACTTCGCGTACCCGCCAGTAGGTGAGGGAGATGCGTCGGAAGCGGTAGTTATCTGCCTGAACTCCCACCGAATCGACGCCCAGGGCGTTGCACAGGTAAAGGGCGCGCGGCATGTGAAAATCCTGGGTAACGAGAATGGCTTGTTCGAGGCCAAAAATGGCGTTGGCGCGGTAGCAGGTATCGTAGGTGCGGCGTCCGGCGTAATCCAGCACAATATCTTCTGCCGGGACGCCCAAACCGATAGCGTATTCGCGCATTACGGCGGGTTCGTTGTAGTAGATGGTGCTGTTATCGCCGCTCATCAGCAGTTTTTGGACTTTGCCGGCGAAATATAACTCGCTGGCGGTGCGCACCCGGTCTCGCATGACGGCAGATGGCCCGCCATTGGGGGTAAGGCCAGCACCGAAGACAATGGCTGCCGGTTGTTGCGGTACTTCATCGTGGCTGTAGGTTTTTGCCCAGCCAACCAGCCCGGTAATGATTTGGGCGATTAGCAGGAGCGCGCCGAGTGTTAGGATTGAGTGCCAGGTAATTTTGGCGGTTGTTTTGATAATTTTCTTGAACATGGGCGCGATTTTACCAAAAAAATATACCGTTCAACCGGTGCGTTGAGAAAACGTTAAGAAATCGTTGGGTTG
>DAOUML010000336.1:0-3926 GCA_034411635.1 Anaerolineales bacterium
CCCGATGAAAGCACGCTGATCAAATCCATCCCGCAGGCCAAACTGGACGAAGCCATCCAGTTCGCCGAAGGCCGCATGAAGAAGAAAGTGCTTGGGGCGCAGGAAGCCCTGGCTGGCGGCACGCGGCGCGTCCTCATCGCCGATGGCCGGGTCGAGAATCCGATTTCGAATGCGCTGGCAGGCAATGGGACGGTGATGGAGTAAATTTATCAAGTCCTGAGCGGAGGACGAAGCGATAGCGAAGTCCGTAGTCGAAGGACGGTTTCATTAGAAGACAATTGTTTGCCAGTTAAGCCGCCCTTCGACTACGGGTCTCGATACAGGTTTCGCTGGCTTTGCCGCTCAACCTTACTCGACCCTCCGCTCAGGGCTTGTTATTTTAGGAGTTTTTATGAATATTATCGAAACCGAATCCAAACACACCTCCGGCCTGTACGGCAAACAACCGATCATCTTCGTCCGCGGACAGGGTGCCTCGCTCTTCGACATCGACGGTGTCGAGTACATCGACTGCAACTCCGGGCATGGCGTTGCCAACCTCGGCCATGCCCACCCCAAAGTCGCCGCCGCGATTGCCGACCAGGCCACCAAACTCATCACCCTGTTCGAAACCTTCTACAACGACCAGCGCGCCGCCTTGATGGACAAAATGGGCAACCTCGTGCCGGGCCTTGACCGGGTCTTCTTCTGCAACTCCGGGGCAGAGTCGAACGAAGCCGCCATCAAATTTGCGCGGCTTTCCACCGGGCGCAGCCAGATCGTGGCCGCCATGCGCGGCTTCCACGGTCGCACCCTCGGCGCGCTTTCGGCCACCCACAACAAAAAATATCGTGAAGGCTTCGAGCCGCTCGTGCCGGGCTTTAGCCATGTCCCGTTCAACAACATCGAAGCCCTCGAAAAGGCCATCAGCGAGGAAACCGCCGCTTTCCTGGTCGAGGTCGTTCAGGGCGAGGGCGGCGTTTACGCGGCGGATGTGGAATACATGCAGGCCGCCCGCCGGATTTGTGACGAAAAAGGCGCCCTGCTGATTGTGGACGAAGTCCAGAGCGGGTTCGGACGCACCGGAAAACTGTTCGCCGTTCAACATACCGGGGTGCAACCTGACATGTTGTGCTGCGCCAAGTCGCTGGCGGGCGGGGTGCCGATGGGGGCGGTTTTGCTTGCGCCGACGGTTCAAAACCTGACCCCCGGAACGCACGGCTCGACCTTTGGCGGAAATCCGCTCTCGTGCGCTGCTGCCGTCGCCGCGCTGACCGCCATCGAAGAAGAAGACCTGCCCGGACAGGCCGCCGCCAAGGGCGAATATTTGATGAAGAAACTGCGCGAACTCGATTCGCCGCTCATTCGTGAAGTGCGCGGACTGGGTCTGATGGTCGGGATTGAGTTGAAGCAAAAAGTCATGCCCTACGTCCGCGCCTTGCAGGACGAGAAAATCCTGGCCCTCAATGCCGGGCTGACCACTATCCGTCTGCTGCCGCCGCTGGTGATTACTTACGAACAACTCGACCGGGTGATCGAGGCGATTGGCAAGGTGCTGGCAAATGGCGAGTAACCTCCCCGAAACCCTGCATGGTTTGGTCTCGCATTTCAGCCCCTCTGGGCAGGAGAGAGAAGCCGTCGATTGGCTGGTAGCGCGGATGCAGTCCCTCGGTGCGGATAAATCCTTCCGCGACGAGGCGGGCAACGCTGTCGGCGTGTGGGGCGCGGGGCCGAAGCAGGTCATTTTGCTGGGGCATATTGACACCGTCCCTGGCGAGATTAAGGTGGAGCAAATTGGCAATTTGCTCTACGGACGCGGCACGGTGGACGCCAAAGGCCCGCTGGCCTGTTTTGTCGATGGCGCGGCGGCTGTGGGGGCGGTCGAGGGCTGGCAGGTGATGGTGATTGGGGCGGTTGGCGAGGAGACTGATTCGGTGGGGGCGCGTTTTCTGGTGGACAAATACCACCCGGATTTTCTCGTCGTCGGTGAGCCGAATCGCTGGGACAGGATGGCGCTCGGCTACAAAGGTTCAGCCTGGGCGAATGTCACGATCCGCGCCGAGCAATTTCACACGGCTCACGCCGGGGCCTCGGCTTGTGAGACGGCTGTCGAGACCTGGTTGGCGGTGAAGGCGTTTGGCGAGTCGTTTAACGTGGGGCGGCAGAAGATTTTTGAGCAGTTGTTGCTTTCGTTAAGGGGAATGGACTCGGGCAGCGATGGGCTGGAGCAGTGGGCGCGCTTGAGTATTGGGGCGCGTCTGCCGGTCGATTTGCCGCCGGATGAATGGTATGAGAAATTAAACGAGACCCTAAAGGTCTCTGAGACCTTTAGGGTCTTTGTCGAACCCGTCGGATACCCGATTCCGGCCTGGGCGTGTGAGAAAAATTCGGCGTTGGTGCGGGCTTTTTTAAACGGGATTCGGGCTGCGGGTGGCACGCCCGGATTCGTCTACAAAACGGGAACCGCCGATTTGAACGTCGTCGCCCCGGTTTGGCGGTGTCCGTCCCTTGTTTATGGCCCTGGAGATTCCGCGCTCGACCATACGCCCAATGAGCATATCGATTTGGGCGAATATGAAAAAGCCGTCGCGGTGCTGGCGGCGGCGTTACGGGTTTTGATGCGTTAGCGTTGCTTAGTCTGGATGTTCAAAGGTGCAATACAGGCTGTTTGGGTTGCATTCCGCGCATTCGAGTTGCAGGGTGGCGTGTTCGATGTGATAGCGTTCATGCAGCATGGCGCGGATGTCGCGTTGCAGGGCTACGGCGGCGCTGAGGGGTTGGTCGGCGGTGACGATGTGGGCCGAAATCATGCGCATATTTTCGGTGATGGCCCAAATGTGCAGGTCGTGGATGCTTTGTACGCCGGGGATGGCTTGCAGGTCGCTGAGCAGGGTGCTGACGTTAATATCTTTGGGGGTGCTTTCGATCAGGATGCTGAGGGCCTGACGCAAAATGAGCCAGGCGTTCCAGAGAATGAAGACGCTGATGAGGACGCTGACGAGCGGGTCGAGCCAGTTCCAGCCGGTGAACAGGATGGCGATGCCAGCGACGACTGCGCCGAGGGTGGAGAAGACATCCCCGATCAGGTGCAGGAAGGCTGAGCGCATGTTGATGTCGTTCTGACTGCCTTCTTTGACCAGCCAGGCGGTGAACAGGTTGACGAAGAAGGCCAGTGTGCCAACCCCAATCAGGGTGATGGAACCGACTTCGGCAGGTTGGCTGAAGCGTTGCCAGGCTTCGTAGAAAATTCCCAATGAGATGACAATCAGGCTGACGGCGTTGAAGAGCGCGACGAGAATGCCGATGCGGTGATAGCCAAAGGTGCGGCGGGCGTGGGCCGGGCGGGCGGCTATCAGGATGGCGAACCAACTCAGGCCAAGCGCGACCACGTCGCCGAAGTTGTGGGCGGCGTCGGTGAGCAGGGCCAGGCTGTTGCTCCAAAGCCCGGCAAAGACTTCGACGATGACGAACAGGAAGGTGATGCCGAGGGACAGGCCCAGGCGCAGGGTGGCGTTTTTGCCGGCGGGGAGGTGGTGATGGTTTTGGCTCATAGTTTTATCCGTGCAGGGCGTGGTCGAGGCCGCGTTGGAAGAGTTCGGTGACGTGCTCGTCATCGATGGCGACGTAGACGTGACGCCCTTGCTTGCGTGAACGAATCAGGCGTTTGTCTTTCAATCCTTTTAGTTGGTGTGAGATGGCCGATTTGCTGACTCCAATGCGCTCAACCAAATCGCCGACGTTGGTTTCGCCCTCCATCAGCGCGGAAAGAATCCGCACCCGGGTCGGGTCGCTGAGGGTCTCGAACAGGCTGGCGACCTGCGCGGCGGTTTGTTCGTCGAGGGGAGTGACCCCTGGCCGCGCAGCCGGGGAAATCCAGTAGGCGCGCACCCCGTCCAGGATGCTGTGTTGCTTCTGGTGCGGCAGCTTGCGCAGGCGCACGGCGTATT
>DAOUML010000337.1:0-2049 GCA_034411635.1 Anaerolineales bacterium
CAAAAACTCGCGCTCATGCCCTTCCAGCACCCGCTGCACCAGCCCGGCAAAACGCCCAATCCCATAATCGACATGCACAATGTAGTCGCCGACCTTCAAGTCGGCGAACGCCGCCTCGGGCGCTTCGGCCTGTTGCCGCTGTCGGCTGCGCGGCAGGGGCCGTTCCCAGCCAAAAATTTCTGAATCGGTTATCAGGTGGAGATATTGCCCCTCACCCCCGGCCCCTCTCCCAGTGGGAGAGGGGAGAGTTTCAGGACGACTTGTCCCCTCTCCCACTGGGAGAGGGCTAGGGTGAGGGAATTGGGACGTTTCCGCCTCTAAACGTAAGACAAAACCCTCAGAGAGCGAGGCGTCTACAAACCTTATCTGCGCGGACTCACCCGACCCGACGCCTGACTCCCGTTTAACGGGTTCTTGTTCTGCGGTTGACCGGTTGTCCGGTTGTTCGGTTATCCGGTTTTCCGGTTCTCCTGTTGACCAGTTATCCGGTTCTCCGTTTCCCCGGTTATCCGTTTCTAATCCGTGAGTCCGTTTTGCCGAAGGCAATCCGTTGACATGTCCGTGAGTCTGCTCCGCCGCAGGCAATCCGTTGACGACATCCGCTTCCCGCCACAACTCCTCCAACCGCCGCGCCTGGCGCGAAACCACCAGCACCCGGTCGCCTTGTCCGGTTAGCGCGAGCAGGTACTCGACGAAGGGTTTCAGACGCCCGCCGAAGCGTTGGTCATGCCCGAAAACGGAAGCCAGGCTGATGGCTGGGTCCGCCGCCGGGTCTTCATCCGCAGCCGAAAAGCCGAGCGCAAGGGACGGTTTATGCCCAATCGCATCGCTCAACTCTGACCACGACAAATACGGAACCGGGAAATCCTCCGGCAGCGTGCCCTCGACAATACTCTCCTGTCGAAACCGAACCGCCTGCTCCTCGACCTCGGCGGCCATCGTTTCCATTAAACTAAAATCATCCGCCAGCACCAGGGCTTTGGGTGGCAGGTAATCGAGCAAGGTGGCCGGGAAGGGGTGCAGGAGGGGGATGTGGAATTCGGAGGGTTCGATATTCGATATTCGATATTCGATATTCGATATTCGATATTCGTTATTCGAATCTTCGATTTTCGAGTTTTCGAGTATCGATTTGTCGAATATCGAATTATCTCCCTTTACGATGTACTCTCTTGCCGGTGTTACTAAAACCGAATCGAGTTTCGCCAACGTGCGCTGGGTGGCCGGGTCAAAACTGCGGATGGTGTCGAGTTCGTCGCCAAAGAAATCCAGGCGGACGGGGGCGGGCAGGGCCGGCGGCCAGATGTCGAGCAGGCCGCCACGGCGTGAGAACTGTCCCGGCGCGGTGACGGTGTCGGCCAGTTCGTAGCCGAGTCCGCTCCAGGTGCGGATGAGCGTCTCGGTCTGGTATTCTTCGTTCAGTTTGAGCCGTTTGCAGGCCTTGAGAAAATCGCGCCGCGGCAGGGTGCGCGTCATCAGCGCCCGCACCGAGCCGACGAGGATGGGCGGGATTTCAGGTTTTTCCATTCCCGGCAGGTGGTAGGCGGCCAGGGCTGTCAGCGCGTCCAGCCGTTCACGGCGGGTGTTGACGCCCCAGGCGGCCTGTTCATACAACAGCGGATTCGGCTCGGCGAACAGGTAGCGCTTCGCGCCCGGCAGCCAGAAAGCCAGTTCGTCATGCAGGGCAATCGCATGGTCGGCCCGGTCGGTGATGAGCAGGATGGGCTGCTTCAGGTCGCTGTGCAGGGCCGCCAGGGTCGGCAGGCGCGCCGCGCGCGAAAGTCCCTGAGCAGGCAACGGCTTCCCGCTGCGCAGGGTTTCGAGCAGGGTTTGGTATTCGGGGGTTGAACGAAGGGAGGCGAGAATTAGTTCCATGAGCGTTATGCCGTGAACAAGGCAATCAGCAAGTATACAGCAAAATGCTCAGGTGTGCTTCTTTTTACGGGGAAAAGGGTGTGGTTCAATTTTTCGGAAAGGGGTAATATAGGGGAAAAAAGGAGCGAAGAATGAATCGGAGCGCGATGCAAAAAGGTTGGAGCAGGATGAGTG
>DAOUML010000338.1:0-21278 GCA_034411635.1 Anaerolineales bacterium
TGCGCGTACTTGAGCATCTCTTGGATTTCAACCTGACCATCCCTGTTTCGTTTACTGACTTCAAGCATGATTACCCGAATTTTGTCCGGTAGAGAAATCGGACAGACAAACGACGAAGGGCGAAAGGTATAACGCACCTTGCCGAGCGTATCGGCCCACAGGTTTTCCACCAGGCGCATCCGCACCACATCGATATTGGTTTCAGGGTCAATGACGGTTTTCAGACGTTCGAAAATGGCGATTTCCAGGTCGGTCATTGTTTCTCCATCAAAAATTGGGAGACTCGTTCCCACACCTGGTGGATGGCGACACTGAAAGGGGATTCCGGCTGAAAAGCCGTTACCGCCTCGCCCGCCACCATCGCGCTGGCTACCGTTAAATCGAACGGAATCCGTCCGACAGTTTCAACACCCTGCTGATGGCAAAATACTTCGATTTCATCGGCCCCAGCCGGGAAGATATCCGCTTTATTGACCACCACCAGCGCCCTTACGCCAAAATGCTTCAGCGTCTCCAGCGCCCGGCGCATATCGTGCCCCCCAGAGACGGTCGGCTCGGCCACCACCAGCGCCAGGTTTGCCCCAGAAACCGCCGAAATGACCGGGCAGCCAATCCCCGGCGGCCCATCGACGATGACCAGTTCGCGGTTCTCGTCCAGGGCTTGCAGGCGGGCGCGCTGCTTGACGAGTGTCACCAGTTTGCCGGAATTTTCCTGTCCCGGCAGCAGATTGGCATGGTAGAGCGGCCCATAGCGGCTCTCGGAGAAATAAAATTTACCGGCCAACTGCTCGCGCATGGCAATACTCTCGGTCGGACACTGATAAACGCAGGCCGCGCAGCCATCACAGGCAATCGGGTCAACCACATAAACTCCCCTCGCCATTGGGGAGAGGGGCCGGGGATGAGAGCCGTCAGCGTAGTTAATTGCATCAAAACGGCAAACCGCCTGACAGTCACCACACGAAGCGCAGGTTTCCTGGTCGATAACGGCCACCTTGCCGCCTTTAAAATCCTGCTGTTCGAGCAAAGTCGGTTGCAAAACAAGTTCCAGGTTGGCCGCATCGACATCGGCATCGGCCAAAATAACCCGGCCAGCCAGCGGCCCGCTGGCCGCGAGATGGGCAAAAGCCGCCGTGACGCTGGTTTTGCCGGTGCCGCCTTTGCCACTCAAAATGACGAGTTGTTTCATGCGGCGACCCTCGCTGTGATGTTCTCCAGCAGCGCCGAAAATTTTTCACGGTATTCCGGCGCGGCCTGCGCCAGCGTTTTTCCGCTGGCAATTGCTTCGGCAAAGCGCCGTTCCATCGGAATGCGCATCAAAATCGGCAGTCCAACTTCGGCGCAGTAACTTTCGACAGCGTTATCGCCAATGCCATCGCGATTGATGATCACGCCGGCAGGCAAGCCCATTTCCAGCGCGATTCCGGCCACTTGTTTCAGGTCGTGCAACCCGAAGGGAGTCGGTTCAGTCACGAGCAGGACAAAGTCTGAGCCACGCATCGTCTCGACCACCGGGCAGGAAGCCCCGGGGGGGGCATCCCGAATTTCGATATCATTGCGAGGGGCGATTTTCCCCGAAGCAATCTCCTCGTTGGCAGGAGGATTGCTTCGCCGCCCTTCGACTTCGCTGGAGATCGCTCCGCTCAGGGCGGCTCGCACATCGTCCCCGAAGGGGAATGACATTGGCCGCCACCTTTTCAACTCGCGGATGATCGGCACAGCCATCGGCTCGCCGACGTTCATCACGCCCTGGGCAAAATCAATGCCTTCAGATGTAAACCCGCTTTCGAGCATGCCCATCACATCCAGCCGTTCGCTGATGGCTTTTTCGGGGCAGAGGAGCGTACAACTGCCGCAACCGTGACAGAGTTCCGGAAAGATCAACGTTTTCTTACCGATGACGGCAATCGCGTGGAATTCGCAGATTTCGGCGCAACGTCCGCAATGGGTGCAGAGGGTTTCATCCACCACCGGCAGTTGAATGCCAACTTCTTTGCGCGTTTCCAGATTGGGAGCGAGAAAAAGCGCGGCGTTGGGCGCTTCCACGTCACAATCGAGAAAGCGGACAATCTCGCCAGCCACGAGCGCCAGGCTGGTGGCAACGGTGGTTTTCCCGGTGCCGCCCTTGCCACTGGCGACAACGATCCGCATCAGTGGCCGCTTCCGTGATGCCCGGCATGGGTGGCGGCTTCGGCTCTACTCAGTTTCCCGGCTTTGAACAGCGCCAGCACCTCGGCAGCGGTCAGGGTTTCGCCGGTGGGAGCCAGGTACATGTCTATGCCTGCGGGCGAGAGCGTGTCGAAAGCATTAGGGCCATAAGCCCCGCTGACCACCGCCTGCGCGCCGAGCCTGGCAATGAATTGCGACGCCTGCACGCCCGCCCCACCCGAAGCGGAAATCGCCGGGTTTTCGTGGACGCTCCACTCCCCGGTTTCAGAATCGACCAGGCAAAAGGCCGTTGCGCGTCCAAAACGCGGATCGAAGGGGGAGTCGAGTTTGTTACCGTTGATTGAGATGATGAGTTTCATGGTTCTCCAGGGGGCTCGATATTCGGTACTCGATACTCGAAAAAACGATTTCCGAATCTCGAATCCCGAAGATCGAATGTTGTTATTTGTTATCGTCCAACCGCTCGGTGATCTTCTGGATGGCGGCTCCCAGTTCGTTGAGTTGGGTTTGAATCCAGGAGTTGCCCTGGCCCGCATTGACACCCAATCCGCGTCCGCGGCCACCGCCGCGCCGACCACGCCCCAAACCAAAGGGACGCCCTGCGCCACCTTGCCCCGCGCAGTTACCCACGCCTCGCCCGCTGCGAGAGCCTTGTCCATTCGGACCCGTTCCATCCTTGAATGGCATGATATTGCTCCTTTCTGCCAATCACGAAACGCTTTTCTTCACGGCGTCATAGGCCGCTTCAAGCGTTTCAATTTCCCTGCGTCGCTGGCGCAAGGATTCAACCCACTCCGCCAGGGTTGTTTCGCCCAACGGGGTAATGGTATACATGCGACGCTGCGGCCCGAGACTGTCATCGCTCCAGGTACTGATCACAAGTTCGGCAGTTTCCAGGTTACGCAACGCGCGATAAAGGATACTGATATCCATCTGCTCGGTCAGAAAACCGAATTCTCGTAGTCCGTCCATCAGGCTGTAACCATAACCGGGTTCGCGGTGCAACAACACCAACAAACACGACTCGAGGAAAAACATTTTCCGTCTGCCGCCTCCGCGGCCCTGACCAAATCCACCGGGCATAAGAATCACTTCCTTTCTTCTATAGCATACTACGCTATAGAGATTAAGTCAATAGAAAAAAAACAATATACTGGTTGTTTTCACAGAAAAACAACCATAAAGACAAAATATAATGGTAGCCTCAACCATGCCTGTTTCGGGCAAGGATTGGTTTTTTCTAGAGCAGGAACGCGCAATATAATGCTGATTCTCGCCGGCGGGCATTATATGGGGGCTGCGAGGGTGCTCGTCATATAATGAACGCGCCAGTTGCAAAATGTAAAGCGTTTGCCCATTTTGCGTGAGCGGGCGGCTGTAAATTAGCATGGTCTGGCCGTTGACGATTGCGGTTTGCCACCAATCGTGTCCATTTTGCAATTTGCTCAGTCCGTTTGCATCGAGCGGCAGAGCGTCTTCAATACGACCTTGTGGGCTACAGAATGGTTCTTGCGCTTTCTCGTTTTTCTTGCTACACTTAGCGTGAACGATAACGGTAACGATGCCGAATAGTTCCAAAAAGGATTACTTGAATGCCATATAAGGTTTTCTTTGTTGAAGATGAGGTCGTAACCAGGGAGGGAATACGCGATAACGTGAATTGGATGGCTAATGGATTCGAATTTTGCGGTGAGGCAACCGATGGCGAGATGGCCCTGCCCCTTTTGCGCGCAATACAGCCTGATGTGCTGATTACAGATATCAAGATGCCGTTTATGGACGGCCTGCAATTAAGCAAACTTGTCCGTGAACGGATGCCCTGGACAAAAATTATCATTTTGAGTGGTCACGATGAATTCGACTATGCTCAAAAAGCCATCAATCTGGGGGTAACAGACTATTTACTCAAACCAGTTACAGTACAAAAGTTGCAGGATACTCTGCAAAAACTAGCGAGCCAACTCGACAGAGAGAAGCAAGAACAGGCAAACCTGCGCAAACTTCAGGAGCAGGTGGAAGAAAACCGGGCAGCCCTGCGCGAAAGATTGCTTCTTAAATTGACCATAGGGGTAATTTCGCCAACGGAGGCCATCGAGAAAGGGCAGATGCTTGGGCTTGATCTGGTTGCATCCTATTATCAGGTTGTTATTCTTAAAATTGAGCCAGAAGACCTTTCTGAACAATTTGATTATGATGAATATCAGCGCGTGCAGCAGATTATCGCCAACATGGCTGAGCATAATCCTGATATTTTCTTGCTTAAAAAAGATTTGGAAGATGTCATTCTAATTATGAAGGGCAGCGTGCCAGAGTACATCATCGAAGAACGCGACCGCTTGTTCAGCGATATTTGCCAGGCCATTACCCACACTCATTACCGGGCCAGCATAGGGGTAGGAAGTCTTCAAAAACGCATTGCGGATATTTACCAATCCTTTGTCGAAGCGTTGATAAGCCTGCAGCGCTCACCCAGCGAATCCTCAGACAATTTGCCCCAGATGGTTGACCGGGTTGAGTTGCTAAAACTGGATAAATCTGCCATAGAAAACTACCTACGCTGCGGAACGCGGGCCGAGTTCGACGCCTTTTTTAGCGACTATCTCAACTCCTTGGGAGAGTCGGCTTTGAAATCCAGCCTGATCAAGAATTATATTTTTGTTGATGTGGTGCTGGCTGCTTCCAGATTAGTCAACGACTTGGGAGGAGATCTTGACCACGTTATCCCAGACTTGGATCATATCGAGACCGCTTTACCCAAAACCAACACCATAGAACAGTTACGAGAACAGACATTCAAGATTCTCTCCGCTGCGTTGGCTTTTCGAGACAATCAACGTAGCGGACAATACAAAACCCTGGTGCGGTTGGCAAAAGAATATATGGAAAAACATTTTACCGAGCCAGAACTTTCACTTAACGAGGTAGCCTCGCAAGTTAATTTGAGCGCCAGTCACTTCAGCGCGGTATTCAGTCAGGAAACTTGCCAAACTTTCAAAGAATGCCTTACCGAAATTCGTATTAAGAAAGCAAAGGAACTGTTATGTTCCACTTCTTTAAGATCTTCTGATATCGCCTACCAGGTTGGCTATAACGATCCGCACTATTTCAGTTCTGTTTTCAAAAAAAATACTGGCCTATCGCCCATCGAATTTCGAGGGCGGGCCTGAGCAAGATATTGCCAGGAACAGGAGACCATCGTGGCGAAAAGAACAGCAGAGTTCGGATATAGGCAAATCCTGTCACGCCTTAGCGCGGAGGCAAATTCGAGCGGTAAATCGCCGCTCAAATATCTGGGGCGGCTGGCCGACTTTTTTGCCGGAATCAACCTGTCCATCCGCGTGAAAATCCTGGTCTCGCTGTGCATCGTCATCCTTTTGATGGGGATAACCAATGTTGTTTCAATGCTGCAAGTGCTGAGTTACAGCCGCCAATACGACGCGATTATCACCAACATCACCACCGCCAATAGCATCAGTGGAAGCATAAAGCCAGATATTGACAATGAAATGTGGAAAATCGTAGCGGGGAAAATCGAATTTTCGGAGGGCAAACAATACGAAATCATCGCTGACATCAATACCCAGATACGCTGGATGATGGAGAATACTGATTCACCACGCGCCAGGGTCAAACTGGATTTAATTCTTCGAACGATGCAGTCATTGGAGAGTTACGTTGATTTAATGGGTGAAAAAATAACCCAAAACAGTACTGCTGCCGAGAACGAGGCTACGCTGGAGCAAATCCGTTTTGCGACTTCGGTAGTAGAAGAAGTGGTGCAAGATTATGTAATATACGAAGTCTTACGCATGGAAGGCCAGTATGAGACCATGCGCGAAGGCTTTGACCGATGGCGAATTTTTTCAATTTTGCTAATTTTTGGAGCGGTAGCCTTTGCCGTGGTGGCTGCATGGAGTCTCTCAAAAAGCATCTATACGCCGATCAAAAAACTGCACAATGTGACAACTACCATCACAAAAAATGACCTGCAAGATCTGATGACCAGCGATAATGTCGACGAAATCACCGAACTGGGGATGAGTTTCAACATTATGATTGGCAAAATCAAAGAACTTCTTGATTCCAAAATAAAGGAGCAAGAGAATCTCAAAAAGGCTGAACTGCGCGCGCTTCAGGCACAAATCAATCCACATTTCTTGTATAACACCCTCGATACCATTATTTGGATGGCTGAATCAAAAAAAACAGGACAAGTGGTTGAGATTGTCAGCGCTCTCTCAAGTTTCTTCCGTATCAGCCTGAGCAAGGGAATGGACTGGATTACGATAAGAGAGGAAGTCGAACGCATTCGCAGTTACCTCACCATTCAGAAAATGCGCTATCGAGACATTCTGGATTTCAAAATAGACGTGGCTGATGACGTAAGCGAGAACACCATTCTGAAGTTAATCCTGCAACCGCTGGTCGAGAATGCGCTGTATCACGGTATCAAGAACAAGCGCCAGGGAGGCACAATTTGGGTGCGTGCCCAGCGCAGAAATCAGGATGAAATTCTGCTTGTCGTAGAAGACGATGGTATCGGTTTCACGCCTGAAAAACTGGCCCTGTTACGCGCCGAACTGGAAGACGATACAGGCGACATAAAACTGGAAAGCGGTTTTGGGATTGGCAACGTGAACAGACGTATCCGATTGTATTATGGTAAACCATACGGGCTTTCGGTGCATAGCAAATATGACACCGGAACCTGTGTCACCCTGATCATCCCGGCCAAATCTGAAGCAACTTCTCTGAAGGAGAACGGCGACGCTGTCACAGTCTAATCAGTGCGCAAGGAGCGCTGCACATGAGAATTTCGCGCAATCTAGTGTTTTTTTTCATCTTTCTGTTTATCTTTTCTGCGCCACCGGGCTGTAGACCATTACCGAATTCGTCGTCCACTGCCGTGCCGAACCCTAAAACACAAAAAAACTATGCCGACCTGATTGTTGGTTATGCCCAATTGGGGGCTGAGAGCGAATGGCGCGAGGCCAATACCATCTCCATCAAAGAAACGGCGAACGAGTTGGGTGTAGAGTTGCGCTTCCTGGATGCCCAGCAAAAACAGGAAAATCAAATTTTGGCAATTCGGAAGTTTATTCTCCAGCGCGTCGACATTATCGGCATTTCACCTATCGTCGAAACCGGCTGGGAGGAGGTCTTCCGCGAGGCCAAAGATGCGGGTATTCCCATCATACTGGTCGACCGGCGTGCTGCTGTTCCAGAAGACCTTTATGCAAGTTATCTCGGTTCGGATTTTCTTGAGGAAGGCCGTAACGCAGCCCGGGTGATGGTGGAACTGGTTGGCGAGCAGGCCAATATCGTCGAACTGGTTGGCACCGTCGGCTCAGCCCCGGCCAATGACCGTTATCTCGGGTTTCGAGAAATATTGCGAGAGCATCCCGGTATCATTATTATCGACTCTGAATCGGGCGATTTTACAAAAGCCCGAGGCCGAGAAGTTATGGCAGCGTTTCTACAGAAACATGCAAATACGATTACCGCGGTTTACTCTCATAATGACGATATGTCGTTGGGCGCCATCCAGGCTATTGAGGAATATGGCCTCAGGCCGGGGGTCGATATAAAAATTGTATCGGTAGATGCGGCGCGGGGCGCGTTCGAGGCCATGATCGAAGGGAAGTTAAACGCAACTGTAGAATGCAACCCCCTGCTGGGTCAACAATTCTTTGAACTGGCGCTCAAGGTTGTCAATGGAGAGTCTGTGCCCAAATGGGTTCCATCGATTGAGACAATTTTCTTTCCTGAAGACGCTGCGGAAATTCTGCCAACCCGCAAATATTGAGCATCGAAAAAAAATCAACTTAATTCCAAAGAAATTGCTATTCTCGAGAATAGCAATTTCTTTTTATTTCCAAGTCCATAGAAAAATCAACTTATCGCCAAAGAGAACGCATGGATTTCATCTTCATAAAGATATATCCTTTTAGCAGGCCTGTTTTACAACACTTCTTCCCGGAAAGTACTTTTCAATTCCACCAGAAAAACCCACAAAGGAGTACGAAGATGAAAATCACGAAGGTTCTCGTTTCCATCGTTTTTGCGATGATGCTTGTAATCAGTCTTGTTGGTTGTGGCCCAACAGCCGAACAACCCGCCGCGCCCATAGAACCTGCTGCGCCCGTAGAACCCGCCGCACCGGTAGAAACTGCCGCGCCCGTAGAACCTGCCGCGAAGGTGTATACCTACGAAGATCTGGTCGTTGGGTTCCTGCAAACCGGTTCAGAGGGCGGCTGGCGGGCTGCCAACAGTGCTTCCTTCAAAGAAACCGCCGCGCAGTTGGGCATCACCCTGAAATTCTACGATTCACAGAATGACATCGCAAAACAAGTTGCAGGTTTCCAGCAGTTTATCCAGGACCCTGAAGTAAATGTAATCGTCTTGCAGCCGCTCGAAGTGACTGGCTGGGAGCAGGTACTCAAAGATGCAAAAGATGCCGGAAAGACGGTTGTCCTGTCTGACCGCCGAATCGATGGATTTGAAGATTACTACGTTACTTTCATCGGCGCCGACTTTGTAGATGAGGGCCGCAAGGCTGGCCGCGAGATGTGCGAACTGCTCAAAGACAGCCCGTCTAAAAATGTTTGGGAACTGGTTGGCAATGTGGGCGCTGCGGCGGCCATTGATCGTGGCACGGGCTTCCGTGAGACCGCTGCCGAATGTGGCATTACCGTCACCAAGAGCCAGACAGCCAACTGGAGTGTCGTGGAAGGCAAGCAGGTCACTGAAGCCTGGCTGAAAGAAACCAAAGACGTACAGGGCATCTTCGGTCAGAACGATGAAATGGCTTTCGGGGCTATCGAAGCGCTCAAAGAAGCCGGTCTCGTTCCGGCAGTGGATGTCAAAATGATCTCGGTTGATGCTACCGCTGGCGCTTTCCAGGCCATGCTTGACGGCACACTCAATGTGACTGTTGAATGTAACCCGCTGTTGGCTCCACAGGTCTATGAAGCCGCGCTGGCCGCCCTGAACGGCGAATCCCTGCCCAAGTGGATCCCCTCGCAGGAAAGTGTCTTCTACATGGTTGACCCAAATCTGCCTGAAATTGCTGCGGGTCGCAAATACTAAATCGCCCTCCTCTCTTCCATCCCCTAAAGACCTCAATATTCTTTAGGGGATGGTTCTTACCTATAAAGGCAAGGCGCTCATGTCTGGTTTGGAAGAAAATATTCTCGTTATGGAAGGTATTAGCAAGGCCTTTCCAGGCGTACAGGCTCTTGACGGTGTTGGCCTAACGCTCAGGAAGGGTGAAGTTCTTTGCCTGGTAGGGGAAAACGGAGCAGGAAAATCGACCCTGATGAAAATACTGACCGGGGTAGATAAATTCGACCACGGCAAAATCATTTTCGATGGGCGTGAAATCCATCCCAAATCCCCACAGCATGCCCAGTCGTTGGGCATTAGCACGGTTTACCAGGAAGTTAATTTGTGCGTCAACCTGTCGGTAGCCGAGAACATCCTGCTGGGGCGTGAACCGCGTAAGATGGGCCGCATTGACTGGCCCAAGATGAACGCCCTTGCTGCTAACACGCTGCGCGATTCGCTGGGAGTCAATATCGATGTGAGCATGCCGCTTGGCTCCTATACGGTTGCCATCCAGCAAATGGTGGCGATTGCGCGCGCGCTGTATATCGCTTCGGCAAAAACCCTGATTTTAGACGAACCCACCTCCAGCCTGGATGTGCATGAGACGGCGCAATTGTTCAAAGTGATGCGCAAACTCAAAAGCGAAGGCGTTGGCATTATTTTTATTACCCATTTTCTCGGCCAAATATATGAGATTTCTGATCGCATTACCGTTCTGCGTAATGGAAAACTGGTCGGAACGTATGAGACGGATTCTATTTCACGGGTTGGCCTTATCTCCAAGATGATAGGCCGGAGCCTGGCAGAACTCGATGAAATGACGAAAATCAAACTGGAAAGCGGTAAGCATATCAAAAGCGAAGCCCTGCTACAAGCACGCGGCATCGGGTTAACGGGCAATATGCAGCCCTTCGACCTGGATTTGCACAAGGGAGAAGTATTGGGGCTGGCCGGCCTGCTTGGGTCGGGGCGCACGGAGACAGCCAGCCTGCTGTTCGGAAATGAGGAACCAGATTCAGGCGCAATGGTTATCAACGGAAAGCCAGTTCAAGATTACTCCCCGCTGGCGTCTATCAAGCGCGGCGTGGCGTTATGCCCTGAAGACCGTAAGTCTGCCGGGATCGTGGACGACCTGACCGTGCGTGAGAATATTATCCTGGCCATGCAGGCCAGCAAGGGTTGGTTCCGATACCTGAATCTCGCCGCGCAATACCAAATCGCAGAGAAATATATCGAAATGCTCAGTATTGCCACCCCCTCAGCAGATCAGCCGGTAAAAACCCTGAGCGGCGGCAATCAGCAAAAAGTCATCCTGGCCCGCTGGCTGGCAACCAACCCACAGGTACTCATCCTCGACGAGCCAACACGCGGAATCGATGTCGGCACCAAGGCCGAAATCCAAAGATTGGTCCTCTTGCTGGCTGAGGAAGGCAAAGCCTGCGTATTCATCTCATCCGAGTTGGAAGAGGTTTTGCGTACCAGCCACCGCATTGCAGTGCTGCGCGACCGTGAAAAGGTGGCCGAATTTTCAGGCGAAGTAGATGAGAAGACCATCATTCACGCGATTGCAGGGAGTGAAGCATGAAAAAGCCCATTAAAGTTTATTGGAGGAGCATTACCGAGAGCCGCTTGTTTTTCCCCTTGTTAGCCCTGGGGCTTATTCTACTCTTCGACTTTATCTTCATCCCCGGTTTTTTCACCATCGAGAACCGCAACGGAAACCTGCACGGCAGCCTGATAGACATTTTCCGCAACGGCTCGACAGTGATGCTACTGGCAATTGGCATGACGCTGGTGATTGCCACCGGCGGCGTAGATTTATCAGTGGGCGCGACGATGGCGATTGCGGCATCGGTAGCCGGGATTTTGATGAATCCCTCGGCGCTGCGCAACGAGGTCTTTTTCGTGACCGACACTTCCTACAGTTTTCAGCCTTTATGGGTGGTCATCGGAGCGGCCTTGCTGGTTTCGATTTTCTGCGGCCTGTGGAACGGGGTGCTGGTGGCTTATATGCGCATCCAGCCGATGGTGGCAACCCTCATCTTGATGATTTCAGGGCGCGGCATTGCCCAGTTGATTACGAATGGTCTGCGCGTTCAAATTACTTACACGCCTTACGCTTTTATCGGACAAGGATGGCTCATCTTGCCGTTTTCGTTGTATATCGTCGCCTTTGTCTTCGCCCTGACCTGGCTGCTCACCCGCAAAACCGCTATTGGGCTTTTCATTGAATCGGTGGGCACCAACTTCCGCTCCAGTTTTTTTAGCGGCATCAACGAAAAACGCATTAAGTTGATGGTCTATACTTTTTGCGGATTCTGCGCCGGAATTGCCGGATTGGTTGCCAGTTCGAACATCCGCACCTCAGACGCAAACAACATTGGCCTGACCACCGAACTGGACGCCATCCTGGCGGTGGTTATCGGCGGCACCTCGATGAGCGGTGGGCGTTTCTCGCTGTTGGCGAGCATGATTGGCGCGCTGGTCATGCAGGCTATCACCCAGTCGATGTATGCCATCGGCGTCCCGGCCTTTGCGCTCCAGGCCATCAAGGCCATTGTGGTGATTCTGGTCATCCTGCTGTATTCTGAACAGGTCAAAAGCCTTTTCCGCCGGGTTAATATGACAAGGAAAGGGGCCTAGTCATGCTTCCTGTCTTGAAAAATTTTCTATCCAAAAATCGCAAATTTATCCCACTGATCGCCATTGCGTTGCTGGCCTTAACAGCCTACGCCGTTGGTGCTTACTTTTTTGTCGGAATGCGCAACCCGCAGGTGTTTTTTAACCTGTTTCGCAACAGCGCTCATCTGCTGATTAGCGGAATCGGAATGACTTTCGTTATCCTGACCGGCGGCATCGACCTGTCGGTCAGTGGCGTAGTCGCGCTGACGACTGTTTCCACAGCCGCTTTACTACGCAGTGGGATGAATCCGTGGCTGGTCATCCTGCTGATGCTCTTGATGGGCATGAGCCTCGGCGCAGTGATGGGCACATTCATCGTCAAGTTAAAAGTTCAACCATTTATCGCCACCCTGGCGGGCATGTGGTTCGCGCGTGGCATGTGTTTCTTTATCAGCGATAATGCAATCACCATCGATAACTACCTTTTCCAAATTATTGGCAAAACAAAAATCCTGATTCCGGGTCTGACGGAGTTGGCTGAACAACAAGGAACGCCCGCGCCATATATCTCCATTCCGGTGGTTATCTCTTTTGTTTTGTTGATTGTTGCCATCTACGTTGCCCACCATACCCGTTTTGGACGCACCATCTACGCCATTGGCGGAAACGAAGGCCGCAACGAACAATCGGCCCGGCTGATGGGCTTGCCCGTAGACCAGACCAAATTGCTCGTCTATACTTTCAATGGTTTTTGTTCAGCGCTGGCCGGGTTATGCTTCAGCGTTTTCGTATTTTCGGGGCACGGCTTATACGCCCCCGGCTTTGAACTGGATGTCATTGCTTCGGTGGTAATGGGCGGCACAATGCTGACCGGCGGCTCTGGCTATGTATTCGGCACGCTGTTTGGGGTGTTTGTGCTGGCTGTCACCCAGGTACTCATCCAATTTATCGGCTCGCTGAGCTCCTGGTGGACAAAAATCGTCATTGGCGTACTGACACTCACCTTTATCGGTGTGCAAACCCTGCTTGTAAATCGCAAAACAGGCCGTTCCAAAATCCAGGCAACATCCTCTAACGCGGCGCAGCGGCACAGGCTGGCTTATGGTCTGGGCGCAATGGCGGTAGTGGCTATTGTCAGCATAATTTCTATCTCACAAATGGGTGGGGCATCTTCCGTTGCTACGCCTGCAACCAGTCAGTGCCTGGTTGCCCCTTTCCGAGAGGCTGAAGCCGCTGAACTTATTCAGGCAGGCGCAGCACTGGTCTATCACCGTACTGCCGGGCCGCAATGCGTGGATGAACTGTATGTCATTTACCCGGATGGGCGCATTACCGCGAGCGCAGGCGACACGATTGTCGAAAAACAAATCTCGGCGCAAGAGGTCGAAAACCTGTTGGTTGCGATCAGCGTCGACCACGGCTGGTTTACCAGTGAAATTTATAGCACCTATCTCAATCCCTGCCGCCAGTGCTATGCCCACTTCATCGATATTTCCTACATTGACCAGCATAAGGCCGTCACAGGGGTCGACGGTACAACTGCCATGCCGCCTGGCTATTCATTTGCGCTGGCACAAATCAGGCCACTGCTCCCGGTCATCAATCCATAAGGAGATGCAACGATGAAGTTAAAAATACAGATTATCCTGACGATCATTGCCTGTTTCCTCTTGTCATCCTGTAAGTATATCGTGCTGCCTGAAGGTGTCGAGACGCCGAAACTTTCCCAAAACGATCACGAAACAAAAGCCTGGGTTGCCTATGCCACCAGGGTTGAGCAGACGGCAAGCGGAGATTTGCGCATCGACATCACCATCCGCAACGACACTGGCGAGTGGAGCACGATGCGCGCCGTGGAGAACAAACCAGCAGTACTGACCAACGGAAGCAAATCTACCACCTGTGAAACTGTCTTCGTCGGCACGGGTGGGCATCGCTTTGCGCCGGGTTTTCAGATGCGTGGTTATACCACCGGAACAAAATCTGCCCCGGAAACACAGTTGCTGTATGTGGAATGTAAGGGCGCGCAGGCCGAAGCGGGCACAAAACTTGTCATCGACTACATCAGTTTTCAGGGCGAACTGGATGACTACAAACCAGAGAATAACAAAACCACAGGGAAAATGGAACTCAACCTTGATGAGATTGTGCCAGACTTGACTTATCCGATAGCCGAACTGGATAAAGAATTGGTTCTTGAACCGGGAAACGGCATTACTGGACTGAGCGACAACGTAATAACCCTCTTGGAAGCACAACGTGCCGAGACTGGCTTCCTTTTCTCCTGGCAAAATTTCAACCCCACAAAGTTTCCGTTAAAAACCCACATTGGTACGCCTCCTGTTATTGGCTCAAATGGAATCATCTACGGCATCTACGAAACCATCGACCTGGCTGATGTACCACTTACACCTCCCAATGCAAACGCCGAATGGCAAACAAAAGTTGCCGCCCCCCAAGATATAGGAGGATTTTATATCTTGCTCAGCGTTGAATCAAAAAAGCCAAGAACGTATTTGAACTATGTACTGGATATTAGCGACCAATAGACATCGCTGTTCAGTTTACCGGCGGCGGGCCATACTTCCAGCGTTTGTCCTCGCGCAAACTCTCCCCGCCCCAGGCGCTCATGTTGAGATGGCCTCCATCGCCTTGTCAATCAGGTTGCCAATCGTCTCCTGGTAAATGGAATATGCTATAATCCTTTTTGTTGGTTGTGGAAGTTTTTGTAAAATCCCTATCATCCTGTTATCCGTCATCCTTTTTGGCCGCTAATCAAGCAAAAAAAGCCCCGAAATCGGGGCTTTTTTGCAGAAGGACGGCGCACAAGACCATTTGAATTGCATGGTATTGTGCGCGCAGATTGGACTGATTTTGACAGAAAATGACAGATTCACCCGGCCGGTGGTTTCAACAAGGTCTCGATGGGTCTCGATGGGTCTCGACTACCTACTCGACCTAAACTCTCTCGTCAAGAACCTGCCAATGCCGGGAGCATAGCCCCCTACGGGGATGATATGCCGCGCGCGCAAATAAATTAGCCCTTGACTGTGATATTCATTGGTGAAACCGTATCCGCTGGATGATGCGCCGGTTGAAGTGGTCACGACTCCATAGGGGTCATACGTCCGCGCCAAGGTGACTGCGCCGGTTGAGTCGGTTAGTTGGCGCACGGAGCCGAGGGCGTCAGTAAGGAAGTATTCGAGGGTATCAGGTGTGCCGGTGTCAGGTGTCAGGTCAATCTGGGCCAGGCGGGTGTGGGCGTAGATGTATTCGTGGGTGCCGTCTGAGAGGGCTTGGGTCAAACCCGTGTTCAAATCCATCGTGAAGGTGGTGGTGACGCCGTTGACGGTTTCTTGCAGGCGGTCGCCCAGGCCATTATGTTAGTATGTTAATGCCTCGGCGGGAGTTGCTCTCGCAGGGACAAGCCGCCGGGCGCGTTTTGGGAGTTATCGTAGTACAACTCCAGGCAAACTGTTTCAGGGCTAGCCGATTATGCTTATGGGGGCACTCCCCTGGCATCGACCGCCAGGACGATGTGCGCAGCCCGTCGTTATGTTTGGCTGGCTGCATCAGGTTGCAATCGGACGTATTTCGGAGTACGCTGAAATTGTTAGGAGAACGGGGATGCGTCCTCCAGGCGCACTGCATCTGGGCCAGCCGGTTACCGTTATGGGAGCGCTGTTGTGTGTGTGCAACCCGTCGTTGTGTTTGGCCAGCCCGTTCGACTTCACTTAACTGGGAATCCTGAACCCAAGGACAGCCCGTATCTGTGTGTGAGACAGCGGCCCAAAAAAGAAACGCGCCCGGCCCTGCGGCTGGCAGGGTTTACCAGCCTTTGAACAAAAGGAGCAGCCAATATGACTCCGCAGAATACAACATCCCAACGTTTTATCGGTCTCGACATCCACAAGCACTATCTCGTGGCAGTTGGCGTGGATATCGATCTCAACCAGGTGCTCGGCCCGCAGCGTGTGGAGTACATCCATCTGGAAAAATGGATGACCCGCAATCTGCGCCCAGATGATGCTGTGGTTGATGATGCTGTGGTTATCGAAATGACCACCAACACCTGGCAAATGTACGATGATTTACTGCCGCACGTCCAATCGGTAACAGTCGTCCACCCGCCACATGTGGCGCTGATTACCCGTGCCCAGGTCATGAATGACAAAATCGCCGCCGTAACGCTAGCGCGCCTGCTGGCCAAGGGCTTGCTGGTGGGCATCTGGGTTCCACCGCAGGAAGTGCAAGACCTGCGCGCGCTGATTGCCCAACGCAACAAAATGACGCGCCTGTCAACCCAGGCCAAAAACCGCCTGCACGCCATTTTGCACCGCCACCAAATCCTGCCGCCCGCCGGGGAGCTTTTCCAGCCGGAAAAACAGGATTGGTGGTTGGCGCTGGAACTCAGCCCGGCTGAAAAAACCAACCTGCGCTGTAATTTGGAGTCGCTGAGCTTCGCGCACCAACAAGTCGAACGCATCCAAACGACGCTCAAGGCGCTGGCCGCCCAGGATGAACGCGCCACCCGCCTGATTCACCTGCCCGGCATCAGCCTGATCAACGCTCTTGCCACCCTGGCTGCGATTGGCGATATCAGCCGTTTTGACAACCCCAAAAAACTGGTTGGTTATGCTGGCCTGGGCGGACGAGTGCAGGAGAGCGGCATGACCAGCCGCAAGGGAGCCATCACCAAGTCCGGTCGCCGCGACTTGCGCACCGCAATGGTGGCAGCCGCCCAAACCGCCTCGAACTCTCACCCGCACTGGAAGGCCGAACTGGCCCGCCTGCAGCCGCGCCTGGGACGCAACAAGGCGATTGTAGCGATTGCCCGCAAACTGCTGGTGGCCGTCTGGCATGTGCTGGCGGAAAATGAGACCGACCGTTTTGCCGAGCCAGTGGGTGTGGCCCGCAAACTGCTGAACTACGCCTACCTGCTGGGCAAAGAGAACCGTCCCGCGGAACAATCTGGAGCGCAGTACGCGCGCCAGCAGTTGGACGACCTGGGGCTTGGCACAGACCTGACCGCCATCCCCTGGGGTCCCAGCCGACCTCCCATCCCCATGCCGCCGTCAAAATTTCCGATTGAAACAAATGCGTCATGAAATGAGCGGCGTCCCAAACAGGTAATCCTGTTAACTCCACTTGGAGACCCTGAAACAGGGTTTTTCGGGCTTGCCGCTCACTTAAATTGTACACCCGTAGTCAAGCAGCGTTTCATCGAACCGATGAAGCGGCGTATATTTGTTTGTCAAGGTGCTACACTCCCTGAAGGACTCCAGGACAGCGTGAGCAGGCGGTCGAGACTATCGAGACCCTGTCGAAGGGTACTTTTATTCAGACTCGGAGTGTGCTACAATGAATTTGCCCCCCAATTCAAGAGACGAGCCTTGCCAATCCACCGGCTGGTTCGTCTTTTCATGTGGGGCGGCTTGTCCAAATCAGTTTTCAATCACGGTAGTAACCTACTGGCACATACCACAAACAAGAAATACGCGAATAACCCGCAACAGGGTCGTTCACCGGGTAGCGAACCACAAAAGTTGCGCCATCTTTTCCTGCAAAGAGCAAGGTTATATTTCCATGCCACATCCCCTCGCCACCCTGGTCATTATAGTCTCCTGGATACCAACGACCTTTGCTTGTAATGACGGTATAGGGTTTAACTTCATAGACCCATATTCCTACGAAAATTCCTTCGCCTTCGGGCGTAGAAGGTTCTCTATCACCAGTGCAGCGCGCTCCAGCCCCAAAGTATTCCCACGTTGCAAAAGCAAGAACACAAGAAAGAGTAGCCAAAACTACAATAGTCAAAAGAGCCAATCTCTTTTTCATGGCAAACCTCGCTGTCCAAAATCAAGATTAGCGCTCAAAATGCCACCATTCTCGAAGCAATTTATGCCTATCACTGGCAGGCATATAGTGAACATACTCTTGATTATTATACGGTCGGGTCAATCCATATCTGTCTGCAATCTCGTCGATAACAGTATATCCACCTTGCCCCCATATATCGTCGCGCAAAGTCTTTCTACTGATATCAACAGCCCAGCCAGTGACATGTTTTGACACATCTGGATATGAACTGTTGGGCAAACGGCGAGTACCAACCCAACCTTCAAGGGCATAATAATGATCGGGCACACTCCAACCGTATTTAGTGGTTATATATTTGATTCCAAAACGTCCTTCCCTATATGTTTCAGGTGATAAATCAGAAGCATTTTTCTTTATGTAGTAATCCAGCAAGCCTCGCCTGGCATCAGGTACAAGATATAGATAACTCCCAACACCATAATTTCCATAGGTGTTTTCATCTGTCGCACAGTAAATGCCATCCCACCAATCCTTATACCAAACATTCCCGTCCAAATCTTTCGGGGTTTTGCGTAAATCCTCAATTGACACAAAATCGTACAAAATGTGCCAGGCAGTACTATATCGGTGCGCATCCCGTGGCGAACGATGAGCGCTTTCTATATGCACATCATAAGCCATGTCAGCCATTAGATAACCCTCCTCTTTCAGTTCAGCAATCATTCCACAGACAGATTCTTTCATAGGGGTTCTCAACCCGTTCAATTTTGGGGACGAAATACAAGCCTTTATATCTGCATCAGAGTAGGGCGATAATCCGCTGGGGTCGGTGAGATTAATCGGATTCGCTTCAACATAAGCCCAGCGATTGAGCGAGAGCGGGCGATTGCTTTGGCCCGGCCAGGGATCGCGGCTGATAAACCGACCTGTGTCCGCCGCGTAATATCTCGCCCGCAAGTAGAGCAATCCGGTGGAGTCGCTCAGTTCGCCGGTAAAGCCGTAATTTGACAAGCCATTCCCAATACTTTGAAGCGCAACCCCATAGGGATCGTACGCCTTTGCCAGGGTCACTGCGCCAGCGGCATCGGTCATCTGCCGAACGCTGCCCAAGGCGTCACCGAGGAAATATTCGGTTCCAGCCGTGTTCACTTGCGCAATACGACCAGCGCCATATAAATAAGCATTCGCGCCATCCTCGAGCACCTGGGTCAACCCAGCGGCTTGATCCAAAGTATAGTAGGTGGTGACACCGTTTACGGTCTGACTCACTCGGTCGCTTTTGCAGCCGGTAATCCCCCAGGCGTCCCTTGACAACCCATTACATCTGTAACGGTACTCGATATTCGTTATTGGAGAGGCGAGAGAGACAAGCCGATTTGCGCCGTCGTAGGTGTAGGTGTTGACACCATCGTTGAGCAGGTTGCCGTTGTTGTCGTAGGTGTAGGTATGGACTCCGGCGCTGGTCAGGCGATTGGCGGCGTCGTATTCGTACAGGGTAACGGCGGCCAGACCGTTGATGGTGATGGTTTGGGACAGGCGGTTGCCAACGGCATCGTAGGTGTATTCATACGTCCGCCCGCCGGCCGCGGGGTTGTTGGGGTCGGTGTAGGTGGCTTTTACCAGGCGGTTGAGCGGGTCGTATTCGTACTCGATGCTGGCGTTCATTTCGCCCGTCCCGCCCGGCAGGGTGACGCTGGCGCTTTCGCAGCCGGGGATTGGGCAGGTATTCGTTTCTGCACTCCAGAACTGGACTCCATCATAATCGGCCCGGAAGCGGTATGCGCCCAGCGGCAGGGTGAAAGTGACATGGCCGCTGGCGTCTGTTGTGCCGGAGTAGCCGGTATAGGTAGAATCCGTGAAGGCGTAGACGCGCAGGCCCGGGTAGGGCTGTCCGCCCTGCCCGGCGACCGTGACCGTGACGGGTTTGGAGACGGTCACGCTGGCGGAATCGCAGTTCAGGGCTTGGGTCGAGCTTGTCGAGACTACTTCACAGTGGTTGGTTTCACTGCTCCAGAAGCGGGTGCCGTTCAGGTCAGCCCGGAAGCGGTATTCGCCTTGTGGCAGGGTGAAGACGGCCTGGCCGTCGGCGTTGGTAGTGGCATTGTAATTGGTGTAGGTCGCGCCATCAAAGGCGTAGACGCGCAAGCCGGCCTGCGGCGTTCCGTCGGTATCGAGGACGGTCACGGTTACGGGCAGGGTCACGGTCACAGCCGCGCTTTCGCAATCGGGGATGGCGCAGTGATTGTCATATGCGCTCCAGAAGCGGGTGCCGTTGAAATCGGCCCGGAAACGGTACTCGCCCTGCGGCAGGGTGAAGACAGCCTGGTCGTCGGCGCCGGTGGTGGCCGAGTAGTTGGTGTAGGTATTGCCGTCGAAGGCGTAGACGCGCAGACCGGATTTCGGTTGGGCATTCGTATCCAGGGCGGTGACGGTGACCGGAATCGTCACGGTAACGCTGGCGCTCGGGCAGGTTGGGACGTTGCAGTGGTTGTCGTCCGCGCTCCAGAAGCGGGTTCCGTTCAGGTCGGCCCGGAAGCGGTATTCGCCGTCGGGCAGGGTAAAGGTCACCAGTCCGGCCTGGTCTGTCGTGCCGGAGTAGCCGGTATAGTCCGCGCCGCTAAAGACGTAGACGCGCAAGCCGGCTTTCGGTTCGTCGTTTGTATCCAGAACGGTGACTGTCACCTGGTTGGGTTGCTGCTTTTGGGCAGCCGCCAGTACCTTGGCCCCGCCGGGCTGCCAGGCCGAAGGCGTGGGCGTTTCGCCCGATTCGGGCGACGATGTCTCGACAGGCTCGACAGTCGTTGTTGGCGTAGGCTCAAGTGTCGCAGTTGGCGACGGCTCGAGCGGCGCGGTCGGGGTAGGTTCGACCGGCGCGGTGGCTGTCGGGCTGGGTGTACTGGTGGCTGTAGCCTGCGGGCCAACCGTCACCACCAGGCTGGCGCAGCCCGGAACAGTGCAGTGATTTGCCGCGCCGCTCCAATACTGCACACCATTGAAATCAGCCCGGAAGCGGTATTCGCCCAGGGGCAGGGTGAAGACGGCCTGGCCTTCGGCGTTGCTGGTGGCGTTGTAGTTGGTGTAGGTTGCGCCGTTGCCTGTGCCCGAATGGGTAAAGGCGTAGACGCGCACGCCGGCCTGGGGCGCGCCGTCGGCGTCCTGAATCGAGACGACCAGCGGGATGCTGACCGTCACCCCGGCATTTTCGCAACCCGGAATGGCGCAGTGGTTGGACGGGCCGCTCCAGAAGCGGGTGCCGTTCAGGTCAGCCCGGAAGCGATACTCGCCCAGCGGCAGGGTGAAAGTAGCCTGGCCTGCGGCGTTGGTGGTGGTATTGAAGTTGGTGTAGGTGTTGCCGTTGAAGGCGTAGACCCGAATCCCGGCCTGGGGCGCGCCGTCGGTGTCCGAGACGGTCACGCTGACAGGTTTGCTGACGGTGACAGAGGCGCCCTCGCAATCCGGCACGGGTGTGGTTCAATTTTTCGGAAAGGGGTAATATAGGGGAAAAAAGGAGCGAAGAATGAATCGGAGCGCGATGCAAAAAGGTTGGAGCAGGATGAGTG
>DAOUML010000339.1:0-8604 GCA_034411635.1 Anaerolineales bacterium
CGACATCACCCAGGCTTCGGGCGGCCAACTCCAGCGGGTCGGCATCTGCCGCGCCTTGATGGGCGACCCGAAAATCATCTTTGGCGACGAGCCGACCGGTGCTCTGAATTCCACCTCCGCCAACGAAATCATGCGCCTGTTGGCCGGGATTCACCAATCAGGCGTGACCATCCTGCTGGTGACGCACGATGTCAGGGTGGCGGCCAAAACCGGACGGGTGCTGTTCATCCTGGACGGCAAAATCGCCGGCGAATACCTGCCCGGCGTATACGACGAAATCCGCGACGACCTGAAAGCCCGCGAGAAGGAACTCGCGGGCTGGTTGGATGGCATGAAGTTTTAGCGGTCGGTTTTTATTTGAGTTTTTCCAACTCGGCGGTCAACATCCCCCGCGCCCAGTTTTCTTGATCCTGGGTTTCGTATTGTCGGTAGGCGCACTCGATGACCATAATCAGATACAGGTAGAGGTTGTAGAGTGTTTTGCGGGTGGAGGCTCCGGGCATGGACAGCAGATCTTCACCGTACCCGGCCCGGAAGTGGGGATTATCGCCAAAGGCGCCGAATCCGACTTCCATCAGGGGGTCGGCCCACAGGGCGCGTTCAAAGTCGATGATGCCGGTAATCTGACGAGTGGCAGGGTCGACAAAGATGTTGCCATCCCACAGATCCCAGTGAACCAGGCTTGGGGTGGTGACGTTCCGCAGGCAATCGTATTTTGAGCGGGCCAGCGCTAAAAGTTCGGAATAGGCCAGGGGCAGGGAAATATCCGCATCCTGTCCATCCTGCAAAACGCCCTGAAGCATGTGGTCGAAGCACGCGGACCAGGTCGAAAAGCGTTCTGTGCTGGCAAAATAGCCAAACTGTTGGCCGTGAATCTGGTTCATCTGACGCAGGTAGCGGCCCGCTTCGCGCTCAATGGCTTGTTGGTCGCTTTCGGACAGGTCTTTGCGCAGGTTCCAAAATGAGATGCCGGGGATGAAGTCCATGACGAAGTAATCGGCGGGCAGGAGGGCGCGGCTGGTGTCGTGGACATAGACCTGTGGGACGGGCATTTCGGTCTGTTGGCGGACCTGTTGCAGCGCGCCGACTTCGGCCTGCATGATGTCCCGCTCATAGCGCAGGGTCTGTACGTGGCTGAGCGGGGCGACTTTTAAGACGCGGGTTGCGCCGTCCGCGAGGTCGAGGCGATAGGCGGCGTTGAAATAGCCATCGGCCAGTTCGCTGAATTTGCGCAGCGGTTGGCTGAGATGTTTTTGAGCAATGGCCCGGGCTTGTTCGATGTTAACGGGGGTTTTGGAGATACTTTTCATAAAATAACCTTAAGCAGACCTTTACATGACCTTAATCTAACATTTATTGCCGCTTAACGGCTGTATTTTACAATCTGTCTGTCAAAAAACTTTGGTACTTTTGAGTATTGCAGTAGAAATAATCTCATTTCCAAGAACCAAAAATTCACAGCAAAGGCAGGCGGAACCATGAAAATCCTGTTCATTGGCGGTTCGCGTAACCAGACCAGTATGTTGCACAAAATTGCCCGTCATCTCGACGGGCATGACTGTTTTTTTACTCCACACTATGGCGAAGGCCTTGTCGATTGGGCGGCCCAGCGTGGCTGGCTTGATTTTACCGTATTGGGCGGGCGGCACAAAGCCTATACCAACCAATACCTGGCCGAAAACAATCTCCCCGTTGATTTTGGCGGGCAGAAGCATGATTACGATATGGTTGTGACTTCCTCCGACTTGTTAGACCAGAAAATTCTACGCAACCGGCGGGTTGTGCTGGTACAGGAGGGGATCATGGAACCGCTCAACTTGCCTTACTACCTGCATCGTTATTTGGGCCTCCCGCGCTGGACGGCGAACACCGCCACAACCGGCCTTTCTGATGCCTATGATGTTTTCTGTGTTGCATCACGCGGCTACCGTGACCAGTTTGTGGCGCGCGGGGTGCGCCCTGAGAAGATTGCCATCACCGGTATCCCCAATTTCGACGACGCGCGCGCCTTTCTCAATAATGATTTCCCGCACAAGGGGTATGTTTTGGCTGCCACATCGAATTCGCGCGAGACATTCAAGTATGATGACCGTCCGGCTTTCATCCGCTGGGCCAGGCAAATTGCTGATGAAAAAGCCAAACCGCTTTTCTTTAAGTTGCATCCCAACGAATGGGTTGAGCGCGCGGTACGCGAAATTCAGCAATATGCGCCTCAGGCCAAAATTTTTGTGGATGGCAACACCGACTATATGATTGCCAATTGCGATGTGCTCGTGACTCAATATTCCTCGACCACCTTCGTTGGCGTGGCCTTGGGCAAGGAAATTCATACGTATCTCGACAAGGACGAATTGCGCCGCTTGCTGCCGATCCAAAACGGAGGCGAATCGGCAAAGAAAATCGCATCCATTTGCGATGCCGTCCTGCGAACTCCGCTGGAAGAACTCAAACGCGCGCCGCGCCGCGCCAGCCGCCTGGCCTGGCGAAGGCGACTCAACCCCGATACTGTGTAAGGGCTATCGGTTTGTTGGGTCTATGCCCGCTCCCCAGGCCTTGCGCACGCTGCCTCGTTGTTGTGGTTGCGGGCCTTTGTGTTTAGGCTTTTTCCCGCAAAGTACGGGAGAGTCATTTTTATTTTTGCAAGGCGCGGAAGATTTCCATAGCGCGGTTAACGCGGCGGGTCATGCTCTGGATGTCGCCTGTTTTGAAATTGGGGTCCATCTCGGCGAAGGTAAAAATATTCCCGGCGGCGTGCAGCATGTACATTTCGGTCTGTCCGAAAAAACGCGCCAGCGGCTCATCCATAAATGAGCGTAATCCATCTGAGTCTTGGGAGGTAATCACATATCGTTCAGCCATTGCGGGGTATTGGGGAAACGCCACCGGTTCGCCGATTTTCGACATGCCCCATTCTACAATCCGATTGGCCAGTCCGCTGAGGGCGTATTTTTGATTGGATTTTGGAAAAAAAGCAAACGGCGGTAAATTCAGCGATGGGGAAATGATGGCTACTGCCTGGCGCTCTGTCCAACTATCATCCTCCCCAGATGTATCCACCAAATCGAACAGGAACATTTCTCCATCCGGGATGAGACGCCGGGAAACGTGTCGCAACCGGTGACTATTTTTCGACCACGAGCGGTGATATAGGTTGGATATTTTTTCGGACAGAGATTCGTCTGCTTCGAATGAGGAGAATCCCAGGCTTTGGGTAACCTGTTGTTTGTTTTCCTTTTCCTTGCGGCTCGATTGTATCGACATGTAAACAATCCAGCCAAATATGGGTAGGAAAATGAACAGGAAAAGGATGCTAGCAATGTCCATTGTGCAAACTCCTTAAAACTTTTCCAATTCTTTATCGAACAAGGCTAATTCATCTTGCTTGGCCTGAATGATGCTCAATAATGGTGGAATGTGGTTGTCCAGTTGGCGCGGGTCGCGGCCTTTTAGTCTGATAACTCCGGTAACAACGCCATCTACTGCGTTCATGGTCCCGGTCAGTTGGGCCTCGAAGCGTTCTAAAATGGTGGCAATTGCTTTGAGTTGTTCCTGGCGTGCCTGCATGGACAAGATGGTCTGCTCATACTCTCGGCGAGTAGCGACATCCTCGGTTTGCTCGGACTTTTTTTGCAACTGCTCAATCTCACTGCTGAAATCGCTTGAAAGGCGTTGCACTGAGTAGTGGTTATCCAAAGAAGACATGCGCAGGCTGAGTTGGTAGGCGTGTTCCACCATTTCATCGAGCGATTCTTGTACTGGTAATGCCAGTTTTTGCAAAGCAGGAGAATTGGCCTGGGCAAGAGCATTAAAAATTGAAACACGCGCCCGATCAAGACGGTCAAAACGCGTTTGATAACGCTGCGCCAGCGGTTGTCGATTTTGACGGGTAAACATAATTTGCAGGCCAGGATCGCGAGCAATCATCCACACCATAAACAACCAGAGCAGGAAGCCAATTGGGGCCATCCACCAGGCTGAGCATAAGGCAGCGGCAGCGGTCAATGCCAGCATGGTCAGGTTGGCGGGGTTTACAAGGGCTTGCGCCAGCGGGGATTGTTGATTCATAGATTAAAAGAAGGTCGCAATCTCGTCATAAATTTTCTGGATGTTCTCTGGCGAACTGTCATATTGCTTGCCGCCAGTTGGTTCAGCAATACTTTCCAGGGTGCTCTGGTCTGCGCCTTCGCCAAAAGCAATTGTAAAAATCTTGATGGCGTTGCCGCCCTCGCCTGCCGATGCATTGATTTGCGTGTTGATTTGTTCGAGGGTATTGTCTGAGGCTGTATCTTCACCATCGCTTAACACTACAATCGCGCGAATATGGTCGGGGTCGCCGTTTATGCTCAGTTCCTGATAAGCAGTCAGGGTGGCATCGTACAGACGCGTTTCGCCCAGTTCAAAAATACCTGAGACGCTGTCCAGCACTTGCTGCCGTTTTTCGCCCAATGGTGAAAGCGGCGTCAGCGTTGAAACATCTGAACTAAACAGAATAATTTGTAAGCGATCACGGTCATCCAACTTTTTGATGAATTCGAGCAGGCTGGCGCGGGCGGTAGTGATTTTTTCACCGTGCATACTGCCCGAAACGTCCATTACCACCACCAGGTCAACCGGTTTTTTGGTTTCCCGCCACAAGGTCTGAACTTTATCGATGACTGCCGCGCTTGGGATTTCCAAAATCGTTTTGGGTTGGTTGATGTCGATACCGTGACTGGCGTCAAGCGGCGCAGCCAGAGGAATAGACGGATCTGCCGGACGGAAACCGTATTCGAGGGCTTTCAACTGCTGGGGGCGATCCAGCAGGAAGGTCTCAAAAATTTGCGCCGCCTCGCGCTGTTCTTCTGTCACCCAGGGTGCGTTTACCACCACGTACGGGTTGTTGGTCCAAAATGTACCTTCTTTTGGATAAATTGCCACGACTGGAATTTGGGATGATTGTCCGCTCAGGCGTTTGGTCTCTTGCGCGACCACCAGATTTTCATACAAAACTGCTGCGCTCAGGTACGATGGCCCACGCTCAAACATGCGCTCGCCGAAAAAACCCGTGCTGGTTCCGTAGTGAATGATGCTTCGCTCCACTGCGGCCATAAATTCGCGCACATTCGGGTTGTCGAGATCAGATTCGGTCAGGCCGCGCTGTTTGCCTGCTCCTGCATAAGCCTCAGCAATGATGGAGACAATGCCGCTGTTGCTGTATGCAGGATGGGTATGCCCAAATTTGAAATCACCCCATTCCGGGTGACCATAGGCGCTCCAGCCTTCATCTGAAGTCGCCAATTGGGCAATGTCGGCCCAGCCGATGGCTTTATCGGGCCAGCCGAGGGCCTGGGCCATGGGCCGCCACATTGCAATCACTACCGGACTAAGCACAAGATCGTTCGGATTGCCAGAAACCAGATCATCACCATGAATTTTGCGCCATTCAGCATTCGCAACCGGAATGTAAACCGAAGAAGCCGGACTCCAGACCGTTGGTTGGAGTGTCCCTGCGATGATGCCGCGTACCGATTCAATCGAACCCATCGGCGTCGTTTCAATGACAATAATTTTACCCTCGGCGGTTTTATTGCCTGATGCGTTGAATTGCGTGACGAGCGGTTCAAGCCATTCCTTTTTTTCCGAACCATAGACAATGCTTACGGTGACGCTTGCTCCTGGAATCATGCCCTGAATTTGCCCACAGGCACTTAAAGCCAGGGATAAGATGACCAGTAAAGAGAAAAGAGAAGATAATTTTGAGCGCATGGTTTCTCCAAGAAGGACATTCGAATATCGAATTACGAATTAGCGGCTCACATTTCTTGACCAGAAATCGCGCAGGGTGTTGAGAGCGCTACCAGGAGGAACCTGCGCTTCGGTCAGGAAAGATAAATCGGCGCGGAAGCCGTTGGCGGCGTAACGGTCAAAGGGTGAGCCGGGTTGTTCAAGCGGGATGGATAAGTCCACCGGGCGATAGCCGTATTTGAGCAAGGCCAGTTCCTGGGCAGGTTTGCTCGTCAAATAATCGAGGAAGAGTTGGGCGGCTTTTTGCTGGTCAGGTTCGACCCAATCGGCATTCAGAATGCAGAAAGGATGGTCGCTCCATAACGTAGCGGGGGGGTAGTAAACCCGCAATTCGCCGTAACGTCCAACTGCGTTTTCGGCCTGCTCTAGCGCGGTGGATTCATAAACGGCGACAAAATCGTAGGTGCTGGGGCCATAGGTAATCATCTTCTGCATGAGTGGCCCGGTGCTATGCTCGAACTGTCCGATGCTTGATTCAATCTCAAGAAACCACTGTTGGTAAGCGCTGTCGCTCAGGACGTCGGCGGCGGTCAATCCAGATGTTTTTCCATGATAACCATAGGTCATCAATAGGATGGTCATAAAACCACTGTTTGATTTGAGTGGATCGGTATGTCCAAATTTGACGTAGCCCCAATCTTCCCGGTTATAGGCGGCCCAGCCCTGCGGGTCAACCAATGCTTTGTGCAGATCGCGCCAAAGCGAGTCGCCAGGCTGATTGCCCCACAGCACATCGGCGCGCTCACGCCATGCAACCAGCACCAGCGGTGTACGGACGGCTGGGCGGCAATTGGCGGCATCTGCGGGGTTGATCAGGCTTCGTCCAAACTGGATGGTGGAGGCATCTTGCAAGGCCGCCACTTGAAGCATACTGGCTGGGCTGATGATGACTGGCTGGCGAGACTCATCCAACACGGCATTGGTGATTTCCCAGGAGCCCATCTTTTCTAGCAGAATTTTGACCGGTTGCCCATTGATATTGGCACCGCTCGCCTCAAACGCCGGAACGATTTCTTCTATCCAGGCCTGTTTCTCTGTGGAATAGAGAACGGTCACGAGAACGGGGGCTGGTGGCGGCAGGATGAGTTCCCGCACCGGGGCATAAGCAACGGATCGGAAAGTAGGAAACAGCAAGGCGGCCACAAATACGCCAGTGGCCGCCATTCCAAAAAGACTGAGCAATATCCAGTTTAGGGGGTGTGGTTCAATTTTTCGGAAAGGGGTAATATAGGGGA
Organism: Anaerolineales bacterium; assembly: GCA_034411635.1. GTDB lineage: Bacteria > Chloroflexota > Anaerolineae > Anaerolineales > Villigracilaceae > UBA8950. The sequence continues at coordinate 7,020 of DAOUML010000339.1, forward strand.
AAAAAGGAGCGAAGAATGAATCGGAGCGCGATGCAAAAAGGTTGGAGCAGGATGAGTGAAGAAATTATCAGCGGCATGGCCGAGTGGCGTCAGCAAAATCCAAAGGCGAAGTTTCGTGAAATCGAAGCAGAAGTGGACAAACGGCTATCAGGCTTACGAGCGCGAATGTTAGCGGATGCGGCCATGAGCAGCGTTGCGGCAGAATGGGAAACCGGGGAGCGAGAAATGATATGCCCAGACTGCGGCGAGAAATTGGTCAAAAAAGGTAAAAAGAAGCGACGATTGCAGACGCGGGGAGGCCAGGAAGTAGAGTTGGAGCGAGAATATGGTGTCTGCCCGCGTTGCGGTCAGGGGATTTTCCCCCCTGGATGAAGAACTGGGATTGCTACCGGGCGTCTTGACCCCGCACGGGCATGAATGCCTGGTGCGTTTGTCGAGTTGGATGCCGTTTCGGAAAGCGACAGAGTTATTTGCTGATTTCATGGGGATTGAAGTGAACAAGAACCTGGGCCAGCGTTACACAGAAACCGCCGGAGCCGCTTACGAACAGTTGCAAGAACAGGAAGTGGAACGTCTTGAGCAAGGATTATCAACATTGGTAGAAGAGCAAAGCGCCGAGAAGTTACAAATCAGCGCAGACGGAGCGATGGTACCGTTGTTGCACGGGCTCTGGGCAGAAGTGAAGACCCTGGTGATTGGAGAAGTGAAATCTGTGCCGGGCAAAGACGGAGACCTGGTTACAAAAACGGGAAACTTGACCTACTTTTCCCGCAAAACCTGTTCAGCGACTTTTGAGAGATTGGCCCTGGCCGAGACGCACCGACGCGGGATTGCCAACGTCAAAAAAGTAGCGGCCATTATGGATGGCGCCGAGTGGCTACAAGGCTTTACAGATTATCACTGTCCGCAGGCCACGCGCATTTTAGACTTTCCCCATGCAGCCGAGCATGTTGGTGCGATCGGCGAAGCATTGCACGGCGAGCATACCGCCGAAAGCCGCAGTTGGAAAGAAACCCGCTTGCATCAATTGAAACATGATGGGCCAGACAGCCTTTTGGATGAATTGGCTCAAGCCCAGGAAGACCATCCAGACTGCGCGGTGATTTCAAGCAACCTGGCCTATCTCCAAAAACGCCGCGAGCAGATTCAATATCCACATTTTCTGGCACAAGGCTGGCCAATCGGCAGCGGGATTGTTGAAAGCGGCAACAAACTGGTCGTCGAAGCGCGCCTGAAAGGGTCAGGCATGCATTGGCACGAAACAAATGTAAACCCCATGCTGGCGTTGCGCAACATTATCTGCTCAGACCGTTGGCAGGAAGCCTGGCCCCAGATTGAAACTCGCCTGCGACATCAAGTCAGAAAGCGTCAAGAAAAACTGCGCGGATCTCGCAGGATACCGGTCCAAGAGCCAACGACCGTGAAAAAGCATGTTTATCTTGATGACTGCGTTGCCAAATCTTTGACCGAAGGGTTGGAAGCAAAAACGACAGACAAAACGCACAAGCCCAATCCCTGGCGTAATTTCAAATTCGGCAAGGCTCTTTACCAACCTTCACCGCCTCCGAAAAATTGAACCACACCC
>DAOUML010000340.1:0-4648 GCA_034411635.1 Anaerolineales bacterium
GCACGCCCGAATACAAACTCTGGCGCGCCGAACATGCCGATACCCTGTCGGGCACAAGTGACCCGCGCCCGCTGCCAGTCAAGACCATTCCCAAGCATCACGCCCCGGTCTCCCTGGCTGACCAGGCCGATATCGCCACCATCTTTGGCGACCCGGATAAGGACGGCAATTTCGTCATTGGCTACACCCGCGAACAGGGCCACCCGGTTTGTATCAATCTCGACAAATTCGTGCAGCGCTCCTCAGGCGTTTTTGGCGCAACCGGCACGGGCAAATCCTTCCTGACCCGTCTCGTGCTGGCCGGGCTGATGCATCACAACAAAGCCTCGGTATTGGTGCTGGATATGCACAACGAATACGGTTTCGACGATATCGCCTCCGACACAAAAATGAAAGTCGTCGGGTTGAAATCAAAATTCGGAAACCGCGTTCAGGTCGTCGGGGTGGGCGCAGGGGCAAGCATCCGGGGGCAGGTTCCGTCCTTTAATCTGGAAATCCCGATGCGCGAAATCAGCACCGGCGATGTCGAAACCCTCAGCCGCGAACTCAACCTGCGCGAAACGACTCCAACCGTGCTGAACGCGCTGTTTACCACCTTCCGCACCAACTGGTTTGCGCAATTCCGCGCCATGAACCGCGAAGAGGTCGAAATCGAAGACGAACGTGGGCGGGTCAAACGCGTGCCGCACCCCGAAAGCGTGGCCGCCTGGGCCCAGGCCAACGGCGTCAACGTCATGGCTGCCGAGGCCCTGCAAGACAAGCTGCGCCGCCTGTTCGACAAACCCTACATCGTCGAAAACCCGGCCAGCGACAGTTTGGCGCAAATCATCCAGGCCCTTGAGAGTGGACAGCATGTGGTGCTGTCGTTTGGAAAATTCGAGAGCGACTTGGATTACCTGTTCGTCTCCAACCTGCTAACGCGCAAAATCCGCGATGCCTGGGAGGAGCGCACCAACCAGTTCCGCTCGAAGGGCGAGGGGATTGCGAAAGAGCCGCGTCCGCTGATTATCGTTGTTGAGGAAGCCCACAAACTGCTCAACCGCGAAATGGCCGCCCAGACGACTTTCGCCACCATTGCGCGCGAACTGCGCAAATATTATGTGACCCTGCTGATTGTCGACCAGCGCCCCTCACAGATTTACGACGAGGTCATGTCGCAACTTGGCACGCGCATCAGCGGCTGGCTGGGCGACGACCTCGACATTCAGGCCGTGCTTTCGGGCCTTTCGGGCCGCGAGGCGATTCGCGGCATGTTGGCGCGTTTACAGCCCAAAGAAGAAGTGCTGCTACTCGGCTGGGGCGTGCCGATGCCGCTGCCCGTCCGCTCCCGCCGCTACGACGATAATTTCTGGCATGATTTGCTGGGGAACAAGGGCAAAAAGGGTGAAGGCGAGATTTTGAAGGAGTTGGGGTTTTGAATCAACGATGAAATCATACAGAAAAGCCCTCCGCGAAAATGGAGGGCTTTTCTGTTTATTCCGCCACCTGTCGCGCGGATTTGTCCTTCTGCCGGTAGCGTTCCCCTCCCGGCAAATGTTTTGCCAACTCAATCACTGACCGCAGCGCCGCATTGACTGACTCTGAATCGGGAAAATAAGCCCGCACATCCGGCTCCAGCATGACGGCGCCATCTTCCAGGCTGAAATGCTGCTCCGTGACAGTTCCATCCGCTTGCTGAATTCGAACCGTATGCCCGGCCCTGTACGCCTGGGCATATTTGCCACGCTCACCTTTGCGCTTGGTGAAGTCGTACTCGGGTTTCATTTCAATAGATTGCTTTTCAGTTTTCTTCATAGGCTTTACGTTCCAAATGGGTTGCCTTCCGGCAACTAATTAGGCGGATGAGTAAAAATTCTTCTGTTTCCTGGCGTTCCACATGCACAACCAGCAAAAGTCTATCCACCGATGAAATACCAATACCAATCATGCGTTCTTCGTTTTCAGAATGTTCATCATCCGGGTAAATTACCATCAACGGGTCATTAAAAATTGTCCTGGCCTCTTCAAAGGAGACTTTATGCTTGCGTAAATTTTCACTGGCTTTATTGGCGTCCCATTCAAAGATAAATTTCATGCACAATCCTAAAAAAAGGGGCTAAACAAATTATAGCACGCTATAAAAGCCCCGCTTGGGCCGACTTCCACGCTCTTTTGTCACGATACGGTGGAAAATTGCCGCCTGATCTCGATAAACTTTACCAACTGAAGCAAACTATACGGATGGCCAGGCTTGATAAAAACCAAAAACACCGCCCCAATACCTAAAGGCGGTGTTTTTTGTTCCTGCAAAAAATCAGCGCACTTTAAACATCTGGGTCAACTTCATCGCCAGGTTCAGGTCGCCGGCCAGTTTGAGTTTTCCCTCCATGAAGGCCTTCATCCCATCCAGTTCGCCAGTGAAAATCTTGACATAGTCACTCGAATCAGCCGTCAGGGTCATCTTGGGCTTTTCGTGGACGCCTTTCTCAACCGTCACCGCGCCATCCTTGATGACAGCGTACCAGTCCCCGGCTTCTTCGCCGCTGAACTTAAACTGGATGACCGCATCCAGGCCGGGGGCCTTCTCCGGTATAAACGCGCCGGGCATTTTGGACATCAGGGTTTCAACAGTTAGTGCCATTGTTTTGTCTCCTTGTTATTGGTTGGTCGATATTGGATATTCGATACTCGGTATTCGATATTCGATATTCGAAAGTCGAAAGTCGAAAGTCGAATCTCGATTATCGAATATCTATTCTCTAATCTCGGCTTTCTGCCTCAAAAATCGCCGCCGCGCCCATGCCGCCGCCGATGCACATGGTCACCATGCCATAGCGGGAGCCACGTCGGGCCATTTCGTAAATTAACTGCACGGTAAGTTTACCACCGGTACAGCCGAGCGGATGCCCCAGCGCAATCGCTCCGCCGTTGACGTTGATTTTCCCCTCGTCCAGTCCCAACTCGCGGATGACGGCCAGACTCTGGGCGGCGAAGGCTTCGTTTAATTCGAACAGGTCAATATCTTCGGCTTTCAATCGGGCCAGTTTCAGCGCCTTGGGGATGGCCGCAATCGGGCCGATGCCCATCAAATCAGCCGGGACGCCGCCGGTAGCGAACGCCACGAAACGGGCCAACGGCTTCAACCCCAGCCCCGACGCCTTTTCCGCGGACATGATCATCACCGCCGCCGCCCCGTCCGAAGTCTGGGACGAGTTACCCGCCGTAACCGAGCCGCCTTCCTTGAAGGCTGGCCGCAGCTTGGCAAGCGCTTCGAGGGTCGTGTCGGCGCGGGGGCCTTCGTCGCGGCTGACGGTGAATTTCTTGGTCACTGGGGCGCCGTCCACCACTTCGACGGTTTCCACGTCAATCGGCACAATCTCCGGGTCAAAGACTCCACCCGTCACCGCCGCAACCGCCTTCTGGTGCGAGCGCAGGGCAAAAGCATCCTGGTCTTCGCGTGAAATGCCATATTTCTCGGCAACATTTTCGGCGGTCAGGCCCATGTTGGTATAAGCCGCCGGGTCTTCTGCCGCGAAATAGGCATTCGGCGCGAATTTGTTGCCGGTCATCGGCACCATCGACATCGATTCTGCCCCGCCCGCAATGGCGACTTCCATCTGCCCGGTCATAATCGCATAAGCGGCATGGGCAATCGACTGCACCCCGGAGGAGCAATAGCGGTTGATGGTCTCACCGCTGACAGTGTGCGGCAGCCCGGCCCGCAGGGCGACGGTACGGGCCATGTTCAGTCCCTGCTCGCCTTCGGGGAAGGCACAACCGAAAACGACATCCTCCACTTCGGCCGGGTCGAGGCCGGGCGTGCGGCGAAGCAACTCCCTGACCACCTCGGCGGCCATTTCATCAGGTCGAACCGTCGCCAGCCCACCGCGCTTCGATTTCCCCACAGCCGTTCGCGCGGCTGAAACGATTACAGCATCTTTTAGGTTCATAAATTCTCCTTCTCGAAACATGGAGCAAAGCGAAAATTTTCACGCAAAGCCGCCAAGTCCGCAAAGTTTCTTTATAGTTTTTCTTTGCGCTCTTTGCGTCTTTGCGTGAGATTTTTTCGATGAAATCAATCTAAATCTCCGCGCAACTCCGCAAACTCCGTGTACAAGATTTAGTTTCTCAGCGGCTTGCCCGTCTGCAACAGATTCCACATGCGCGCCTGGGTCTTTTCCTCGCCGCACAGCGACAGGAACGCCTCGCGCTCCAGGTCAAGGATATATTGCTCACTGACCCACTGCGGCTTGCTCAGTTCGCCGCCAGTCATGACGTAGGCCAGTTTGCCGGCAATCACCTTTTCGTATTCAGTGATGTACTTGCCCTCGCCCATCATGTGAATGCCGACTCGCAGGGCGGCCAGGGCATCGCGTCCTGCCGCGTAGATTTGCTCCGGGGCGGGCGGACGGTAGCCGCTCTCGGCCAGGTGCAGCACCTCGCGCTTGGCTTCGGTCAGCAGGTGGTCGCGGTTCAGAATGATTCGGTCAGACGCGCTCAGAAAACCGGCCTGGCGGGCTTCTTCGGCGCTGGTCGCCACCTTCGCCAGCCCAATTTGCTCGAAAACGCGCTGGAGATACGGGAAAGCGTCCGCGTTCTGGGTGCGCATCGGCGGGTTGACCACGCGCCTCAGCATTTCCTTCGTCCCCGCCCCCGCCGGGATGACGCC
>DAOUML010000341.1:0-11632 GCA_034411635.1 Anaerolineales bacterium
TATTAAGATAATCATTTTGGCACGCATGCCCTGAGCGGAGCGTTCTTCAGCGTAGTCGAAGGGCCGATATGTAACGTTCATTTTCTTAACATCTATAGATGCATATCTTGTGACCAGTACGGGTATAATCGAAAAAATATTGGAGGCTGCTTGTGCAAACCTGTTCTAAATGTAACGCTTCTTCCCTCGATCTCGCTCTTGAATGCAGCAACTGTCATGCCAACTTGGCCCAATTCTCTACCAATGCGGTAGCCCTGCGGCAATATCAAGAAAACCCACGCGTCTCTCTCATTCGCATCAATGTCGCCGGGGACGCCTGTCCGCTATGCTATGAGGCGCGCGGTACCTTTGAAAAAAATAGCGTGCCAGCCTTGCCCCACGAAGGCTGTTCACACGCCAGGGGATGCCGGTGTACCTACGAGCCGGTGCTAAACGAGATTTATCCCTGATTCTGGGAAAATGAAAAATTCGCAAAACAGCCCGTTGGAACGGCATGAACCGTCCCGACAGGCTGTTTTGCGTTAATTCCTCTATGACGCTACTCCCAAAGACAACCTATTTTGTCGTAAAATAAATGTATCATCTGCCATCCGATTTTAGAAATTAGGAGATTCGCCATGCCAATCAGCAAGCAAGACCTGGTCACCATTCGCCCCTCGGAAAGTTTTCTCTCGAAACAAAAACTGGTCAACTTCGAGGGGATTTCGGCCCAATCCGCCGGGTCAAAATCCCTGTGCCTGCACCTGGTCGTCATCCCGCCGGGCGGTAAAGCCGTGCCGCATTACCATGACGGGCACGAGACCGCCATCTATGTCCTGAAAGGAAAATCACGCACGTTATACGGCGAAAACCTGGAGAAAGAAGCCCTCAACGAAGCCGGAGATTTTCTCTACATCCCGGCCAACGTCCCGCACCTGCCGATGAATGCCAGCGAAAGCGAAGAAGTGGTCGCAGTGATTGCCCGCACCGACCCCAACGAACAGGAAAGCGTAATCATGTATAACCCGCCAGAATAATCGCGGCGGATGACGCAAGTCAGGCTGGGAACATTTTCTGGCGGGCGCGAGTCTGTATTGTGAGTGTTTTCACCAAAAGGAGAGTGAACCATGAAACACATCCACATCGCCCTTGTTATGCTCGTTCTGGCAGCCCTGGCCTGCAATTTCGGCGCGAGCCGCCCAACCCCGCCAACGCCAACCGTTGCCCCCCTGCCGCAAACAGCGCAAGACCCGGCCCCAGCCACAGACGAACCGACTGCTACCGTCGAGCCGCAGACGCCGCCCTTCCCCGGACAGCCTTTCGCGTATGACATCCTGACCGGGACCATCCCGCCCGGACTGGCAAGCAACATCAGCGGCGAGACATTCGCCCAGGCCCTCGGCGACGACCTGCCGCCCTGGGAAGTCACCCCCGGTCACATCGAAATCGGGCTCGACGGTTATATCCTGAGCGAGAAATTCCACCGTCCGCGCCTGTACGTCTTCCCGGTCTTCGGGCTGGCCGCCGCCCAGCAAGGCGCAGCCAGCAACATCAACCGCCTGAATGAAATCCTGTCGAACCCCGGCGCGCCGCTGACAGCCCAAAACCTGCCCGGTGTGCATTTCTTCAATGCCGGAGCCGTATTCGCCGCGAACGCGCAAATCATCCCCTTTCAGAACGGCTCCGGGGTACGCGCGCTGACGATCTACGCCCAATACTTCGCCCCAGCCAACAATGAAGACCTGTTCTACCACTTCCAGGGGCTGAGCGATAACGGCCAGACCTACATCATCGCCATCCTGCCGGTTACGCACCCCGGCCTGCCGCGGGATTCGCAGGACGAGGCCATGCCGCCCGGTTCGAACTTCCCGGCCTTCCCCGGTTACGAGGCTTCGGAACAAGCCCTGGCAGATTACTACCGCACCGTCAGCGACCTGCTGACCGCCGCCGCCCCGGACTCCTTCAGCCCCTCGCTAAACGACCTGGACAGCCTGATTCAATCGCTGCTGGTCGGCCCGTAAGTTTGGCTGGTTGAGTAGGACGTGTCAGTGGTCTCGATACGGACTTCGTCCTACTCGACCACCGCCACGTCCGTATCGAGGTCAAGCCCGACTTTCGCTGAAACTTCTGGTCTCGATAGGTTCCTCTCCTGGTCTCGATATGGACTTCGTCCTACTCGACCAGCGACTCAGAACTACTCGACCAGCGGCTTGACCTGTTTTCCCAAATAGGCCCCTATCAACCCATCATACTGCGCAGTGGAGGCAAAGCCCTTCACCGCCAGTTTTTTTCGCATCTCGAATGGAATTTCGCCGGCCTGCAAAGTGGACAGCACTTCGGCATAATCGCCGGGATCGCAGACCAGGGTCACGCGCTCGTGGTTCTTGGCCGCCGCGCGGATGAGCGTCACCCCACCGATGTCGATGTTCTCGATGACTTCCTCATAAGTCACGCCGGCTTTGGCAATCGTCTGCTCGAAGGGATACAGGTTGACCGCGACCAGGTCGATGAAATCCCAGCCGAAGGCGAGCAATTCGGCATGATCAGCCTGGGTGGGGCGCGCCAGCAGGCCGCCGTGAATGGCCGGGTGCAGAGTCTTGACCCGCCCGCCCAGGATTTCGGGCGATTGGGTGTAATCGGCCACCTCGGTAACCTCCAGTCCGTTTTCGCGCAGCAGTTTGGCGGTGCCGCCCGAAGCGAGCAGTTGCCACCCCAGCGCAGACAGGCCGCGGGCAAAATCGAGAATGCCGGTTTTATCGTGAACAGAAAGAATGGCTTTGGGCATTAAAAAATCTCCTGATGGAATTTTTGCAAAAAAATCTTGTGCTAAAATTATGCGCGGTTTGGTACTATTGTAATCAAATACTCTTAAGATAAGAAGTATTTTTTACTTCCCAAACAAGTATGATCTATTCGGAGCGACAAATGACAGACGCCTTATCTTATCATGCTCAATTAATGCAAAAAAATGCTGATTTGCCGCGATATGTGGAGATACCTGCATCGCATTTAGATCTTTGGGAAATTAAAGGTACCACTCCCATTGAAGTCCAGATAAACGGCAAAGACATTGGTCGGCGAAACTTAAAACATTGGGGAAGTGGGCGCGATACATGGTTTTTTGAAGTAACACAACAAACCTGCAAGAATCTTGGGATAAAAGTTGGCGACCATATATCAATCACCTTCAAATTGGCTGATACTAATTTACCTCAAGAATTAGCAAAGATATTAGAAGTTAGCCCAGAGGCAAATACCAGGTGGGATTCAATGAGCAGCAGTAAACAACGTATGCTTGCCGACTACGTGAGATCTGCAAAGCAGGTGGAGACAAGAATAAAACGAGCAAAAAAAGCATTAAATGATTAAGGCCTGAAGTAAAAAAAAGTGGTATAATACCGCCCGCTGTGGAAAACAAACAGCCAATTGGAGAGGTCGCGTAGTTCGGTTTAGCGCGCACGCCTGGAGCGCGTGTAACCCGAAAGGGTTCGTGGGTTCAAATCCCACCCTCTCCGCCATAAAACCCCGCCCTGGCGGGGTTTTTGTTTTCATCCGGGGTTTTGTTTGACCCTCAACCCGGGATGTTTACCATTTCATGGCTCACATCCCGGCGGGAGAAAGCCTACCCTGACTGGCTAAACCTTACCGAAAGGGGTTGGAGATGAAGAAGCGAGACCGACTAATCGTGCGCTCCTGGCCTGGGCGGGTTGGTATTGCGATTTATATACGTTAGAATAAGCAAACGGCCAGAATATGCCCTGAGACAGCACTTTTCACCAGCAATATAAATTTTCAGGAGGAACATCGCAAACATCAAATATAAAATCGTCCAAAAAATCGGCATGCTGTCCACCTCTGCGAGTAGCCGGGCAACGGCGTCACGCTCTTGAAGGAAGCGTTGAAATTCTTGCGCGATTTGTTAAATGATATGAGGTTGCAGACCGAATTGTTCGCAAAAAGGAGTTCTAATGAAACTGATCATGCTCGGCGCTGGCGGATTTGTGCCTACAGAACAAGCCCAAACCGCCTGTTATTTTTTACCCGAACACAACATCCTGCTTGATGGCGGCACCGGTCTGTACCGAATACACCAATACATGCAGCAAGCCGCCGCGCTGGATGTCTACCTGAGCCATACGCACGGCGACCACACGACTGGCCTGCATTACCTTTTTGGCAGTTATTTCAAAAAACTGGCTGACGATGCAACAGACCGCCCGATCAACATTTCTTTTGTCGAAGATCATTCCAAACAAGCCAACCAACTGCTGAACAGCACGCGCATCCATGTTACGGAGGGAATGCTTGCTAATCTCAAGGCTCAATTCCCCTTCCCGCTCGATTGGCGTATTCTGAAACCTGTCGAAACCTTGCCCGGCGGCGGAACCCTGCGCTATTTTGTCTTTGACCCAACCCGCGAGGAAGTCGGATTCCGACTGGACTGGCCCGGCCACTCGTTGGCCTATATCACCGACACCATTGCCAGCCCGCAAGCCACATATATCGACAAAATCGCCGGGGTAGACCTGCTGCTGCACGATTGCAACCTGCCAGATGATAAAGCGCAACTGTCACAAATCATCAATCACAGTTCCACCTCGGCAGTGGCGCAAGTCGCGGCCCTGGCCGGAGTCAAACGCCTGTGCCTGATCCACTTCAACCCGATGGGCTGGGATGTGGCCGATGACCTGTCCGCCGCGCGAAAAATCTTCCCATCCATTCAAATCGGATATGATAAGATGGAACTCGAATTCTAGCGCCCAGGCTAAAAATCGAACACAAATGAACATCCTCCAAACCCTGCCCCCTTTCCCGCAAGCAACCGCCCGCATTGGCGTGCTCGGCGTGGCCTGCGATGAAAACTCATCCTACAAAAGCGGAGCCGCGCTGGCCCCGCCGTTGATTCGGGCCGCGTTTTTGAGCGATTCGTCCAACCTGTGGACGGAGAACGAAACCGACCTGGGCGCGCCAGGCATTTTCGCCGACACTGGCGACATCCACCCATCGCAAGCGGACATGCCACGAGAAACCGAACGCGCCGCCAGCCGCCTCTATCAGGCTGGACTGAAAATCCTCGCTCTGGGCGGCGACCATTCGGTGACCTTTCCGCTGGTCAAAGCCGCCGCGCAATTCCACCCCGGCCTGACCATCCTGCACTTCGACGCCCACCCCGACCTGTACGATGACTTTGGCGGTAATCCCCACTCTCACGCCAGTCCCCTGGCGCGGGTGATGGAATCCGGGCTGGCCAGGCGGCTGGTGCAGGTCGGAATCCGCGCGATGAACGGACATCAGCGCCAGCAGGCGGCCCGCTTCGGCGTGGAAGTGCTGACCATGCAAAACTGGCGCAACGTGTTCGACCTGTCCCTCGAATCCCCGCTCTATGTGACCTTCGACATGGACTGCCTCGACCCGGCCTTTGCCCCCGGAATCTCGCACCGCGAACCAGGCGGACTCTCGACCCGCGAAGCATTGAGCGTCATCCAATCGCTCAACGCCAATCTCATCGGCGCGGATATTGTCGAATTGAACCCTACCCAGTACCCGCACGGCATAACTGAAATGGTAGCGGCGAAAATTTTCAAGGAACTGGCCGCCAAAATGCTGGTGGAGTTTCCTGCATGAACGAAATGCGCGAGAAGGATAAAACGACTATTGTTCTGAAAACAAGGCGCATATTGGCTATGCGCATTCAGGGCGTCGAAGGCGCGTTCTGCGCGCCGAAGTCGAAGGGCTGATTTTGGAGCAACCATGAAACAGATTGTTACCTACTTTCTTCTCATCCTCCTGACCCTGGTCTCCTGTCAGGCGGCGTCACCAGCCACCCCAGCGACTGCTGTTATCGCTACAACGCAAATCGCCATCCCGACACTTGAACCAACCCATTCCCCCACCAGTAACGCTGGGCCAACGCTTGCGGCAACGATCTCGCCACCTTCGGCGGAGAATGGCAAAATAGCCCGCCAATATTTGCAGGTCATTGCTGGCGAAATTGGCCACCGCGAACCAGGCAGCGAAGAAGAGCAACTGACAGCCGAATACATCATGGGAGTATTCGAAGAGATTGGTTATTCTCCCGTCGTCCAGGATTTTTCTTTCTACAATGAAGATGAAGAACAAACGCTTTACTCTCGAAACGTGATTGCCACCAAAAAGGGCCAGTCTGAACAAATAATCGTTGTCGGGGCGCACTATGACTCAGCCTACGAGAAAGGCACCCTGGGCGCGGATGATAACGCTTCGGGGGTGGCTGTCATGCTCGAGGTGGCCGGCAAAGTCCAGGGGCTTGAGCCCCCCTACACCATTCTGTTCATTGCCTTTGGCGCAGAAGAATATGACCTGAATGGTTCACGCTACTTTGTAGACAATTTGAGCCAAGCCGAGCGCCAAAATATCGCGGGGATGTTCAATCTGGACAGCCTGATTGCTGGCGACAAAACCTACATCTACGGCAATCACGGCCCCGGCACGATGCGTGATTGGGTGCTGGAAGATGCCGCCAGTCTCGGCTTTGAGTTGGAAGGCAAGACCGCCCAAGACATGAATAACGAAGATGGCTCCCCCTGCGAATGCGCTGATTATGATCCCTTTGAGAAGGCCGGCATCCCTTTTGCTTATTTTGAAGCGACCAACTGGGAACTTTCACCCGATGCCATGATTCAGGTCGATCTACAGTTCGGCAAGCGCGGTGAAATACGCCACACAAAATTTGATACGATTGACTATATCGACGCAACCTTCCCCAGACGCATCGATAATCACCTGAACCTTTTTGTCACCTTGCTGTTTCATCTACTTACCCGCTATCCATAGCAGATAATAGGAACATCCACCATGAACCTCTTCTACATTCTCCTCGCCCTGCTTGCTCCCATTGGCCTGGTCTATGCCTGGCTGAAGCACGCCCCCCAACTCCAAACCCGCCGTAACCTTTCGCGGCTGGGGCCCGAAGCGCCGATTCTAACGGTGGACGGCTTGCAATTCCGCGACCTGAACAAAAACGGGATACTCGACCTCTACGAAGACCCGCGTCAGCCGCTCGAATCCCGCGTCGAAGATCTGCTCTCGCAGATGACTCTCGAAGAAAAGGCCGGCATGATGTTCCACGCCATGATTGGCATGAACCGCGATGGAACCCTGACCGAGACCTTCAGCCGTGAGGGCGGCCCGACCAAGACCTCCGAAGTGATTGCAATCAAATTGATGAATCACTTCAACATCCTCAACGTCTTCGAGCCGCGCGCCATTGCCCAATGGCACAACCGCCTGCAAAAAATGGCCGAACGCACCCGGTTGGGCATCCCGGTCACAATTTCGTCTGACCCGCGTCATGCTTTCTCGAACAACGTCGGCGCCAACCTGCCGGCCGGGGCTTTCTCGCAATGGCCCGAGCCAACCGGCCTGGCCGCCACCCGTGATTCAGGCCTGGTGCAAGAATTCGGCGACATCGCCCGGCAGGAATACCTGGCCGCCGGGATCCGCGTGGCCCTGCACCCAATGGCCGACCTCGCCACCGAGCCGCGCTGGTGCCGGGTCAACGGAACCTTTGGCGAAGACGCCGACCTTTCAGCCCAGATGACCGCCGCCTACATTCGCGGCTTCCAGGGCGAGAAGATGGGCAAGGACAGCGTCGCCTGCATGACCAAACACTTCCCTGGCGGCGGCCCGCAGATGAATGGCGAAGACGCTCATTTTGCCTATGGCCGCGAACAGGTTTATCCCGGCGACAACTTCGATTACCACTTGAAACCCTTCGAGGCCGCCTTCGCCGCTGGAACCTCCCAAATCATGCCCTATTACGGCATGCCAATCGGGACGCAGTTCGAGGAAAAAGGCTTCGGATTCAACAAAGCCGTCATCACCGGCCTGCTGCGCGAGAAATATGGCTTCGATGGCATCGTCTGCACCGACTGGCTGCTGCTGAACGGCTTCTCGATGTTTGGCAAAACGCTCATCGAAGCCAAAGCCTGGGGCGTGGAACACCTGAAGCCCATCGAGCGCGCCCAGGTTGCGCTGGAAGCCGGGGTCGACCAGTTTGGCGGCGAGACCTGCCCCGAGTTGATTGTCGAACTGGTGCGCAGCGGGAAAATCTCCGAAGCGCGCATCGACCAGTCGGTGCGGCGCTTGTTACGAGAGAAATTCATCCTCGGCCTGTTCGACAACCCCTACCTCGACCCGGAATCCGCTGAGCAGACCATTGGGCGGGCTGATTTCAAGCAAAAGGGCGAACTGGCCCAGCGCAAGTCACTCGTTTTGTTGAAGAACGGGAAATCGGTGCTGCCGCTCTCTGGCAAGCCGAAGATTTACATTGAGAACATGAATCCCGAAACCGCCGGGCAGTATGGGCAGGTGGTCAGCGACCCGGCCCAGGCCGATTTCGCCATCCTGCGCCTGAACGCGCCTTATGAAAAACGTAAGGGTTTCCTCGATTCGCTCTTCCATGCCGGCGACCTGGATTTCAAAAGCCCGGAAAAAGAGCGTATTCTCGCAATTTTGGAGGCAGTGCCGACCATCGTGGATATGTACTTTGAGCGCCCGGCGGTCATCCCGGAGATTAACGAAAAGTGTGTTGCCCTGCTCGGTAATTTCGGGGCCAACGACGCGGCAGTGCTGGATGTCGTCTTTGGGCGTTTTGCCCCTGGCGGCAAACTACCCTTTGAAATCCCCTGCTCAATGGAAGCCGTCCGAGGGCAAAAAGAAGACCTGCCCTACGACTCCGAAAATCCGCTCTACCCCTTCGGCTTTGGCCTGACCTATGACCAACCCGCCGCCTGAAAGCGCAAACACACCGTGACGATTCGCAAACCTATGACTGCCATCACTGTCACCAACCTGAACAAAACCTTCCAATCCAAACGCAAAGCCGCCGGGCTGGGCGCTTCGGCGCGCGCCCTGTTCAAGCCAGAGTACAACACCATCGAAGCCGTGCGCGCCCTGTCGTTCGAGATGGAAAACGGCGAACTGCTCGGTTTTATCGGCCCGAATGGCGCCGGTAAATCGACCACCATCAAAATCCTGACCGGCATCCTGCACCCCAGCGGAGGCGAAGCCCGGGTGCTTGGATTCACGCCCTGGCGCGAACGCCAAAAATTGGCCTTCCAAATCGGCACGGTCTTCGGCCAGCGCCCGCAGTTGTGGTATCACCTGCCCGCCATCGACACCTTCACCCTGTTCGGCAAAATCTACGAACTCGACGACGCCTTCGTCCAAAAGCGGATTGCCTTCCTGAGCGAAGCCTTTGACCTGAAACACCTGCTCGAAACGCCGGTGCGCAAACTATCGCTTGGACAGCGCATGCGCTGTGAAGTGGCCGCCTCGCTGCTGCACAAGCCCAAACTGCTGCTGCTCGACGAACCCTCCATCGGCCTGGATGTGGTCGCCAAGCAGCACATCCGCGACGCCATCCATAGCATGAGCGCGGAGGAAAATGTCGGCGTGCTGCTGACCTCCCACGACGCCAGCGATCTGGAAGCGCTGTGCCATCGCGTCATCATCATCAATCACGGCCAAATTGTCTACAGCGACAAAGTCTCAAGCCTGAAACGCAAATTCCTGACCCGCAAAACCGTCGAAGTGCGCTACGCGCAAGAAGTGGCCGACAATTTCAGCGTCGAGGGCATGCAAACGCTCAAGGTTGGCCGCTACGGCGTCAAACTGGCCTTCGATACCCGCGCCACCCCCGCCGATATTGTCCTGCCGCGCCTTTCGGCTGCCGGGACGCTGGTCGACATCACCATCTCCGACCCGCCTTTGGAGGAAGTTATCGCCATGATTTATGAGCAAGCCGAAGCATCCTCATGAAAAAATACGGGGCGATTTTCAAAATCCAACTGATCAACTCGCTGGCCTACCCCGGCGAGTTAATTGGTCGTTCGCTGATGATTTTGCCCTTTATGTGGATTTTCTACCAGTTGTGGCGAGTGACCTTTGCCGCTTCGGGGGTTGAAGAAATCAACGGACTGACCGTGCCGATGACAATCTGGTATTTGCTGTTAGCCGAAACCATCGAACTCAGCCGCCCACGCCTGGGCAACACCATCTCAGACGCCGTCAAAGACGGCTCGATTGTCTACATCCTGAGCAAACCCTACGATTTCCTGCTCTACCACTACAGCAGTTCAATGGGCGAGACCATTTTTCGGGGCGTGATCAATGCCCTGATTGGCGGCGCGCTGGTCTGGTTCCTGGTTGGCTCGCCACCCGATTTGCTCGGCTGGCCGCTGGTGGCCATCACCGTCTTCGGCGCGTGGACGCTCAACTTCTGCATCGCCGCCATGATTGGCCTTTCTGCCTTCCTGGTCGAAGATATTTCCGCCTTTCAGTGGATTTACCAGAAACTGGCTTTTATTCTCGGCGGCCTGCTCATTCCGCTTGATTTTTATCCCGCCTGGCTGCAAACCATCGCCCATGCCCTGCCATTTTCGGCCATGATTTATGGCCCGGCGCGCCTGTTCGTCGAACCCTCCCTGCCCGCCTTCGCCGCCACCTTCAGCATGCAACTGGCCTGGATTGCGGGCCTTTCACTCCTGCTCGCGCTTTTCTACCGCCGCAGCCTGACCCACCTGACCGTGAATGGCGGATAAATGAACAATCTCAAATTCTTGCTGGCCGTCTGGAAAGCCAACCTGCTCTCAGCGATGGAATACCGCGTCTCCTTCCTTTCGCAGATGCTTGGCATGATGCTCAACAACGGGATTTATTTCCTCGTCTGGGTCATCTTTTTCGACCGCTTCGACAACGTGCGCGGCTGGGGCGTAACCGACATGTACGTCACCTTCGGGATTACCGCCAGCGCCTTTGGCCTGGTTTCGATTTTATTTGGCAACGCCTTCACCCTGGGCGACATCATCGCGCGCGGCAGGCTCGACTATTACCTTTCTCTGCCCAAACCGGTTTTGCTCCATGCCCTGGCCAGCCGCTCGATTGCCAGCGGCATGGGCGACTTCCTGTATGGACTGATGAGCTTTGCGCTCTCCGGCCTGATGACCCCCGAAAGCACCCTGCGCTTTCTCCTGGCGATCCTGCTCTCGGCGACGGTTTTCGGCGCGTTCATCATCCTGGTACAAAGTCTGGCTTTTTGGCTTGGCAACAGCGTCAACCTGGTCAGCATTGCTGTCAACGCCATGATTACCTTTGCCATTTACCCGATTACCCTGTTCGACACAACCGCCAAAGTGATTCTGTTCACCATTGTCCCGGCAGCCCTGATGGGCGCGCTGCCCGCCAGTTTTACCCGCGCCTTCACCTGGGACGTGCTGGCCCAAATGTTCATCGGCTCGCTGGCCTTTCTGGCCCTGGCAGTTTTCATCTTCCAAACCGGCCTGCGCCGCTACGAAAGCGGCAGCGGCATTCAGGTAGAAGTCTGAGCGAAATCACGGTATACAAAACGGGATATGTGTCATCTGACCACCCATCAAAATTCCCATATACCTGCACGAAATGGACTTGGGTGTGTTTCATTTGAGTTGAAACCGTCCCGAAGGCTTCGTCGCGAGCGCTCAGCCGAGCGGTTCCTAAGAGGCTGTTTAAATAGCAACTGCCTACGAACTGATACTCGTAGGGCGACACATCGTCCCCGAATGGGGGTTTATGTCGTCTAAAAGCAAATTCTCACTGTCTTACTCCATAAACGCGACTTGAAAGTCGCGCTACG
>DAOUML010000342.1:0-23342 GCA_034411635.1 Anaerolineales bacterium
ACGCCAATTGCGCTGGGAGCGCCGCCAGGAGGTCTTTGACACCGAAAAAGAAAAACTGCTCAAAGACATGGAATACATCAAGAAAAACATCGCCGGGCAAAACACCCTGCAAGCCAAAGGCAAACTCAAACGCCTGACGCGCGTGGTGCAGGCCATCGAGCAGGTCGGCATGGACGCGGTGATGAGTTCGAGTTGGAGCCAGTTGGATGTGGAAACGACCACCAGCCCCTTTGGCGTGGAAGAGGCCGAGCGGCGCGTGCGCGCCCTGCGCCTGCCAGATGTGCGTCCGCCGCAACTGCACCTGCAACTGCGCAGCGGATTCCGCTCGGGCGAACTGGTCATCCGCACCAGGGATATTCTGGTCGGCTGGCCGGGCAAGCCGCTCTTCCACGCGCCGAATCTCGAATTGCGCCGGGCCGAGTGCGCCGCCCTGATTGGCCCCAACGGAGCCGGCAAAAGCACCTTCCTGAAAACCCTGCTCGGCCAACTTGACCCGCTCGAAGGCGAAGTGCTGATGGGCGCCAGCCTGCACATTGGCTATTTTGCCCAGGCGCACGAGGGACTCGACCCGAACAAGACGCTCATCGAAGAAATTCAGGTGGCCGCGCCCAACATGCTGCCCGCCGAGGCGCGCCAGTACCTCGGCAAGTTCCTGTTCAGCGGCGACGACGCTTATAAGCGCGTTGAGGTGCTCTCCGGCGGCGAGCGCGGACGCCTGGCCCTGGCAAAACTGGCCCTAGAAGACACCAACCTGCTGCTATTGGATGAACCAACCAACCACCTCGACATCCCCTCGCAGGAAATTCTCGAACAGGTGCTGGAAGCCTACAAAGGCACGATTCTGCTCGTAACCCACGACCGCTACCTGGTCGATGCGCTGGCAAGCCAAATCTGGGAAATTGTGCCGGAAACAAGCGAAAGCCCGGCCCGCCTCGACGCTTTCAACGGGACGTATTCGCAACGCCGCGAAGAACGCGAACGCCTGGCCGCCCTGGCCGCCGCCGAAGCCGAAACGGCCAAAACCGCCCAAACCGGCCAACGCCGCGAGGTCAACCAGAACGCCAAAGAAGAACGCCGCAAAAAAGCCCGCCTGCAGGAAATCGAAAACCAGATCGCCGACCTCGAAGCCAAATTGGCCGAAATCGGACGGAAACTCGAAAACCCGCCCAACGACCCGGGCGAAGTGCAAAAACTCGGCACGCAATACGAAAGCGTGCAGCGAGAGATGGATGAGAAATTGAGCGACTGGGAATTGTTACAAACGTGAAGCAATAGAACGCGGATACTTCGACAGGCTCAACACAACTGACGCAGATTGCCCGGATTCTCGCGGAGAAATCCAAAAATCTGACCTGGTCAAGCAATATGCCGGCGATTGCTGATATTCGTTTTGCGATTATCGGCAAGGATGCCCTAAGCCTGCCGAAGGGGAGCGGGGATGAGGGAACAAGACCGATTTTCAGAAAGTCGTGTTAATCGGCCCAAATGCGCCGGCCGAGAGCCGAGGCGATTAGTTCAACCGCCAGCCGGGCCGTCTGGTTGCCAAAATCGAGAATCGGGTTGCTTTCGACCATATCCAGGCCAATAAGTTTGCCGCTTTCGTGGGCCAGTTCGCAGGTAAGATGCGCTTCGCGGTAACTCAGGCCGCCAGCGACGGGGGTTCCCACGCCGGGGGCATGTCCAGGTTCAAGCGAATCGAGGTCAAAGGACAGGTAGATGCCGTCTGTATCCTGACAGATTCTTGCCAGTGCCTGGGTAACGGCGTTGAACATGCCCAGACGGTCAATTTGCTCAATGCCCATTACCATGACCCCGGCCTGGCGCAGGAGCGTTTTTTCGCCTGCGTCCAGATCGCGCGCGCCGATAATGGCGACGTGGGCGGGGTCAATCACCGGCACAGTTTCATTCCACAACTGTACCAGACGCGCATCGCCGTATCCGCACAGGGCGGCCAGCGGCATGCCATGAATGTTGCCAGAGGGGGTGGTTTGGTGGGTGTTGAAATCGGCGTGGGCATCGACCCACAGCAGGCCAATTTTGCGTCCACGGGCTGCGCCGCGCACCGAGCCGAGCGAAATGCTATGGTCGCCGCCCAGCACCACGGGAAAATGTCCGGCCTGAATTGAGGTGGCTACTGCTCCGGCGGCACGGCGCGCCATTGGCACAATGCAATCAATGTAGCGCAGGTTGGGTTCAGTAACGGCACAGGTTTCGGCAATTGGAACTTCGACATTGCCTTTGTCGCTCGCTTCATGCCCAAGTTTTTCGAGTTCTTCGTGTAAATGCGCGTAACGGATGGCGCTTGGGCCCATATCTACCCCGCGCCGCCCTGCGCCCAAGTCAATGGGGACACCGATAATATCAACGTTCATTTTTTCTTCCGCAAAGCGTTATTTTTCTGGTTTGTTTGATGCGGGCGAGTTTTCGTCTTTTTTCGGAATCCAGTATTTCAATTCGTCGAATTGTTGTTGGATTTGGGTCAGGTAAGAGAGCAAAACTTCTTTGCTATTATCGCGATCAACGTAGTCGATAATATTTTGCAGGGTAAAGCGGAAGAACTCGTTGACGTTTTCTTCTTTTTTATAAGCGGCCTTAATTTCTTCTTCAGCCTGTTTTTGGGCGACAAATTGTCGCCGAATCAGGCCATCGGCCCGGCGCACCAGCACAAACAGCGTAACGTAAAGCAGGGACAACGTGATGACGACCCCCATGGCGATGTTGCGCTGGGCCGTTGAGATGATGGTAAGAAGCGGTGTTACGTCGTCGTAGACTTCAAAGACGCCCTCGACCTGAGATTCTGGGCCCCGAACCGGAATATAACTGGAGATGACATCGCGGTCTTCAATGACGCCTTCAAAGGCGCTGAAGGTATCGCGGTGGGTTAATTCGCTGGCGACACCACCTTCCACAGCGGCAATATACCCGGCGTTGCCGCTTTTATTTTCGCCAATCTGGGCTTCTTCTGATGAGAAAACGGTCAGGCCGTTCAGGTCGTAGATTTTGATTTTGATGATCGAAAGCCCGCTGGTTTGGCGGGCAATGACCTGCCGCAAGCGGGCCGTCTCTGGGTGGGCGCGGATTTCGTCGGCGCTGAGGGCCGAGGCGGAGGTCAGGAAAGGTCCGAACTCCGGCCAGATGACGTTTGAAAAGGCCTGGGTAATGGCAATATTTTTTGATTCGCCCAGAACCATTAATTCATTGATAGCAATCTGCCGGTAAAAGAGAACCAGCGAAACCGCAATCAACGCAAAAGCAACCAGGCTTGTGACAGAAAAGTAGCGTAAGAGTTGAAAGGGGTGTTGGGGAGTGGATTCGGTTTTTTGGGTAGGAGTTGTTGCGGAGCGCATTTTGTCTCCAATAAAATTCGATTATTTTTTTGTTTAATGAGACAATTGTACTCGAAATTCCGACGATTTGTTCATTTTGAAAATATCAAAATGGCGTTATTCTTCTGCCAACCCTAACCGTTTGCGAGCAGCAGACAAATCGTCGCGGCTGGCTCCGCCTGCAAGGAGGTAGGATTCAACCTCCAGCCCGGTCAACGCGCCGAGGATGGCCTCGCGCGCAGACGAATGTTCGCGCGCCAGAATCGCTTCCCGTTCAGGGTCAACGCTCAGTTCATAATCCGCCAGAATATCTTCGGGCCTGACCCCAGCCAGCGAGAGTAGCAGCAGGCTGATGATGCCCGTGCGGTCGACGCCGCGCGCGCAATGAAACAGCACGCCGCCCGGCCCAGCCTGCGCGATGGCCGATATGGCGGCGGCGTGGCGCTGCGGCCAGCGATGCAGGGCGTCGCGGTAATACAACGGGGTACACCACATATCGGAACTGGCCCATTTTTGGCGGAATTCCGGGTCGGTAATGTCTTCTATCTCGACCCGAGCGACGGCGATATCGGCATAAGGCGGGTGGACATCCAGTTCAGGTTCGTTTAAACCGTGGGTGCGCAGGCTGACAATGGTGCGCACGCCATAAGCGTACAGCGCAGCCCAGCCTGTATCGCTCAGCCGCGAGGGCGTATCGGCGCGGACGATTTTGCCAAAACGGGTGACGCGCCCGTCCAGCGCGGGCAACCCGCCCAGGTCGCGGACGTTTTTGCAGTGGGGCCAATCGAGGATGCGGTTTTGCATGGAGGATAGGTGTTTCTCTTTGTCAATTAATTAAGTTTTTCCAAGAGCATGGTTGTATCGTTGACAACTTTGAAACCTGCTCGCAAGGTTTCCTTGCGCATTTCCTGAATTTCGGCTATTTTTTTTGCTATTTTAATTTGCTCATCATGCGGTGGAACAGGAACAAGGATTTTTGACAAATCATCGATTGATATGGTTGGGATGGCATGACCCGTCATCAATCTTTTTACTTGTCTTAAGTAATGCTCTGTGCGCAAGTAGGCCAACAAAAATAACGGCTCAACGCCATGAATATTTCTTATTACCGCGAACCCATTTGAGCAAATTGCGTTATCTTCGTCTTCTGTAATTAAGGCTGTTGCCTGGCGAGATGTTCCAGTGCTTGCGCCAGAGATTGCAGTGATAATATCCCCTTTTATGACTCTGTAGGTTGCCCGCGAGGGTGCTTCGTGTGCCTTAAGGACCTGTTGAGACACGACTTGCATTGTGCGATAATCAACATCAGAAATAGCAATATATCTAATTTCACTATCGCTTGGCAACCGAAAATCATCAGAGGTACTTAATATCTCAGCGATTTCCCCTAATGGTTTTGCCCCCATTTTTTTTAGACGGGCTAATAATTCTTGATCGCTTGGCAGATAGTGTTCTGCATCCAGCCGCGAATTAAGCATTTTTATTGGCACAGTGTAAATTGCATCTTGTGTTTTCTCAAATGTGCCTGCCATAAACTCTAAAAAAGAACGAGAGATAATCTCTATATCATCATCAACAATAGGATGCCCTGATGATGTTTTTGCTATTATGCCAGTAGCGTTGCGTTTATAGATGGGTTGACCCTTCACATCGTAACCAATTTTTTTGATTTGCGCCATGAAACAGGACTGGGAGTCTGCTGGTAATTTTTGCACCAACAAAAGAGAAGTTTTTATTCCTGTACCATAGGGTATAAAGGCTTCTTGTGGTATAGAGACAACTCCTAAAATAATTGTTTTTGAACGTAGCCAGTATCTTATATGACCATTGGTGATGTTTTGCAAGAGGCCATCAGGCAAAACAATAGCCATGCGTCCGCCTGGTTTTAGCAGGTTTATGGATTTTTCGATGAATAATATATCTGGTGATTGACCAGATAAGAGTGTTTTTGTTGCTTCCCATCCATCTTTTGTGCGATTCCATTTTCTGGCGAGAACATACGACTTAAGAATTTTAGGATCTTCTACTTTGCCTTTGTTACCAAATGGGGGATTTGTTAAGATAACATCAAAGGAATTATTGAGCGATTCGTTTTCAAGAAGCGCATTCGCGCAAATGATTTCCGCACCCGTTCCGCCTTCAAAAACAAGACGAATCGTTGCAGAAAGCGCAACATCAGGATTAAATTCGATACCTTTTACGCTAGTTTGGATATACTCCGCCCCACTCATTCCAAAATTTTCTTGAATATAATTAATGCTTTGGATAAGAAAACCACCGCTTCCACATGCGGGGTCAATAACCTTTTCGCTTGGCTGAGGGGCAATCATTTCGACGGCCAACTTGACGATTGGGTGCGGTGTGAAAAATTCCCCCCGGTCTCCACGTTGATGCCGATTGATAAAAATTTGAAACGCTTCGCCTTTTATATCGCCAGGCGTTTGGCTTAAACTGATATATTGCAATCTGTTTACAACATAAGCCAGCGTCAATGGTTGGATTTTTATAGTTTCATCTGTGAAAAAATCTTTGTATTGACTTTTTACCGATGTAAATAAGCCATTTAAGCGACGAATGAAAGCATCAGGCTGATTTGCAATAATTTTTTGGTATTCCTGAGCCGTAATACCAAAATGCAAAAAGCCAACATTCGTTTGCTCGTCATGCAACTTCATAACAAGTAATTTGACCATTTCGTGGAATATCTTTTCTTTTAACATTCCTTCATTGGCATAAATATAGTTATGGCAGTCATCAAACACAGATGACAAATTTTGAGATGGCTGTAAATCCTGGCTTTTTGGTAACGAATCAGGAAATAGTATAGATTCAGAAAACAATAAAGGTTGCTCTTTTACAGCCTTTCTTTTTGAGATTGGGCCTTCCATGTTAGAAATTCTCCCCGTTTTCTGCTTCTGCTACCAAATACCGATTATCAACTTGCATTTCACTTTCATTTACACAATCCTCGGCCAATAAGGTGCTGTAAACATCATTCAAATTTTCATACCAATCGTCTGTAATGCTCAATCTAGCGTTTCCCTGTTTGTCTAAAAAGACAAAGCCCATGATGTAATTTTGTTGTAAATGATTGGAATCGTCGCCCGATGATTCCAAATGTTGAGGATTGGCAAAAAGGAATTTATGCGCAGTATGCCTGAGCACAATATCGATTGAAACAACATTAAATTCGTCTTTACGAGGGGTTGCTTGTGTTCTTTCGCTTGATGCTGATTTTCCTGAAACAAAATGAGTTTCCAAAACTTGAACCTTTGACATAACATACTGCAATCGCTTCTCAATTGAAAGATTTATTTCTTCACGCGATAAGCCACGCAGATTGGCAATTGCAAGCGATTTTGCTGTTTCACGGCGCGGATTGTATGTTTGGACTTCTTCATACTCGTACAAATTTGTCAAAAACTCATCCTGAAACTTTGGCAATTCACGATAAATCCAGGCAATAACTTGCTCCTCGATGTTGCCAAGTTGGTCAATCCAGTATATTTTGTCAGAATGTGCAATCAGAAACCGCTTCAAATTATCAAAGTTATAGAGTTTGTGCCATTTTTCAGAATTGGATTTGACGCCTTTAGATTCCATCACAAACCATAAGTTATCGGTCGGTTTACAGAAATAAAAATCGCCATGATGATTGAGATGTTTTTTACCTTCCCACTTTTCCCGGATGCGCCTGACCTCAAACCCATACTCTTCCTCGAGTTTCTTTTTCAGCAACAGTTCGGTAATTGAACCACTTACATAGCCTTGTGCATTGGGGCTATGCTTTAGCGCTTCCAGAAAAATTTCCAGATTCGTTTTGAATACTCTTTGAACAAAGTTTGTTAAACGTATCAGTATCGTCATGGTTTTACCTTTCAGAACGCTGTTGGCTGCGGGTTTCTTCGGATGATTTTTAAATCATCCGAACGCGCTTTCGGTTTGCGCCCAATCATGTTCAGCGCAACGACCCAACAACATAAAAATTATAGCATGGAAGAATTGACCCCATAGCAAAAAGGCCATTGAACACAACCCCGCCTCTTCCGTGCACCGCGCGAGAGTAAGCGGTAGAGGCAGAAATGCCCCTCTGCCCTGCCGGAGCAAGACCGACTTTAAGAAAATTCTGGTTCTACCATTTTTAACGGGAAAATCTTTTCAAACACAAAGTACACAAAGGCCACGAAGAAAAACACAGTTTAAAAATGGACGCGGATAAACGCTGAATATGCGGAGTATAAAGAAATATTTCCGCGTTAATCCGCCCTCGTCCGCGTCCTATGAGAATTTTGTCCGGTAAAGAATAAGAAAATCGTGGGCTAAATTACACGCCATGCTTGACAGGCAAAGCAGAAAGCGCAATAATATCGAAAACCCTCCCGCGCCCAACGCCACCCAATTCGCGCCTCCCGCCACGTTCCCAAAAACGTTGCAAACATTCAGCAGATAAAAGCCCCCAATGACCCAAAAACCCATCCAACTCACCCTCACCGCCCAGGCCTACGGCGGCGAAGCCATCGGACGCCACGATGGACGCGCCGTCTTCGTCCCCTTTGCCCTGCCCGGCGAAATCGTCCGCGCCCACATCATCGAAGAACGCAAAAACTTCGCCCGCGCCGAACTGCTCGAAATCGTCAAAGCCTCCCCCGAACGCATCACCCCCAAATGCCCACACTATTTCTCCCCTCTCCTACCAGGAGCCCCCTACGGGGATGATAAGGGGCAGGGGGTGAGGTCGACCTGCGGCGGCTGCCATTACCAACACCTGCCCTACCCGGCCCAACTCCGCCTGAAAACCGACCTGCTACGCGATCAACTCACCCGCATCGGCAAAATTCAAAACCCGCCCGTGCGTGAAATCGTCCCATCGCCCAACGAATGGAACTACCGCAACCACATCCAATTTCATCTGGATGAAAACGCGAACCTGGCCTTTTTCTCCGTCCCAACCGCCTCCGCGCGGCCCGACGCCGCCACCCGCAACCTGATCCCGATTAACGAATGTCACCTGCCCGAAGCCGCCCTCAACGCCCTCTGGCCGACCCTCGACTTCGAGCCGGGTACGCCCCTCAATCGCGTCTCGCTGCGCGCCGGCGACGATTTCATGCTCCTCCTCGAATCGGACACGCTCGAAACCCCCGAACTCGAACTCGAAAGCGGAATCTCCGTCGTCCACCTCGTCGAAGACGACCCCGTCATCCTGGCCGGGGACGACTACATCGTCATCGAAGTGCTTGATCGGCCTTTCAAGGTCTCGGCAGCCTCTTTTTTCCAGGTCAACACCCCCATGGCCGCCAAAATGGTCACGCACCTGCTCGAAGTTTTGCCCATTTCCCCTTCCTCCACCATTCTGGACGTGTACTGCGGCGTCGGCCTGTTCAGCGCATTCCTGGCCCCGCGTGTTGGCAAAGTCATCGGCATCGAAGCCGCCCCCTCCTCCTGCGAAGATTTCGCCGTCAACCTCGACGAATTCGACAACGTCGAACTCTACGAAGCCCCCGCCGAAGAAGTCCTGCCCCACCTCAAAGACTACGCCGACCTCGTCATCCTCGACCCACCCCGCGCCGGGCTGGACAAGGCCGTCATCGACGCCCTGATTGCTAAAAAACCCGAAACCATCGCCTACGTCTCCTGCGACCCGGCCACCCTCGCCCGTGACGCCGCCCGCTTGATTGCCGGCGGTTACAAACTCAAGCAAGTTACGCCTTTCGACCTCTTCCCACAGACCTACCACATCGAAAGCATCAGCATCTTTGAATCGTAAAGCGAGATAATATCTCGCGCTACCAATCGCGTACCGCAAGATTTATCTTGCGCGTGACAGGTTTACCACCCCAATAATCGCAACGTGAACGTTGCGCTACGCAACATCACCATGCTCCCTCTAACCGACTCCTCAATCATCCTCCCCCTCGGCGACAGAATCGACCCGGCCCTCAACCGCCGCGCCCACGCCCTGGCCGCCCGCCTGGCTGAACACCCGCTCGAAGGCGTGCTAGAAACCGTCCCGGCCTACGCCAGCCTGACGGTGCATTACGACCCGCTCACCCGCACCCACGCCGAAGTCGCCGCCTGGCTCGCATCCCACCTCGCCGCCGAAGCAGAGTCAAACCCGCCCCCGGCGCGAACCATCGAAATCCCGGTCCTCTACGACGGCCCCGACCTGGCCTTTGTCGCTGAACACTGCCGTTTATCCATCCCCGAAGTCATCCGCCTGCACAGCACCGCCGAATACAGCGTCGCCATGATGGGCTTCCTGCCCGGCTTCCCCTACCTGGGCGGATTGCCCCAAGAACTCCACGTCCCGCGCCGCGCCAGTCCGCGCACCCACGTCCCCGCCGGGTCAGTTGCCATCGCCGGCGCCCAGGCTGGCATCTACCCGCAAGAAAGCCCCGGCGGTTGGCAACTGCTGGGCCGCACGACAATCCCGCTCTATGACCCGCAGCGCGAACCGCCATTCCTGCTCGCGCCGGGGGATAAGGTCAGGTTTGTGACATAACAATCATCAAGTCCTGAGCGGAGCCGAGCGGTTCTTGCGAGGCGCAGTCGAAGGACGATTCTTTCAAGCAAACAATGTCAGCCCAAAAACCGTCCTTCGACTACGGCCCTTCGTTACCACTCAGGGCCTCCGCTCACACCGTCCAACCTTCCAACCTTCTGGTCTCGATTGGTTGTCGAGTTTATCGAGACACGCCGCAAAACCGGCGGCTACTCGACCACCATCCAACCTAAAAAAATGCTCGAACTGCTCACCCCCGCCCTGCTCACCACCGTCCAGGATTCTGGAAGAATCGGCTGGCAGGCCCACGGCGTACCCCGCAGCGGCCCGATGGACGCCATCGCCCTCCACGCCGCCAACCGACTGGCCGGCAACCCACCCGAAACCGCCGCCCTCGAACTCGGCCTGAGCGGCGCGCGCCTGTACGCCCATCAAAATTGCCTGCTGGCCCTGGCCGGGCCGGGATTCAGCCTGAACGTTTACGGCTGGCGCTTCGGCAGTTGGGTTTCAGTTTATGTCCGCGCCGGGACTTTTATCGAAATCGAAAAGGCCGGGGATGGCAACTGGGGCATTCTCGCCGTTCATGGCGGGATACGCACCCCGCCCGTGCTTGGCTCCCGCGCCACGACCCTAAAATCCACGCTGACAGGTCAACCCGCCCGCCCCCTCGGCCCCGGCGAGACCCTACCCATCGGCCCAACCCGCGCCGACAGCATCACCCTGGCCGGGCAAAAAATCGCCCAACCCCTAACTTACGACCCCAACCCGACCATCCGCGTCCTCCCCGGCCCGCAAAAGGACTGGTTCAGCCCCGAAGCAATCGCCGCATTTTACAACTCCACCTACCGCATCTCCCCGGCCTCCGATAGAACCGGATACCGGCTCGAAGGCCCGCCGCTGACGCGCCGCGAGGGGCGCGAACTGCTCTCCGAGGGCATGGCGCGCGGCTGCATCCAAATCCCCGCCGAGGGCCTGCCCATCGTCACCCAGGCCGATTGCCCAACGACCGGCGGATACCCCAAAATCGCATCCGTCATCGCCGCCGACCAGCCCCTTTTGGCCCAAACGCCCATCGCCAGCGGCCAGATCCGCTTTTCTGAGACAACCGTCGAACAAGCCCAATCCGCCTATCGCACGTTGATTGCCAACCTGGACAAGCAAATTGCCAACAGCCCGTCAGATGACGATTATCTCTGGGCCGCGTTTTAACGTAATAACCATAGGGGCGAAACGCCGGCGGTTCGCCCCTACCCATCAACAGGAGATTACCCCATGCAAATCGACCTGAACTGCGATCTGGGCGAATCGTTTGGCGCGTATTCGCTCGGCAACGACGCCGCCATTATGCCGTATATCACCTCCGTCAACATCGCCTGCGGATTTCATGCCGGCGACCCGTCGGTCATGCAGGCGACGGTGCGGCTGGCAAAACGGCACGGCGTAGCCATCGGCGCACACCCCGGCTGGCCCGATTTGCAGGGATTTGGGCGGCGCGAGATGAACATCGCCCCGGCGCAGGCGGAAGCCCTCGTGCTGTATCAAATTGGGGCGCTGGCGGCCTTTGTCCGCGCGGAAGGGGGCGAACTACGGCATGTCAAACCCCACGGGGCGTTGTATAACCAGGCGGCGCGAGACCCGGCTCTGGCCGAGGCCGTTGCCCGGGCGACCAAACGCTTCAGCGTGGATTTGATTCTCGTTGGGCTGGCAGGCAGCGGGTTGCTCGAAGCGGGGCGCGGAATCGGCTTGCAGGTGGCAGGCGAAGCCTTTCCAGATCGTGGGTATAATCCCGATGGCACGTTAATGTCCCGTCACCTGCCGGGGGCGGTGCTGAAAAATCCAGCCGAGATAGCAGCCAACGCCATCCGCCTGGCGCGGGAGGGGATTCGCTTCGGGGAGCAAGTCGTTATTCCTGATACGCTCTGCCTGCACGGTGATCACCCCGGCGCGCTCGAAAATGCCCGCCAGGTACGGGATGCGCTATTGGGGATATAATTGGGCCATTCAAGGAGGCTACACATGAAACATGAACAGGGAAAATTTGAGGGCGCGCGTGGGGCGCAAATCTTCCAACAGTCGTGGCGGCCAGAGGCAGAAGCCAAAGCCGTCTTGCTGGTGGTGCATGGGGTTGGCGAGCATAGCGGGCGTTACATGAATCTTGTCAATCACTTCGTGCCGCTCGGTTACGCGGTTTATGGCCTCGACCACATCGGACATGGACAATCAGACGGCCAGCGGGTTTTTGTGGAACGTTTCAGCGATTTCACCGACCCCCTGAAAACCTACTTTGACCAGATTCGCGCGGCCCACCCCGGCAAACCAATTTTCATGGTGGCCCATAGCATGGGCGGGTTGATTGGCTGCGCCTACCTGCTCGACCACCAGAGCGAACTGGTCGGGGCAATTGTTTCAGCCCCGGCGATTAAGGTTTCAGAGAATATTTCACCGCTCACTATTCTGGCGGGACGCGTTTTCTCCAACCTGGCGCCGCGCATGGGTCTGCTGGCTCTGGATGCCAGCGCAATTTGCAGCGATCCGGCAGTGGTGCAGGCCTATTTGAATGACCCGCTGGTATATAACGGCAAGATTACCGCCCGCCTGGCCGCCGAGATGCTCGGCGCAATGCAGCGCGTAACCCGCGAGGTGAATACCCTGCGTTTGCCGTTGCTGATTTTACAAGGCTCAGCCGACCAACTGGTGGACCCCGGCGGCGCGACCATGCTTTACGAGCAAAGCGCTTCTGCCGATAAAACGCTCAAAACTTACGAAGGCTTTTATCACGAGGTTATGAACGAGCCAGGCCGCGCCCAGGTTTTTGCTGATATGGAAGCCTGGCTCGAAAAGCGATGGACCGAATAAATCGAATCTGTTCTCAAACCCCAGACACATGACAAAAAACATCAAAATAAAGAAATATGTCATTTGACATATTACCCCGACCCAAGTATAAGCAGTAGTGAAATCTTATCCACCCTCAAAACAGGAGCGTATATTATGGCAATGAAAATTCAAGATGACTGCATCGCTTGCGGCGCCTGCCTGCCGGAATGCCCCACCGAAGCCATCAGCGAAGGTGACATTTATGTCATCGACCCCGGCAAGTGCGTGGAATGCGAAGGCTACTTCGATGAACCGCAGTGCGTCGCGGTTTGCCCCGTCGATTGCATTGTGAAGGCCTAACCTGCACGAGAAAGTGCAGGGTGGCAATCGCCCTGCACTTTTTGTCAACCTTTGCTATAATTATCACAAACAAAATATAACCTTCGGGGCAGGGTGACGCTGCGCAGCATAAACGCCAGCGAATTCCCGATCGGTGGTAAAGTCCACGAGCCTTGTTCTTTCATTGACAAAGAAAGGCATGATCCGGTGAAATTCCGGGACCGACGGTATAGTCCGGATAAGAGAAGGTTGCAGGCCCGTCAGGGTTTGTTTTGCTACGCGCCCCGAAAACAATTGCTGTTTTCGGGATTTTTGTTAGTAGACAGATTCCACCTGCCTGCCTCCCTGCCCCGGAAGAAGATTTCGCTTCTTTCGGAGTTTTTTATATGGAACTCAATCTGGTGCGTAAACTACAAAACGTTCAAAGCCCCCCAAAAGAATCGCAGGCTCATAAGAGTACCTGGTGGGTGATGCCGCTGGTCAGCCTGCTGGGATTGCTGGCCTGGGACGCTTTCACCCGCTACGGCAGCCTGCCAACTTTCCTGCTGCCCTCGCCGGGACAGGTCTTCGAGCGTTTTTTGCGCGCCGTGGCAGATGGCAGCCTGGCGCGTCATAGCCTGGTCACTTTGCTGGAGGTGGTGCTGGGCCTGCTTTCCGGGGCCGGGCTGGCGGTTGGCTTGGGATATGTCATCGCCAAATCTCGGCTGTTTGAGCGCATTCTTTCGCCTTTTCTGGTTGCCAGCCAGGCCGTGCCGATTGTCGCCATTGCGCCACTACTGGTCATCTGGTTTGGATCGGGCATTCTCTCAAAGGTGTTAATTTGCGCCCTGATTGTCTTTTTCCCGGTGCTGGTCAATACGATTGTCGGTATTCGGGCTGTGCCGCGCGCGCTCAATGAACTGATGCGCTCGCTGCGGGCCTCGCGCTGGCAAATTCTGCGGACGCTGGAAATCCCGGCGGCGCTGCCGGTTTTTCTGGGCGGATTGCGCATCGGCGCGACGCTCTCGGTCATCGGTGCGGTGGTCGGCGAATTCGTCGGAGCGGATCGCGGGTTGGGATTTCTCATCAACGTCGGGCGCGGACAGTACGACACCGCCCTGGTTTTTGTCGCCATTTTTACGCTGGTCGCCCTGGCGCTCAGTTTGTATGGGTTGGTGCTGCTGCTCGAAAAGCGATTGCTGGCCTGGCAGGACAGCAATCATTGAAACAAAAGGAGTTTAATTCCATGCTACAACGCATTCTGTTTCCCCTCATCATTATTACCCTGCTATTGGCGGCCTGCGCGCCCCAGGCAGGCCCGTCTGAATCTCCCGCCGAAACTTCCCTGATGAAGATTCGCCTGCCGATGGGCTTTATCCCCAACGTGCAGTACGCGCCCCTGTATGTCGCCGCCGCCAAAGGCTATTTTGCCGAGGCCGGCTTTGAGGTCGAGTTCGATTACTCGTATGAAACCGACGGCATCGCCCTGGTCGGCGCGGGACAACTCCCCTTTACCCTGGCATCCGGCGAACAAGTCCTGCTCGCCCGCTCGCAGGGATTGCCGGTGGTGTATGCTCTCGGCTGGTTTCAGGAATACCCCATTTCGCTGGTGGCAAAATCTGGCACGGGCATCGAAGGCCCGGACGATTTCCGCAACCGAAAAATTGGCCTGCCAGGATTGTTTGGCGCAAACTATATCGGCTTGCTGGCCATGTTGTATGAAGTCGGCATCGCCGAAAGCGAAGTTCAACTAGAATCGATTGGATTCAACCAGGTCGAGGTGCTGCTGGCCGACCGGGTGGATATCATCGTTGGGTACACCGCCAACGAGCCGGTCGTGTTGCGCGCCCAGGGCTACGAAGTGGACGAATGGCGCACTTCCGATTACGTCCAACTGGCCTCCAACGGTCTGGTAACCAACGAGCAGACGATTGCCGAGAACCCCGAAATGGTACGCGCTTTCGTCGGGGCCATGCTCAAAGGCATTCGTGACGCCATCGACAACCCGGAAGAAGCCTACGAAATTTGCTTCACTTACGTCGAAAACCTGCGCGAAGCCGACCAGGAGGCCCAAAAACAGGTACTTGCCACCTCCATCGAAATCTGGCGCGCCGAGCGCCTGGGCTACAGCGACCCGCAAGCCTGGGAAAAAATGCAGGAAGTGCTGGTCAAGATGGGCATGTACGACACACCCCTCGATCTGAACGCCGCCTTCACCAACCAGTTCATCCCCTAACCCATGAGCGACCCAATTCTGACCACCCATCAACTGGGCGTCACCTTCCCGGATGGCAACGGCGGCCTGCACGCGCTGGGCGAAGTCTCCTTTTCGCTTGCGCCGCGCGAGTTTGTGAGCGTCATTGGGCCTTCGGGCAGCGGCAAATCGACCCTGCTGCGCGCCCTGGCCGGGCTGATTCAACCGACTCGCGGCGTCTTGCGCTTCAACGGCCTGGAATCGCCGCCGCGCATCGGCTTTGTCTTTCAGCAAGCCACCCTGATGCCCTGGCGCACGGTGCTCGAAAACATCCTGCTGCCGCTTGAACTGGAAAACGCGCCCATGACAGAAGCCCGCGCCAAAGCCCAGGAGATGGTCGAACTGGTTGGCCTGCAAGGTTTCGAGAACGCCCTGCCGCGTGATCTTTCGGGCGGGATGGCCCAGCGCGTTGCCCTGGCCCGCGCCCTGATTCACCAACCAGACATTCTCCTGCTGGATGAACCCTTCGGATCGCTCGACGCCCTGACTCGTGAGCGCATGTGGGAGGAACTCCTGCGCCTGTGGCAAGCCCGTCAAACCGCCGTCCTGATGGTGACTCATTCCATCAGCGAATCGCTCTTTCTCTCTGACCGGGTACTGGTGCTCTCCGCCCGCCCCGGACGCATCAAACTCGACCTGAAAGTGGAACTCCCCCGCCCCCGCCAGGACGAAATGCGCTACACCGAATATTTTGGGCGTTTGTCGCGGCAGTTAAAGGAAGCGATTGAGTAAAGCGGTAATAATCGCGAAAATGGTATCTTCTCAATATTTCGGGGCAATTGCTGTCTATGGTGGTTTCGATACGGCGACGAAAGAGCATCGCCGCCTACTCAACCACCGATTATTGAGAAGGTACCGAAAATGGCTATTGGGGCGGCTTTATGCCGCCCCAATAGCCATTTTCGCGTATTTTTTCTAAAGAGTCAGCGCTAACGAGTCACAAACCAGGCGGCGACATAGCCTTCCTCGCCCAGCGGCTCGCGGACATGCAGCCACTGATTAAACTGACCGATTCTGGCCTGCGCCAGAGCGGGGTCGTCCAAAACGGTCAGCGGGGTATCGGCGGGCAGGGTTTTGACGACGCTGGAGACCAGATTGGCTTCGCTTCGCATTCGCAAACCACCAGCCCCGGCCAGGCTTGAGACGTATACCTCGAGCGGTTCAGGTTCTATTGCGGTGAAATCAGAAATATCGAAAGAGACATTGCCATCATCTGGCGCGGGTTGGCGATTTTCCAGTTCGACAAACCAGGCGGCCACATAGCCTTCACGATCCTGGCGATCCATTACCCACAACCAGACGTTATTTTTGCCAATTTTTTCTCTGGCTGAATTGGGCTCATCCAACACCCGCAGACGGCTGCCGGCAGGCAAAACCGTGACCAGTTTTCCGGCGGTGCTGGGAACGCGGCGCATGCGCAGTCCGCTGCTGCCGACCGCGTTGGACACGATGACAAAGAGGTCTTCTGTTTCAGGCAGCGGAACAGGTTCTGGTTCCGGTTCGGGCTGCGGTTCGGGGTCCGGCTGCGGGGTTGGTGGGATTGGTTCAGGCTGCGGTTCGGGGTCTGGCTGCGGGGTTGGTGGCGCTGGGGCAAGGCCTGAATCGTCTTCGTTCAGTTCCGATTTTTCTCTATCCAACTCAACAAACCAGGCGGCGACATAGCCCTGGCGTCCGCGTGGGTCTTGCGCAAACAGCCATTCTCCGGTTTTGCCAATTTTTGGGCGGGCCTGTTCGGGTGGGTCGAGCAACTCCAGGCTGGTTCCGGCGGGCAGAACGGCGATCAAGGCTCCGGCGGTGCTGGGCTGTCGTCGGAAGCGCAGTCCGCTGCTGCCGACCGAAGCCAGAATTTTGACAAAAATCTTCTCAGGTTTGGCAGGGGGCGTTGGTTCGGGTTCGGGCTGGGCGGGTTCTGGCTCTGGTTCTGGTTCTGGTTCGGGTTGGGGTTGAGGCGGCGTGGGCGGGGCGGGCTGGGCGGCGCGCAATTGGTTGAAGGCGTCGTAGGCAGTTTGGATCAGGTTGCCATACATGACGGCTTGTCCGCTGCCGTTGTAGTAAGCGGCGAAGGTTCTAAAATCGCGGGTTTGCAGGGCTTTGACAGCATTGGGTGAAACATAGCGCACAAAATCGAAGAAACCGATCATCTGGTTGCGTTCGCCCTGGGTAAAAGCGGTGAACATATCCTGCACGCTGGCGAAGCCAATCAGCCCGAAATTGAAGCCCATAATCTGTGGCGCGCCCATGCTGATGGACATTTTTGCGGCAGAATCGTCGAGCGTGGCGGCAAAATTGAAGACTTCCCACTCGCGGGATTGGTTGCCGTGAAAATCGGGCAGGTTGGGGGGCTGCCAGGGCTGGTCGGGGCTGGGACGCCACTTGTGGCCGGTCCAGGATTGGGTGTTGTTGTAGGTGAAGTGCTGGGCAAATTTTTCTTGATTGTGTTTGCCCCACTGGTTGTAGAAAACATGATTCTCGAAGCGGATGATCATGCGCCCGTCGGCGGCGAAGGCTTGTCCGCCCGATTCGACGGCCAGGGTAGCGACGGCGACCGCCGGTTCAATGCCGAGGGCCTGGGAGAGGGCTTCGAGCAGTCCGCCGTAGCGGTTGTAGATATTGGCTACCAATCGGTGGGTGGGGGAGTTGCTTTCGGGTTGAGGAGTCAGTTGACTGGCGGGAGCAGCCGCGAGAGCGACCTGCTCCAATCCATCCCCGACGGAGGGTTTGACACGCTGAATGGGGGTATCGGGTGCGGGCGGCGGCGGGGCCGGCGGTTCGGGGGTGGGCGGTTCGGGCTGGTGCGGCGGGGAAACCGGGCCCGGTTCGACATACCAGGCGGCGACGTATCCCTGACGCGCTTCGGGGTCGCGGACGTGAATCCACTGGTTGAAGACGCCAATTTTGGGGCGGGCAACGCTTTCAGGTTCGAGAACGCGCAGGACGGTGCCGGAGGCTAGAAAGCCGACTGTGTCTGATGCGGTGGTGGGTTGGGCGCGCAGGCGCAGGCCGGGAGCGCCCAATCCGCCAACAACCTGGATGTAGTAAGCGCCTGGTTCAAGCGGCGCGGGCGGGGGCGGGGTGTAGTTGGCGGGCTGGACTTGATAGAAAACGGCGGCGGTGATGGCGCGTTGCAGGGATTTTCCGTGCGCAAAGCGCTGCATGAGCGAGACTTCGAGTGTATCTTCGGTGGGGTGGGGGTAGGGGTCGAGGATGAGAAAATCCTGTCCCTGCCGTTGGTAGGCCACCACCCAGTGGGTTTGCAACCCGGCCTGGGGCGAGTAATCGACTTCGAGCAAAACCGGCTGGCCGGCCTGAATGGAAGTGGTGATTTGGGCGATGGGGGCGTCGCTATCGCGGCAGATGACGGTGTTTTTGAAAACCGCTCTGGGGTATAAACCTGCGAGCGCGCCCCAAACGACAGACGCGCCCATGAACCCGCCGGAACGTCTCATTTTTTCGTTGAGGGTTTCGGGGTCTTCGGCGTAGCCGTGTCCACGCAGGAGCATGGCGATACTGGTGATGGCGCAACCGGAGTGGCCGATGGTCAGGCTGCTGTTGCCGAGTTTTTTCTCGCGCCATTGGGGATTGCGCTGGGAGTAGCGTACAAGTTCAAAAGACATAATAGGCCTCTCTTCCGTGTGAACCGTTGATTAAATTATACCCGTCCTGAAGACCGACCCGGACACGAATGTCAGCAATTCTCGTTTTGGCTTGAAACCGTCCTGAAGGCTTCATCGTGTCTCGGGCCAGGCAGCCGAATCATCACATCGATTGCGCCGAAAACCTTTGGGAGATTCACCCGGATTGACCCGCCCGGACATGAATATCCGGGCTATTTTTACGAAAGCCGCTGAAGCGGCCTGAAAGGTCGAAATTTGGAATTGTTGCCGGAATTCTGAATTTCGGTGCGCCTTGTCAAAGGCGGTAACCTGCCTTATAATACGGGCCGCACACAAAATGGGCGCGTAGCTCAGCTGGTTAGAGCGCACGGTTCACATCCGTGAGGTCGTGGGTTCGAGTCCCTCCGCGCCCACCAAGGTTTGTAGTACAAAACAGGCAATTTTGCCGAAAAAATCGGCAAAATTGCCTGTTTTTGCGTGTTTTGCCGGTTGGGTGGTAAAAGCCGGGGAGAGCGCACGGGTAGTATCCGTGAGGCCTGCGGTTCCAAAACAGGGGATAAGAGATGGTACTCTCCTGCAATGCCCAAGACCGGCATACGTTTTCTCGACACCTGTTTAGACAGGTCTAATGTCATGCCAGCATGTGATATTAGACACTTGAATAGACATATATGGATAGGTATCATGTTCTCATTGGCAAAAAAATAAAACCCTACCCCGGCCTGCGCGTCTACGCCTTCACGGATTCCACCTACAGCGGCTACTCCGGCACGACGGACGCCAGCGGCCAAGTCACCTTTACCCTACCGCTGGGCGAATACCGCTTCCGCGCCGATTACGACGGCGTCCAGTTCTGGAGTGCAGAAACGAATACCTGCCCAATCCCCGGCTGCGAAAGCGCCAGCGTCACCCTGCCGGGCGGGACGGGCGAGAGCGTCGTCACCATCGACTACACCTACGACCCCCTGCGCCGCCTGACCAGCGCCACCTACAGCAACGGGATTGCCTTCCACTACACCTACGACGCCGCCGGCAACGTGCTCGAATACAGCGCGACAATCAACGGCCAATCAACCGTGACCAGTTACCAATATGATGCCGCCAACCAGTTGACCACCGCCACCAAAGGTTCAACCGCCCCTTCGACAGGCTCAGGACAAGTTTGGCACTACACCTACGACGGCAACGGCAGTTTGGTGGAAACATCCCCTGATAGTTCGGGTCCAGCCAACGGCGCAAAACGATACACCTACAATACCGCCGGATTCCTGCTCAAGGTCGAGACCTACACCAATTCCTGGCAAACCCAGGCCGAAATGCTTTACGATGGCCTCGGCAACCGCCTGCAAATGACCGCCGCCGGCCTGACTACACAGTACGTACTTGATGGCGGCCGCGTTCTTTCGGCTAATGCCGCCGGGAACGTCACCTTCTACCTGTACGGACTCGGCCCCATCGGCGAACTGACCGACGCCTGGAACTACTCCCTGCCCGACGGCAGCAACACCCCGCGCCAACTGGTCGATGCCAACGGCGAAGTCACCTTTGCCGCCTCCTACACCCCCTGGGGTGATACGCTCGAAACCTTCGGAATCGGCAATTTCACCCAGGGTTACTTCGGTGGTATGATGGATATTGCCACCGGGCTAATCTATGTCGGCAACGGCCAGTATTATGACCCATCCACCGGCAGATTCTTAACCAGAGACGCCCGCCCGGGCCAGAACAACCCCTACACCCCCATCGACCCAACCTCCGCGCTGCTCGGCCCGCTGGCACTTTTGGCCCTGGCCTACGGACGCAAGAAATCACGCGGCAAGAGGGATGTGCTGGTTATCTTGCTCGTGCTGTCCGTGTCCCTGGGGGTGGGGTTGAGCGCATGCAAATTCCCATTCCCGCCAAGCCCTACCCCAACCCAGCCGCCAGCGTCCCCGCTGCCAACCCAAACGCCTGGCAGCGGCAACGACCCGGGCGGTGGCACCCCAACCCCTCCGCCGCCGACAGGGACGCCAGAACCGCCCTGCCCTGATACTCCCACGCCGACGCCTTCAGGCTATTTTAAGGACGGTTATTATGATTGGCGGAGCGCTGTTGAATTTGCGGAATCAAATTGGAGCGATTTAGAAAATGCTTTTGAATTGAACTGTACAAATTTTGTGTCGCGCGCCTTAAATAAGGGAGGACTATTAGAAACTGATGAATGGAAATCAGCCTTGGGATGGGGGCCTTGGGTCAATACACCAGAACTGTATAAATTCTTAAGTGCAAGATTCATGACCGTTACTTTTCACAACCCCAAGATAGAAGGTCTTCTAAGGCATGTAATACTTAGGGACAATGAACAATGGTCAAGCTTCTTGCAATCAAACAAGGAAAACATACTCCCGGGAGACATTGTTTTCTATTGGGATTCTGAGATATTTCAAGATTGGGGTCATGCGACTATTATTGGTGGCATTTCTGAAGAGACAGATTATCTGTACAAAAAAACAGGAAATGGTGTTCAGAAACCATATATTTATGAACACAGTGGTCCTTTTTTAGGAGATAACTCACAACCTCGGTCAATTGACGATACTAACAACCAATGGATTGGCAGAATATCAATCATTAAGATTCGCCCCCGCTATTAGAGGTGAAAAAGAAATATCATGAAGAAGAAATATCATTCACTTTCAAAAAATCAACGCAATCTGGGCGGTTTTATTTTGATAACGGCCCTATTTATAATTGGTTATCTTTCCGTCAGGCCGATAGAGCAACCCAACCAACCAAGTTTTAATCTTGGAATAACGCCACCAACTTTAACAATGACCTTGTCTGAGTCTACTGAAGAATGCAA
Source organism: Anaerolineales bacterium (assembly GCA_034411635.1). Taxonomy (GTDB): domain Bacteria; phylum Chloroflexota; class Anaerolineae; order Anaerolineales; family Villigracilaceae; genus UBA8950. The sequence continues at coordinate 21,671 of DAOUML010000342.1, forward strand.
GAATTCTTTATCGTCAGGATACATCATGTATCGAGAAGGAGGAAATTTACATATTCAAGACGCAGATGGGTGTTCGTCTAACTTGATATTTGACAATGCGCTTTCCCCCCCGGCCTGGTCACTTGATGGAGAAAAAGTAGCGGTTGAATGCAATAATAGGGGGGAAATATGTATGCTTGATGCGCATCTCTTGTTTGATCGATGTGTGCTACCGGATAACGACAAAACATGCCGGTTACCTGTTTTGGAAAAATACACAATCTGTGACCAACATACCGAATGCCAGATTGAAAAAATTAGCTGGTCGCCAAACATGGACAGATTAGCGATATCTTATGTTTATGAAAATGCAACAGGAGAAGAAGGCCCTGATAGAGGCTCTGCGATATGTGTATTTTCTTTGATATCCGGTTCGTGCACAATAATTTATTCTGATGTGTATTATGCCGGTCTTTGGGTTGACTGGTCGCCAAAGGATGAAATGAAATTGGCCGTATCAGATATGAGAAACGAGGGGACTTTATTTCTACTTGACCCTGACGGAAAGAACAAACGAATTTTGGCCGCAGGAATTTACCCAACCTGGTCACCTGACGGTAAAAAGATTGTATTCTACAAAACGGTTAACGAGCCCAATAGGCCATTGTTTGGTATCGCGTTAATTGATGCGGATGGTTCAAATCTACAATGGGTATTTTTTCCGCCAACGAATGATGGATATAATCGAAATCTCGGCGTCGGTTGTAGTGACCGCACAAAGGGAGGCATGTCATGGTCCCCTGACTTGAAACATATTGTATTCGCAGCAAGCTATGACTCTATCTATGTTTGTCGTCTTGTGCAATTGGATATAGACGATGGTAGTATCATATTTATCACACCAAAATCACGAATGCAGCCCCCGAAATACTATTTTGATCCTATCTGGAAACCATAGATTTAGCTTTTATTGAACTCGACAACGGCCGCGTCCTTTCGGCTAATGCCGCCAGCAATATTATTTTCTACCTCTACGGACTCGGCCCCATCGGCGAACTCACCGACGCCCGGTTGTCGAGATTGTCGAGACACTACTCCCTGCCCGACGGCTCCAACACCCCGCGCCAACTGGTAGATGTTAATGCTGAAATCACCTTTGCCGCCTCCTACACTCCTTGGGGTGATACGTTAGAGACATACGGAACAGGCCGCTTTACGCAAGGTTATTTCGGCGGTATCATGGATGCCGCCACCGGCCTGATTGGAGCCTGCCCTGAGTGTAACGAAGGGTCGGCAACGGCCAATACTATGACCCCGCCACCGGGCGCTTCCTAACCCGCGACGCCCGCCCGAATCAGAACAACCCCTACACCCCGATAGACCCAACCGGCGCATTACTTGGCCCGCTGGCGCTTTTGGCCCTGGCCTACGGGCGCAAAAAATCGCGCGGCAAGTGGGATATGCTGGTTATCTTGCTCGTGCTGTCCCTGTCCCTGTCCCTGGGATTGGGGTTGAGCGCATGTGAATTCCCATTCCCGCCAAGCCCTACCCCAACCCAGCCGCCAGCGTCCCCGCCACCAAACGAAACGCCCGGCTGTCAATAGTCGCCCGGAATGCACCAGGGATATTCACCCAAAGTGCGCCACCGGTATTCGCCCATACTGCACCACTTTGCGGTGGGGGAGTACGGACT
>DAOUML010000343.1:0-20624 GCA_034411635.1 Anaerolineales bacterium
TATAGATATTAAGGTAATTATTTTGACACGCAGGCCCTGAGCGGAGCGTTCTTCAGCGTAGTCGAAGGGCCGATATGTAAAATTCATTTTCTTAACATCTATACCAGCAAGCCCTGTCCAAAAGCAATCAGGCCGCCTTAGCCCAATTCGCCAGCCCTGACAATTTGGTGGTTGACCCAGCCTTTTTGAAACATTTTTTGGATGAGCGGCTCGGCCTGGCTGGCCTGGAGTTTTTGCAAGGTGGTGATGAAGTAGGCGTTCAGGCTGGGGGTGTCGCCGCGCAGGGCTTCGAGGCGTTGTACCAGGCCCTCGATAACGGTAGACCGGTTGAGGGTCTGGCTGAGGGCGAGTTTTTCCAGCCCGAAAACGGCTTGAGCACGTTTTTCTTCCGAATAAAGCGGCTGGTCAATGATTGCCCACAACAAGGGGCTAACGCTTGAACCGGTGCGCTGCCAGACGCGGGGCAGCAGGTCGGAGAGCCAATCGTCAGGGTTGTCCATCAGTTTGAGCAGGAGCGGGGCGGTTTCGGCGGCGCGCAGGGGAGCAAGGACATTGAGGGCGTGCAGGGGTGCCCAGGCGGAGGGGTCGCCGGGCCAGCCGTTGAGCAGGTCGGGGGCGAAAATGATGCGGGTGAGTTCGGACAGGTGCGCGCGCCAGCCTTCGGGCGGATGGGCGAGCAGGGCGGCCTGTTGGGGACTGATATACGGGCCAACTTCAAATAGCGGATGGAGTTCGACGGGGTAGTCCAGTTTGGGGGCGGGGATTTCGCGCGGACGCGGGGGAATGGCCGATGGGGTAATGTCCTTCCAGTCGTCGTGTTCAGACAGAATCAGGCTGTAGAGTTCACTTTCGCGCGGGCTGGGCGGCGCGTAGGGCGGCGCGGCCAGCATGGTTCGCGGGGCAAATAGTTTCATGAATTCCATTTGCAGGTTAAGGTATGTGGCGCGAGGCAGGTAGGGACGCTGACCGCCGAAAAGGGCAAAAGCCTGGCGGTATTTGCGATAGGAATAGGGTGTGTCGAGCAGGGTATCGTGCTCGCGGGCCGATGTCTGGTATTGCTCTAAAGCCCTGGAGACTTCCTGCACGCCATATTGCGCGATGAGTTGACGATAAGCCGGGTGGTCGCCTGGAAGTTCGCGCACGAGCAAGTGAATAACGTCCATTGAAAGTTTGCGGCGGCGTTCGATGATGCGGGCGCGTTCTTCGGGGGATGGGTAGCCGCCTGGCTGGGCCGGGCGCATATTTTTAGAGCGGTGGCGGTGACGGGTCATCGTTCACCGCCGCTTCTTGCGTTGTGATTTTTTCGGCGTGACCTGAGCGTGCAACAACAGACTGTCGGGAGTCAGGTCTTCCATCGGCCAGATACCATTCAGGTAGGCTTGCGACTGCGACAGGTATTCCTGCCACTGCGGGTTTTTGCTCTGTGGCGCGCGTTTTACGATTTCCATCAGCGCTTTTTTGGCCTTTGCGGCATGTTTGCGCGCCATGTGCAGAGACGCCATGCTCAACCAGGCTTCTAAATTATCAGGGGTGGCCGCCAATACGGCCTGGTACTGCTCTTCAGCATGATCCAGCCAGCCAATGGAACGCATCGTATTTCCATAGCGCATGCGCGTCAATAAGTCAGATGGGTTTTTCTCTACCTTTGCGCGGTAAAACTCGATGGCATCCAGCGGGTGCATCGGCGTGCCATCATACAGGCTGAATGTCACCAGTTTGATGACATGACCCGGCGCCAGATCACCCCCATTAATCATCGCGGCTATCAATGCCAAACTCAGATTGCCTTTCGTTTGGCTGCCAAGTTCATATTGGTCAATCGCCTGGCATTTTGGGCAGGCGATACGCTCCGGGATAATGTAAGGGCTGTGACCGCCTTTTTTTTCATCAGTAATGGCGGGGACATGCACATAAATCCGCTTCAACTCGCGGCGAAACTCGTGCCCGCAAGCCTGGCAGATAAAGTTGGTGGTAAAGGTTTGTTTCGGTGTGGGAAAATTAAACATGTTGTCCTTGTGATCATTCAATTCTGGCAATTGTATACGCGCGGGTCGGCACGCAAGCCCAACCCATCCTGAATATCATTAATCATCAGCCGGCTGTCCATTGATAGACTGGTGCCTGGCCTGAGATTTCGGGCAGGTAACAGCCATCGGCTTTATCGGGGCGGACGTATTTGGCGAGAAAATCTACCTGCCAGCGGCGCTCCTTTCCGCCGGGGCGGATGAGTTCGTTACGTTCCACCCGCCAGATTGCGCCCTCGACAGGGTCGAGCGCGCCGTGAAAGCCGTAGGTATTCAACAGGGCCAGAGCAGATTCGATGGTCAGGGGCAGGCCCCGGTGAAGCAAGTGCGGGGAAATGAACTCACCAGGTTGAATCCGCTCAAGAAATTCGTCATAAATCATGCGAGCGGAACCTGTCATCAAATCAAAGGCCACAAAAGGCTCGTGTTTGAGGTTGTAGCGCGTGCCATGCGCCTGCATGAGCCACTCGCCGCACAGACGTTCACCATCGCGCAAGGTTGCCAGAAAACGGTTTTTGTTTTTCTCGGCCCAGGCTTGGAAGTGATGGTGTTGCTCCCAGGGCGAAGTAGACGCCAGATAGCCAGCGCGAGTCAGGGCATAGATTTCGCCATTTAAGCGGGCAACGCCTACATTCGAACCATCCAACTTTTCCTGGACGATGATTTGGTCGAAGTGGTCACGGGCTTTTTCGGTGGCGATGCGCTTTTGTCCTTCGTGGCACTTGTGGTCGCCAGGTCCAATGCGGCTGCCGGGCAGATGAGCAATGCTGCCGTAACTTTTGATGCCAAGTGGTTTGCGGGGGAGGTTGGTGGTCATGGGGTAAATTTTAGCAGCAGGTTGCGAATCAATGTTTCGCAGGTATCTTCTCAATAATCGGTGGTTGAGTAGGCGGCGATGCTCTTTCGTCGCCGTATCGAAACCACCATAGACAGCAATTACCCCGAAATATTGAGAAGGCACCTTCGCAGGCATCTTTTATGGGCTGGAACCGCCTCCATCAGACCGCTTTCAGGACATAGCGGAAGAGCGCGTCCAGTTCGCTGGTAGGCGGATGGTTGGGTAGGGCGCTGATGCCCTGCTCCAGCCGCGCCAGTTCGGTTTCGATGAATTCACTTATAGCCGGAATACGCGGGCCTTCATCCAATTCCGCACCCTGGCGTTTTTGCTCGATCAAGGTCTGGATGGCATCCAATAGCGCCGGTTCTGTCACCATCCGCTCGACCAATGTTCCAAATGCCGTCGGTGTAACCCCGTAGCCTTTTTCGAGCCACTGGATTGCAAGAATGGGGCGCAAAACATAAAAATACTTCTTGGTGCGAACGCGCTCGCCTTTCAGATACTCGCGAAAATTGCCCTGGGCCATGTGCAGGTAGTGATGGATGCAGGCCAGCGGCGAGTAATAACTTTCAGCCAGTTTGCGCATTCGGGCGGCAATATCGGTCTGCTCTTTGTAAACAATCGGCGAACCGAGCCACTCGAGCAATGGCGGGTTGGATTTGCGGAACAGGCGCAGGGCTTTGCGAATATCCCAGCCGCCGATGTCGAAGTTTTCGGGGGTCAGGGGCCGCTCGATGACATCCCGCTTTTCGTCCACCGAAAGATACCAGTCGGTAGGATGCACATACAGGAAGCGGATATCGTAATCGCTATCGGCAGAAGGAAAACCCCAGGCGCGGCTGCCGCTCTCGCAAGCGTAGAAAATTGTCACATTTTCTTCGGCTTCGATTTGGGCCAATTGGTTCTGGATGGATTCAAGCGGATGGCTCATGGTTAGACCTCGATGGATTGCTGATAGCGTTGAACAGCCTGCCGGGTGGTATACCAAACCTTGCCGCGCTTTACGGCTTCGATGCGGCCCATGCGGGCCAACAGGCTGAGATATTCCTGGCTATAGGGGCTTCCTGGCGCGGCTTCGCGCAAGGGAATCCAGGTTTCGCTCTCGTCTGGTGGGAAAATCTGCGGGGTACAAGCTTGCAAGTAAAGGGTCAGGCTGCGTTCGAGGGCGCGGCCAACGAAATTTACCAGCGACTTGACTTGACCGGCATCTGCCTGGGCCAGCACGCGGTAATACTGGCGGCGATTGGCGCGCAGGATAACCGTCGGCGGGTATCCCTGACGCATAAGCAACAGGTTCATCACCAAGCGCGCCGTGCGTCCATTGCCATCGACAAATGGATGAATGGCAACCAGGCGGTGATGCGCCAGGGCTGCCAACTCAGCCGGATGCAGGGCTTGGTTTTCCTCGAGCCAGTTGGCCCAATCTTCCATTTCTTGCGGCACCAGCCAGGATTCAGGCGGTGTGTGTGCGGCTCCGGCAATGCGTACTTGCGTTTGGCGATAACGCCCGGCAGAGTCGTCATCAATGCGCGTGAGAACCAGTTTATGAATCTGTCGCACATGAAACGCGCTGAGCGGCTCACTTGAATTTACCAGCGATTCAACATATTCAATGGCATCACGGTGATTGATCACTTCAAAATGTTCGCGCAGGCTCTTGCCGCCAATGGTTAGGCCGGTTTCAAGGATAAGTTTGGTTTCATGCAAGGTGATGGTACTGCCTTCGATGGCATTCGAATTGTAAATCCACTCCACCAGAATTTGGTCTTTTAAACGATTAATCACCGCAACGGGCAGGGGCCGCAGCGCGTCTAACTGGCGTTTTTTTGCATCCAGGCGTTCCAGCAGGCGTGATTCGAGCATTTTTCCTCAAGTATCGGTATCGGATAATGTCATCATTATACATCCGATACCGATATTTGTCGTTTCAATCTTGTACTGAAATCAAAATTCACGTTTTACAGTTATGGTATGTTTTTGTAAAATAAAAATAACTGCCTACCGTAGCGCGACTTTCAAGTCGCGTTTGGAGTAAGACAGTTGACAATTTGCTTTCAGGCGACATAAATGTCGCTCTACGAACTAATATTCGTAGGCAGTTACAAATTTTTCCAACATATAATGCCCGTGGTCACAAATTGCGCTTTTATGCTCTTGTGAAAAGCGCAATTTGTGACCGGGACGGGTATAAAATACAAGCCTTGCAAACTTCAGCATTTTTAGTGACTTTTGTCACAGTACAGCATGACATTCTGTACTAAAAAACAGGCCTAATTATCATGTATTCTATAAGATATATGAAAAAATCATAAGAAAATCTAATACATAAGCCCATTACTTACAACCTAGAACGGAGGAACTATGCCCCAAGCCACTGTCCCCAAACAGGGCGCCGGCCTTAAAAAGCAGGAAGATTTAACCTTGCTGCACGAGGTCAGCGTCGCAACCGCAGGCGTATCCAGACTTGAAATGTGCATCCAGTGCGGCACTTGCGGCGGTTCCTGCCCGCCTGCCAACGATATGGATCACACCCCGCGCATGATTTTTGCCATGCTCAGGGCCGGGATGAGGCAGGAAGTCCTCCAAAGCAACACACCCTGGATCTGCGTATCCTGCTATCACTGCGTGGTGCGCTGTCCGCAAAATGTGCATATTGCCGATGTAATGTACACCCTCAAAGGCATGGCCATCAAAGCCAAACAATACAAAGACGCTGCTGCGCCCGAATTTTCCAAAACATTTGTCGATTATGTGGAGGAATACGGGCGCAGTTTTGAATTTGGGCTGGCAACACGCTACTATCTCAAACACCAACCCTTGCGCCTGCCTGGCATGAGCGGCATGGGCCTGGGCATGATCAGCAGAAAACGAATCAGCATCACCCCCACCCGCATCAAAAACATGCAGCAACTCAGCGCTATTCTCGATAAAGCCAAAACCCTGGAGTTGACAGAATGAACGAATACATTCTTTACCCCGGATGCTCGATGGAATCTTCCGCCAGGGCCTACCACGATTCACTGATTGCCATCAAAGACATCGTCGAAATGGAACTGCGCGAAGTGGACGACTGGAACTGTTGCGGCGCAACAGAATACATGGGCATCAACCTCATCCCGGCTTATTCCTTAATCGCCCGCAACCTGGCCATTGCCTCCCAACAAGCCAGCACAACCCGCACCGTCGTTGCCCCCTGCTCGGCCTGTTACCTCAACCTTTCCAAAGCCGATTACTACATGGAAGAACGCCCCGCCCTCGGACAAAAAGTAAACGAAGCCCTGGCCGCTGGCGGATTGCACTACGAACCTGGCACCCTCGAAATTCGGCACCTGCTCGAAGTGCTGGTCTATGACGTTGGCCTGGAGACCATCAAAAGCAAAGTGGTTCGCCCACTCACCGGGCTGCGCGTTGCGCCCTACCTCGGTTGCATGGTTCCACGCCCCGATTACTACCACCGATGGTCAGACCACGAGCACCCCACCGAACTGGACGAAATTCTCAAAGCCCTGGGCGCCGAAGTCATCGACTTCCCGCTTAAAACCACCTGCTGCGGCGGACACATGACCCAAATCGGCCCAGAGACTGCTTACGAACTCATCCGCCGCCTGGTCGCCTCGGCAGATGGCAAAGCCGACATTATGACCACCGTCTGCCCGATGTGCCAGATGAATCTGGATGCTTACCAGGCTGAAACCAATCGTCACTTTGGCACCAACTACCAGATGCCAATTGTCTTCTTCACCCAGTTAATGGGCCTGGCCTTTGGCCTCGAGCCGAAAGAACTCGGATTTGGGCTTGAAATGGTCAGCGCCAAAAAAGCCCTTGCGCGTATTGGCGTCGAATTACCGCTCGCCGAACCAGAAAAGAAGATCAAGAAAAAAGAAGGCCTGCCAATGCCCAAGCGACGCCTGAAAAATGACCCCAATCAAAAGCAGGAGGTTAAAGCATGAGCGCCGAAGAGAAAATTCCCCCCAAGAAACCGGAAAAAATCGGCGTTTACGTCTGCCATTGCGGCTCGAACATCGCCGGAAAAGTAGACGTAGAAGATGTGGCCCAGTGGGCGGGCAAGCAACTGGCCGATAAAGGCGTAGCGGTTGCCCGCGATTACAAGTTCATGTGTTCGAGCCTCGGGCAGGAACTCATCGAAAAAGACATCAAAGAATTGGGGCTGGATAGCGTGGTGGTAGCGGCCTGCTCGCCGCACCTGCACGAAAAAACCTTCCGCACCGCAACCCAAAACGCCGGGCTGAACCCCTATATGTGCGAACTGGTTTCCATTCGCGAGCAGGTTTCGTGGGTACATACCGACAAAGCCGCCGCAACCGATAAATCGAAAGCGATTGTTTCTGGCGGCGTACATCGCGTTCTATACCATGAACCGCTGCAAGAACTCAAAGTCCCGATTCACCCCGATACACTCGTGGTCGGTGGCGGAATTGCCGGCATTCAGGCCGCGCTCGATATCGCCAACGGTGGATTCCACGTCTACCTGGTGGAGCGCGAACCGTCCATCGGCGGACACATGGCCCAGTTCGACAAAACCTTCCCGACCCTCGACTGTTCGGCCTGTATCCTGACCCCGCGAATGGTCGAGGCGGGCAACCACCCCAACATCACCCTGCTGACCTGGAGCGAGGTCGAAAGCGTCAGCGGGTATGTCGGCAACTTCTCGGTCAGCATTCGCAAAAAAGCCCGCAGCATCAATGAAGAATTATGCACCGGTTGCGGCATCTGTGTTGAGAAATGTCCGGCAAAAGTCATCGACGACGAATATGAAGCCGGGCTGGGCTACCGCAAGGTGGTTTACACCCCATTTGCGCAGGCCGTCCCCAATTACCCGGTCATCGACCGCGAAAACTGCACCTATTACCTGAAGGGAACCTGCAAAGCCTGCGAAAAATTCTGCCCCACCAACGCAATTGCTTTCGAGCAGGAAGATGAAATGCTCAACATCGAGGTCGGCAACATCATCCTGGCAACCGGCTACGACCTGTTCGATGCCCGCAAAGTGACCAACTACGGTTACGGGCGGCTCGAAAACGTCTTCAACAGCCTGGAATTTGAGCGATTGAGCAACGCCGGCGGCCCGACCAATGGCAACATCGTGTTGCGCGATGGCAAAACCGTGCCTGAAACGGTTGGCATCATCCACTGCGTTGGCTCGCGCGACCGTAACTTCAACAATTACTGCTCAACCATCTGCTGTATGCAAAGCCTGAAATTTGCCCATCTGGTGAAAGAGCGCACCAATGCCACCGTGTACGAGTTCTACATCGATATGCGCACGGCGGCCAAGGCCTACGATGAGTTCTACCAAAAAGTGCTTGAAGAAGGCACTTTGATGGTGCGCGGCAAAGTAGCCGAAGTAAGCGATGCGGCCCGCGAACCGCACGAAGAGGGCAAACTCATTATTCAGGTCGAGGATACCTTCGCAGGCAAACAGCGCCGCATCCCGGTCGATATGGTCGTCCTGTCGAATGGCATGGAAGCGCGCCACGACGCAAAAGAGACCGCCAAACTCTTCGGCATCTCCTGTTCTTCTGATGACTGGTACATCGAGAAGCACCCCAAACTCGATCCGGTTGCCACCATGACCGACGGCGTTTATATCGCCGGTTGCGCCAGCGGCCCGAAAGACATCCCCAGTTCGGTTGCTCAGGGCGCGGCGGCAGCGGCCAAAGTGCTCGATAAAATCCTGCAAAAAGAAGTCGCGCTCGAACCCGTCCGCGCCACTGTGGATGAAGAAACATGCTCCGGCTGCAAAATCTGCAATAACATGTGCCCGTTCAACGCCATTTCCTTCCTGGATGACCTGGCCGTCACCCGCATTAACCCGGCCCTGTGCCAGGGCTGCGGAACCTGCGTGGCAGCCTGCCCGGCAGGCGCAATCAGCGGCACGGGCTTCTCGAACGAACAAGTGCTGGCCCAAATTGACGGCCTGTTGATGGCGGTCTAGGAGGAGGACACCATGAGCGAAACGTTTGAACCCACCATCCTTGGTTTTACCTGCAACTGGTGCAGTTACCGCGCCGCCGATTCTGCCGGCATTGGACGCGTAAAATATCCGCCCAATGTGCGCCTGGTGCGCCTGATGTGTTCTGGACGCCTCGACCCGACTTTTGTCACCAGAGCCTTCGCGCGCGGGGCCGATGCGGTCATGATTAGTGGCTGTCACCCTGGCGATTGTCATTACATCGATCAAAACTACAAGGCCCTGCGCCGCTTCCTGCTCTTGCGCCGCACCCTGGCCGGGCTGGGCATCGAACCAGGGCGGCTGAAACTGGTTTGGGCCAGCGCGGCAGAAGGCGTGCACCTGGCCGAAGAAATCACAAAATTCGTTGAAGAAGTCCGCGCTTTGGGGCCGCTCAAATGGCCGCAGTGGAACGGACACGAAGAACACCAACCCGAACCTGCCCTGGAGGTGAGCGCATGAGCAAGCCAAAATTCGCCATGTACTGGGCCGCATCATGCGGCGGCTGTGAAATCGCCGTCCTGAACATTGGCGAGAAAATTCTGGATGTAGACGCCAATTTTGAACCGGTCTTCTGGCCGGTGGCGATGGACGCCAAATATAAAGATGTCGAAGAAATGGAAGACGGCTCCATCCTGCTCACCCTGTGGAACGGCGGCATTCGCACAGACGAAAACGAGCATCTGGCCCACCTGTTGCGCCGAAAATCGCAAATTCTGGTTGCGTTTGGCTCGTGCGCCACCGAGGGCTGCGTGCCTGGGCTGGCAAATCTTTCCCCGATGTCTGAAATCTTCGCTACCGCTTTTCATACCATCTCAACCGAAAACCCAGATAACATCCACCCTCAGCCCGTTTACCAGGTTCCAGAAGGCGAACTGACCCTGCCAACCATGAAGCCGATACTGAAAACCCTGGCCCAGGTTGTGGACGTGGACTACTACATGCCGGGCTGCCCGCCTGAAAGCCACCAGATTGCGGCGGTCATCGATCTGGTCATTCAGGTTTTGCAGGGCAAGGCCGAACTGCCGCCCAAAGGCTCAGTCATCGGAGCCGGAAACTCAACCGTGTGCGACGAGTGCAAACGCGCGCGCAATCAGAAATACATCACCGCCTTCCATCGTATTCAGGAAGTCGCGCCACTCGACCCGGAACTGTGCATCCTCGAGCAGGGCGTGCCCTGCAACGGCCCGGCCACCCGCTCTGGTTGCAATGCCCGCTGTCCAACCGTTGGGGCGCAGTGCATTGGCTGCTACGGCCCGGCAGAAGGCGTACTCGATTACGGCTCGCGCCTGGTTTCGGCTTTTGCCTCCGTTATCGACGCGACCGAGCCGGAGGAAATCGAACGCATCCTCGACGGCATCCCCGACCCAACCGGGCAATTCTACCGCTTCAACCTGGCCGATTCTGTCTTGCGCGCCAGCACAAGCGCCTGGAAAAAAGGATAAGGGTGATGTAGGGGCGGCAGCAATGCTGCGCCCTTACGCCCCTACAGGAGGCAATTATGACCATGCAACGAATAAGTATCGACCCCATCACCCGCCTGGAAGGTCACGGCAAAATCGACATTTTCCTCGATGAAAAAGGCGATGTCGCCAATTCCTATTTCCAGATTCCCGAACTGCGCGGCTTTGAGCGCTTCTGCGTCGGACGCCCGGTGGAGGAAATGCCACTGCTGACCAATCGCATCTGCGGCGTATGCCCGGAAGCGCATCACATGGCCGCCGTTAAGGCTGCTGATGCCGTCTACAAAGTGAATCCACCCCGTACCGCCAAAATGCTGCGCGAACTGCTCTACATGGCCTTCTACGCCACCGATCACACCACCCACTTCTACGCCCTGGCCGGGCCCGATTTCATCGTCGGGCCAGATGCGCCGGTTGCCGAGCGCAACATTCTGGGCGTCATCCGCAAGGTTGGGCTGGAGATTGGCAGCAAGGTCATCCAGATGCGCAAGTACGGCCACGAGACGGTTGAAATCATCGGCGGGCGCAAAGTCCACCCGGCCAGCAGCATCCCCGGCGGCATCACCAAGATTTTATCGGAGGCAGAGCGCGTCGAAATTGAAAAAATGGGCCGCTGGGCCATCGACTTCGCCCAGTTCAGCATTCAGGCTTTCAAAGACATTGTGCTTGCCAACAAAACCTATCTCGACTTGATTGTCGGCGATGTGTATACGCACAAAACTTACTACATGGGCCTGGTGGACGAGAACAATAAGGTCAACTTCTACGACGGCAAAGTGCGCGTGGTAGACCCGGACGGGAAGGAATTCTGCAAATACGCCCCGCACGAATACGTCCAGCACATTGCCGAGCGCGTTGAACCGTGGACCTATCTCAAATTCCCGTATCTTAAAAACGTCGGCTGGAAGGGCTTCACCGATGGCAAGGACTCCGGCGTTTACGTCGCCAGCCCGCTCTCGCGCCTGAACGCATCCGACGGCATGGCCACCCCCCGGGCGCAGGAAGCCTACGAGGAGTTATACGCCACCCTGGGCGGCAAACCCGTCCACCAGCGGCTGGTGACGCACTGGGCGCGCCTGGTGGAACTGCTCTACGCCGCCGAGCACTGGGTGGAACTGGCAACCGACCCCGAAATCACCTCGCCGAACGTTCACAAAGTCCCAACCGAGGTCCCGACCGAGGGCGTGGGCATTGTGGAAGCCCCGCGCGGCACGCTGACGCATCACTACGTCACCGACGAGCGCGGCATCCTGACCAAAGTCAACCTGATTGTTGGCACCACCAACAACTACGCCCCTATTCAAATGTCGACCAACAAAGCCGCCCGCAACCTGATCAAGGGCGGCGTGGTCAACGAGGGACTGCTCAACATGGTCGAGATGGCCTTCCGCATCTACGACCCGTGCTTCGGCTGCGCCACCCACTCTCTGCCCGGTCAAATGCCACTCGAAATCACCCTGCGCAACCCGGATGGGGAAGTGATTGATGTGGTCAAGCAGTTTGTGGATTAGGGATTCGAGAGCAGAGAATAGATATTCGATATTCGTTATTCGAGCATCGCGTTTTCGAGTAACGAATATCGAGTATCAAATATCGATCATCGAGTAACGACAACCATGAACAAAACACTGATCATCGGACTGGGTAATCCCATTCTGGGCGACGACGGGGTTGGCTGGGTCGTTGCCCAGGAAGTTGAAAAGAGAATCCCCTCACCCCCAGCCCCTCTCCCGGTGGGAGAGGGGGGAATTTATGTCGAATGCCTGGCCCTGGCCGGAATCTCGCTGATGGAGCATATGATTGGCTACCGGCGCGTCATCCTGATCGATTCGCTCAACACCGGCCAGCACGCCCAGGGCGAAGTTGTCACCTTCAGCCTGGAGTCGCTCGAAGACCTGCTGTACGGCCACAGCGCATCCGCGCATGACCTGTCGTTGAAGGGAGCGCTGAAGATGGGGCGCAGCATGGGGGCCGATCTGCCCGAAGACCACGACATCCAAATCGTTGCCGTAGAAGCGGCGCATGTCTACGATTTCACCGAGGAACTGACCCCAGAAATCGCCGCCGCCGTGCCGGTTGCGGTGCAAAAGGTGCTGGATTTGCTGGAAGCAAGCCCACCCTCACCCTAACCCTCTCCCGGTGGGAGAGGGGATTATTTTTGAAATTCGCATTCTCCCCTCTCCCTGCGGGAGAGGGGCCGGGGGTGAGGGAACGTATTTTTCACCACTTTTGACGCCCCAAAAGGTTACATTTGTCACTCTGGAAATTCGGACTTATTTTATACAATAAACCTATCATGCACGAACTCGCCGTCACCGAATCGATTCTCGAAATCGCCCTGCGCCACGCCGAAGCCCAGAACGCCAAACGCATCACCGACCTGCGCCTCGTCATCGGACAGTGGGCGAGCGTGGTGGACGATTCGGTCCAGTTCTATTGGGACACCATCAGCGACGGGACCATCGCCAAAGGCGCGACCCTGCACTTCGAGCGTATCCTGACCGAACTGCGCTGCCTCGACTGCGACAAAACCTACCAGCCCGACTCGCGCGACCTGCTCTGCCCGAACTGCCACAGCACAAGATTGAAGGTGCTGAAAGGCGAGGAGTTTCGGTTGGAGTCGATTGAGATTGAGACGTGATGGGCCTTATTCGATATTCGTTATTCGAGAAGCGATACTCGATATTCGTTAATCGATATTTGAGCATCGAGGTTCCAGTATCGAATATCAAATTATCGCGTATCCCCCAAGGAGTCTGCCATGCCCCAAACCATTCCCATCGTAGAAAAAATCCTTTCCGCCAACGATAAACTGGCGCAAGAGAACCTGGCCCGCCTCGACACAGCCGGGATTTTTGCCATCAACATCATGGCTTCGCCCGGCGCGGGCAAGACTTCGCTCATCGAGCAGACCGTGCGCGCCCTGGCTGGCAAATACCGCGTCGGCATGATTAACGGTGACATCGCCACCAGCCTGGACGCCGACCGCGCCGCCGCTGCCGGGGCCGAAGCCGTCCAAATCAACACCGGCGGCAACTGCCATCTGGACGCCGTGCAGGTGCAATCGGCGCTTGACCAATTGAACCTGGCCAACCTCGACCTGCTGATTGTCGAAAACATCGGCAACCTGATTTGCCCGGCGGAATTCAAACTCGGAACCCACAAAAACGTCATCATCGCTTCCATTCCTGAAGGCGACGACAAGCCGCACAAATACCCGTCGATGTATCGCGGCGCGGACGTGCTAATTCTGAACAAAATCGACCTGCTGCCTTACGTCCCCTTCCGCATGGACTTCTTCAGCCAGGGCGTGGCTGCCCTCAACCCCGGCGTAACCCAATTCAACCTGTCCTGCACCAGCGGGGAGGGGTTGGAGGCGTGGTTGGGGTGGCTTGAGGCGCAGATAAAGAAATAGGCATGGATAAAATTCTTCTTATCGGCGCTGGCGGCTTTGTCGGGTCGATTCTAAGATATTGGGTCAGCGGCTATGCGCAGCAATTATCAAAAAGCGCAACCTTTCCATACGGCACGCTTGCCGTCAATATGATCGGGTGTTTTCTAATCGGTTTTCTTTCGCACCTGGCAGATTCGCGCGGCGTATTCACACCGGAATCACGCGCCCTCGTTTTTGTCGGCCTTTTGGGCGGTTTCACCACCTTTTCGACCTTCAGCAACGAGAGCATGAATTTCCTCCGCAACGGTGAGACCTTTTTTGCCCTGGGCAACGCTGGCATGCATCTCGTGCTTGGTTTCGGGGCGGTCTGGTTGGGACGCACCATGTCCTACATGATCTGGAGATGACAGGATGACACTGCTCGCATCGCGTCGGGCAAAAGAAAAAATCGAATTCACAAAACCCGCCATTCATGCGGATTGAAGAATCAAAAATTTCGGATAATGATTTTTGACATAATATTAATTTTTAGCGTCCTGTTTCCATCCATAGTTTTAGGGATGGTATTGGGGTTATTCTCATGGTTTGTGCTTCACCTGGTAGAAAAACTCCTTAATCGCAAATTTTTGAATTCCAATTTCCTCGTAATAGGTTCTGCTGGTGTAGTCTCATTTTTGATTGTTGTAATGCTCTACACATATTCAATTATTAACTTCACTTACCAATTATCAATTCCAAGTTCTCCAATAGCCGTAGAAAAACAAATGTTTCAGAAAGACGTTGTAGCCGAAGCGTTCCAAAGAAGCATCCTACCTCCCACTTTCCAACAACCATGTGTCAAAAAGCCAGAAATAGTGTGTGAGCTTGCGGAGGTCTTTTCTTGGAATCTATGGGACACAAATATCACCTATCACTATTTGCCTTTACTCGCTGGAATTATGTCCGCCGTCATCAACATCTTTTCTCTGCTCTTTGGAGACTTTATCTTTTCAAAACCACAAGCAGGAACTATCCCACAGGATTAGATTGGGACAATCTTTTTTCCGCCAAACCGGCTCTCATCTCCGCCCCGGGCCCGCCGGGGATTGAAACCCCCGGCTACCCCTACCAAGCCGCCTACGAAGTGCTGTGCAAAGGCGACTTCACCATTAACCATTCTCTATTCTCTATTCTCCATTACCCACCATGACCCTCACCCAAATCGCAATCCTTGCCTTCATCCTGCTCGAAGCAAGCAACGTCCTCGCGCTATATTTCGCGCCTGGCTCCAGATACGCCAATGCCATCGGCGTCTTTAATGCCTGGGAGAAATCAAAACAAGACCCGGAAATCCACGACTTCGTCAAATACCTGGTCTATTGGGTAGCCGGGGCGAAACTGATTTTTCTGCTGCTCCTGACAGTTATCCTCCTTTTTGCCGATTTAGACACCCAGCGCGCCAGCCTGCTGGCCCTGGCCCTCGCAACCGGCTCATTTTTCTGGCGGCTATTCCCGCTCATCCGAAAAATGGACAAAGCCAACCAGATTGCCCCCAAGAACTATTCCACGATTTTGGGCATCATGATTGCCACCTTCATCATCATCTTCCTGCTCGCCGCCCTCCTCTAACCCGCCACACTCTGCATTCTTCATTCATCATTCCGCATTCCTTATGAACGCCCTCTCCATCCACATCACCGGCATCGTCCAGGGAGTCGGATTCCGACCCTTTGTCTACAACCTCGCCACCGGCCTGGGACTCACTGGCTGGGTGCGCAACACCTCCGCCGGGGTGGACATCGCACTGGAGGGCGAGACTCCCGTTTTGGACGAATTCGTCCAACGCCTGCGCGCCGAGGCCCCGCCCCTGGCCCATCTCGACGAAGTCGAAGTCAGCCCGCGCGACCCGTCCGGCTACCAGACCTTTGAAATCGAACACTCCGAATCGCTCCCCGACGCCTTCCAACCCATCTCGCCGGATGTCAGCATTTGCCCCGACTGTCTGCGCGAACTCTTCGACCCCGCCGACCGCCGCCATCGCTACCCCTTCATCAACTGCACCAACTGCGGCCCGCGCTTCACCATCATCAAAGACATCCCCTACGACCGGCCCAAGACCACCATGGCCGTCTTCCCGATGTGCGCCGATTGCCAGGCCGAATACAACGACCCGGCAGACCGCCGCTTCCACGCCCAACCGGTTGCCTGTCCCGAATGCGGCCCGCGCGTCTGGCTGGAGATGACTTTGCATGAAAATACCCAGGCCAGGATTGGACGCTACACCCTCGGCGACGAAGCCATCCTGAGCGCCCAACGCCTGCTGCGCGAGGGCAAAATCCTGGCCGTCAAAGGGCTGGGCGGATTCCACCTGGCCTGCGACGCGCTCAACCCCCAGGCCGTGGCCCAATTGCGCGAGCGCAAACTGCGCGTCGACAAACCCTTCGCGCTCATGTTCCCCAACCTGAGCCAGATCGAGCAACACTGCCACGTCAGCCCCGACGAACGCGCCCTGCTCGAATCCGCCGCGCGGCCCATCGTCCTGCTGCGCCGCCGAACCGGATCAAGCGTTGCGCCCCAGGTCGCGCCGGGGCAGGAGCATCTCGGCGTCATGCTGCCCTACACGCCCCTGCACTATCTGCTCTTTGCCGACACGCCCCACCCCCACCCGCTGGTGATGACCAGCGCCAACCTGTCGGAAGAACCGATTTGCACCGACAACGTCGAAGCCCGCGAACGACTCTCCGGCCTGGCCGACGCCTTCCTCATGCACGACCGCGACATCCACATCCGAACCGACGACTCGGTCATGCGCGTCCTGCCCGACCTGGGGCCATACCCCGTCCGACGCTCGCGCGGCTACGCCCCCTTCCCCGTGCGCCTGCCCTGGCAGTCTGCCCCCATCCTGGCCGCCGGCGCGCACCTCAAGAACACCTTCTGCCTCACCAATCGCAACTACGCCTTCCTCAGTCACCACATCGGCGACCTGGAAAATTACGAAACGTTGCAATCGTTCGAGCAGGGCATCACCCATTTTGAGGGACTTTTCCGCGTCAAACCCGAAGCCATCGCCTGCGACCTGCATCCCGACTACCTGGCTACACGCTACGCGCTTGAACGCGCCGAACGCGACAACCTGCCCATCATCAAGGTTCAACACCATCACGCCCACATCGCCGCCCTGATGGCCGAACACCGCCTCGACGGCTCCGAACCAGTCATCGGCGTCTCCTTCGACGGAACCGGCTACGGCGACGACGGCGCGATTTGGGGTGGAGAATTCCTGCTGGCGGATTACGCCGGTTACAGGCGGATGGCCCACCTGGGCTATTTCCCGCTCCCAGGCGGGGACGCGGCCACCCGACGCCCGTCTCGCACCGCCCTGGGCCTGCTCCACGCCCTCGGCCTGGACTGGGACGACGCCCTGCCCACCCACGCCGACCTGTGCTACGAAGACCGCACCGCCATCCGCATCCAACTCGAACGCAAACTCAACTCCCCGCTCACCTCCAGCATGGGACGCCTGTTCGACGCCGCCGCCGCCCTGGCCGGGGTGCGCCAAAAGGTCAACTACGAAGCCCAGGCCGCCATCGAATTCGAAGCGTTATCTGACCCGGATGAAACGGGTATCTATCCCTTCGACTTCGCCGAAGGGCCTGTCCTGAGTAAAGTCGAAGGACAGGTTAACCCATCCGCTGCAATTGAAGCCCTGATCGCGGATGTCCTGACGGGACAACCTGTCCCCCACATTTCAGCGCGATTCCACAACGGGCTGGCGGAAATGGTTCGGGATGTTTGCGCCAGCATCCGGGTCGAGACGGGCGCGTCCAGAGTCGCCCTGAGCGGCGGAGTCTGGCAAAACGTCACCCTTTTGCTCAAAACCATCCCACTCTTGCAAAAAGCAGGCTTTCAGGTTTATATTCATCACAAAGTCCCGGCCAATGATGGCGGTTTGGCGCTGGGCCAGGCGGTGATTGCGGCTTTCAAATTAAAAAATTCATGAAGCCTCACGCAAAGCCGCAAAGAGCGCAAAGTATTTTAAAAATAGGCAAAAGCTTGGCGAACTTTGCGGCTTTGCGTGATAAAAATTTACTTTTTCGGCAGATTCAATTTGGAAAATTGTCCAACTCTAGGAGACAAAAAATGTGCCTCGGTATCCCCGCAAAAATTGTAGAAGTATATGAGAAAGACGGCCTGCAAATGGCAAAAGTTGACTTTGGCGCCGGAACCCTGCGCGAAGCCTGCCTGGCCTATGTGCCAGAAGCCCAACCGGACGAATATGTCATCGTCCATGTCGGATTCGCCATCAGTGTCTTGAGCGAAGAAGAAGCCCAGGAAACGCTGGCCCTGCTGCGCGAAATGGGGGCCATCGAGGAAGAGTTGGGCGATGAAATACCTGACTGAATACCGCGACGCCGAACTGGTGGCCGGAGTCATGCGCGAAATCCGGCGCGTCGTCACCCGCCCGTGGACGCTGATGGAAATCTGCGGCGGACAAACGCACTCCATCGTCCGCTACGGCCTCGACCAACTCCTGCCCCCCGAAATCGAACTGGTGCACGGCCCCGGCTGCCCGGTCTGCGTGACGCCACTCGAACAGATTGACCGCGCCCTGGCAATTGCCGCCAGCCCAAACGTGATTTTCACCTCCTACGGCGACATGCTGCGCGTCCCCGGCTCGCAGCGCGACCTGTTCTCGGTCCGCGCTTCGGGCGGCGATGTGCGCGTGGTCTACTCCCCGCTCGACGCGCTCAAACTGGCCCAGGCCAACCCCAACAAACAGGTCGTCTTCTTTGCCATCGGCTTTGAGACCACCGCCCCGGCCAACGTCATGGCCGTCATGCAGGCCAGGAATTTAGGATTGACGAATTTCAGCGTGCTGGTTTCGCATGTGCGCGTCCCACCCGCCATGCACGTCATCCTTGGTTCACCCGCCAACCGTGTGCAGGGATTCCTGCTGGCCGGTCACGTTTGCGCGGTAATGGGCTACCACGAATACCCGCCCCTGCTCGAAGCCTACCGCGTCCCGATGACCATCACCGGATTCGAACCGCTCGACCTGTCACAGGGCATTCTCGAAACTGTGCGCATGTTGGAAGCCGGAAAAGTGGAAATCAACAACGCCTACGCCCGCGCCGTGACCTTCGAGGGCAACCAGCCCGCCCAAAAGATGATTAATCAGGTCTTCATGGAATGCGACCGCGCCTGGCGCGGAATCGGGGTCATTCCCATGTCGGGTTGGTGTCTGCGCCCCGAATTTGACGCCTTCAATGCCGAAAAACGCTTCGACGTCGGCGAAATCCTGACCCGGGAATCGCCGCTGTGCATCGCCGGTCAAATCATGCAGGGACTCAAAAAGCCGCACGACTGCGCGGCCTTCGGAAAACAATGCACGCCCGAAACGCCCCTCGGCGCGACGATGGTCTCATCGGAGGGGGCCTGCGCGGCGTATTATAAGTATGGACGGACATAAATCAGCAAGCCCTGAGCGGAGGGGCGAGTAGTCCTTCGCTACACTCAGGACTACTCGAGACCCGCAGTCGAAGGGCGATTCTGGCAATGCGCATGGCCGACAGACGGCACAAACATTCGCCAAAAAAACTCTGTGAAATCTCTGCGCTCTCTGTGTAATGCTTGAGATTAAACCACAGAGATACACAGAGTTTTCACAGAGACCAAATCGTTAGTAATTCCTACAAAAACCGTCCTTCGACTACGCCGCACAAAGAACGTGCGGCTCCGCTCAGGACTTGGGCATCACCATAATCAGCAAATCCTCGGCAGCATCTCCCCGGCCAGCATATCCACCACCCGAGTCGAACCATAAGCCGTCTTGAGCAGCACCCGTCCCTGCGGGGCGGCGCTCACCTCGCCAATCACCACCGCATCCGCGCCGTATTTCGCGGCGCGCATGGCTTTAAGCGCAGCATCCGCCTCGTCACGCGGCAGGACGGCCAGCACCCGGCCCTCGTTGGCAATATACAACGGGTCAAAACCGAGCATCTCACAAGCCGCCGCCACCTGCGGACGCACCGGCAAGGCGGCCTCATTCAACGTAATACACACGCCCGACTGGCGCGCAATCTCGTTCAGTGTCGTCGCCACCCCGCCGCGCGTCGGGTCACGCAGCACGTGCAGGTTCGGGCTGGCCGCCAGGAGGTCGGCAATCAGGCCATTCAGCGGGGCGCAATCACTCTCCACATCCGTCTCAAAACCGAGTTCGCCGCGCGCCGCCAGCACCGCAATGCCATGATCGCCCATCGGGCCGCTTAGGATGACCAAATCCCCGGCCTGTGCCCGCCTGCCAGAAATTTCCCGACCCTCGGGCAGAATCCCCACCCCGGTCGTGGACACGTACAACCCGTCGCATTTACCGCGCTCGACGACCTTCGTATCGCCGCTGACAATTTTCACCCCGGCCTCGTCTGCCGCGCGTTTCATCGACTCGACCACCCGCCGCAGCGTTTCGAGCGGCAGACCCTCCTCGAGGATGAATCCAGCCGTCAGGTAAAGCGGGGTCGCGCCCATCACGGCCACATCATTCACCGTCCCGCAAACCGCCAAATGGCCGATATCGCCACCCGGAAAAAAGAGCGGAAAGACGACATGCGAATCGACGCTGACGACAATCCGCCCGGCGGGACGTTCCAGCACCGCCCCATCGTCGCCAGCGGCCAGGGCCGGGTTATCGAAAGCCGGCAGGAAGACCTTGCGAATCAGATCATGCGCCATCCTGCCGCCGGAGCCATGCCCCATCACAATTTGCTCGTCATGCTGGAGCGGCAGCGGGCAAACTGCGCCAGTAATATCAAGTTCGTCAGTCATCTAAAACCTACCTACCGTGAATAACTCAAAAAAACGTAACTGCCTACGAACTGATATTCGTAGGGCGACATTTATGTCGCCTGAAAGCAAATTCTCAAATGCCTTGCTCCAAACGCGACTTGAAAGTCGCGCT
>DAOUML010000344.1:0-2365 GCA_034411635.1 Anaerolineales bacterium
TCCGGCAAATAGTTTTTCCTTGTCCAGCCAGGCATCGACGCCGTCCTGTACCAGGCGGTCGTGAAGGGCTTTGGCCGCGTCCTTATCGACGTGAGCATGGCACAGGAAAACCTTGAGCGGGCGTTTTTCTTCGGACATGGGCTGAGAACGGACTTTTTCGCGGACTCACGGATTGAAACAGGTGGGGGATTCCCCCGGCGGCGTGTCACTTGGAATTATACAGGAAAATTCCAATACCCACCTCCCAAATGCAGTAATTCTACTAATGAACAAAGTTGATATCTGACAGAACGACGCTACAGCATCGTGGCTAAACTCAATATAACTGTGTAACGGCCTTCAGGCGGCAAATCGCGGGCTAAACTTACTTCGTTTCAATTTGAGAATTGCTGCATTAATGTTGCCGAACCTGATAAACTGATGTATATTTATTACAAGGATGGTCGTTATGGAATTTGAATGGGACCCGCGCAAAGCCCGGGCCAATCAACAAAAACACGGCGTCTCGTTTTAATGAAGCAGCATATGAAGAAGAAAACTGAACCCACAGATGAACTACGCCCGGAATACGATATGAAAACTTTGCTCAAAGACGGAGCGCGTGGCAAATATGCCGAGCGATACAAGGCTGGAACCAATCTGGTACTACTGGAACCGGAAGTTGCGAAGGCTTTCCCAACCGAAAAAGCGGTGAACGAAGCCTTGAAACTTGTGATGAAGTTAAAGCAGGTTCAGGAAGAAGCAGCGCATTATTCGGAAGGTTAAAAACACGAAACAAATACGAAAAATGCTGTTTGGGTGATTTACCCAAACAGCATTTTTTGCGTCTTAATACTGCCCGGCTTCATCGGCCATGCGGACAATGCGCGGGCTGAACTTGCCCAGCACCTCCACCAGGTCGGTTTGGGCGGCGATGACTTCTTCGATGGGCTTGTAGGCCTGCGGCGATTCGTCGAGGCCGGCGCCGAGCAGGGTCACGCCGCGCTCTTTCAGGTAGGCATCGCGGGCCGGTTTGCTGATGGAATTGAGGGCTTCCTTGCGGCTCATCAGGCGTCCCGCGCCGTGCGAGGCGGAATTGAGCGCTTCGCTTTGTCCCTTGCCGCGCACCAGGTAGCCGGGGTCGCCCATCGAGCCGGGGATGACGCCCAGCACGCCTGCCCCCGCCGGAGTCGCGCCTTTGCGGTGGACGATGACCGCGCGACCATCGGGCAGAGTCTCTTCCCAGGCGAAGTTGTGGTGATTTTCGACCACTGCCGCGGCTTTCAGGCCAACCGCCTCGGCCACGCGCTGATGGATGATGGCGTGGTTGGCGGCGGCGAAGCGCCCGGCCAGTTCCATCGAGAGCCAGTATTCCTGTCCGGCTTCTGAATCGAGCGAGAGCCAGGCCAGGTGGCGCACGGATTTATCCAGGTCGGGGCGCAGTTCCATCGCCAACTTGCTGTAGCGGTCAGCGATTTTGAATCCGACGCTGCGCGAGCCGCTGTGCGACAGGAGGGCCAGGTATTCACCGGGCTTCAGTCCGAAGAGCGGTTCGAGCAGGCGGAACGCGCCCCACTCGACAAAGTGATTACCGGTTCCGCTGGTTCCCAACTGACGCGCGGCGTTATCCTGCAAACTTTGCAGCAGGCGGGTGGACTTCCAGGCCGGGTCGTCGAGCACTTCATGGTCGGCGCGTTCGCGGCCTTTCCATTGCGCGCCAACCCCAAAGGCGGTCTGTTCCCAGAGCGCGTCCTCGAACAGGCCTTTTTTCTGTCCGAGCAAGTGCGGCGAGACTTCGTAAAGCGACAGGCGCATGCGGCAGGCGATATCGACGCCAACCGCGTAGGGGATGACGGCGTTCTCCGTCGCCAACACGCCGCCGATGGGCAGCCCGTAGCCGACGTGGGCATCGGGCATCAAGGCTCCGGCCACGCTGACGGGCAGGCGCATGGCGTTGTCCATCTGGGCCAGCGAACCGTCGTCGATGGCTTCACGGCCCCAGATCGGGTACGCGAGCGGGATTTCGCGCAGGTCGCTGCTTTCTTCTTCTTTTGCAATCAGGCGCAGGCATTCGCGGGCCAGGTCCGCCATTTGCGGGTCGGCCAGGAATCCGCCCGGGTTCTGGCGGACAAGTTCGAGCCGCGCCAGAACGTCGTCGCGCTCAAGGCCGGTTTCGGCCAGTTCGTTGGCGATGTCTTTGGCCAGGCCGATGATTTTTCCATCCGGCCAGCCGTTCAGTTTGAGTATTTTCCCGGTAATTGTGTTCATGTTGTTCACTCACTATTCAAGTAGACCTCTTGCAAAAGTCATCAATGGCAGCCTATAAGTGTCCTTCGACTGCGCTTTTTTGCATAAAGCATTGCCGTCCTGAGCGGAGGGCGAAGCG
>DAOUML010000345.1:0-11785 GCA_034411635.1 Anaerolineales bacterium
GAAGTTCAGCGCAAAATGGGGGGAGGACAGGGGGGCAGACTCGCGTTTCTTAAAAACCCGCGAAAGCACCAGGCTGATAATAAAAATCGCAACCGAAAAACCAAGCGTGAGCGGGTTCAACTGCGGAATGGCCCCGTCGAAAGTCTCAATTGAAGCGCCGAAACCGACAAAAGCAATCGTGCCGGGAATCGAGCCAAGCGCCGTCGCCAAAATGAAGGGCCAGTAGCGGATTTTCAGGAATCCGGCCAGGTACGAGACGGCGTCGTAGGGCAGGAAGATGAAGCGCATGGTCAGAATCGTCTCAAAACTGTTCTGTCTCATGCGACGGGTGTAACGCGCCACCCAGCCATCCCCCTGACCTTCGGCAAAAAGTCCCTGCCCGAAAAAGCGCCCCACCAGATAGGCAATCGAGGAGGAAATATTGCTCGCCACAACCACCATAACAACACCCAGAAACGGCCCATAGACAAATCCCGCCGCCAGCGTAATCAAGGTCGCCGGAAAAAGAATCAACGGACGAATGGCATAAACAACGACGTAAATCAACATGCCCCACAGGCTGTTGGCGAAAAAATCGAGCAGGGTCTGCACCGCCTGGAGCGGAGTCAGGTTATTGGCGCTAACGTACCACTGGTAGCCGATGATGAGCGCGGCCCAAAAGAGCAGGGCGGGAAATTTGGCGGCATGTTCACGCAACCAGGACTTATTTGAATTGGCAGGTAGTTGGGTTTCAATTGGCATGGCTTCGTTCTCCTCGATATTCTAGAAGACGAAGCATGAAAATATCTTACTTACTCTATCAAATTCCCCCCAATTGGGGCCGGAAAAGCAAACCGCCCGGATGAAAACATCCGGGCGGCGTCTTGTCAATTTTTCACCCCTCAACGCCGGGGCGGACGGTGTTTGTGGTTTTGTTTGGCCGCCTGCGGCGCGCGGGGCGCGGTTCTGTTCGGGCGGGATGCCGGTTGGGGTTGCAGGGGCGGGGGCGCAAGCGTGTAATCAAAACCGGCAATCACTTCACGCGGCAGGCGTTGCTGCATAATTTTTTCCAGTTCGCGCACCATTTCATCATCTTCAGGAGTAATCAGGGTAAAGGCATCGCCCGTTCGTTCAGCGCGCCCGGTGCGGCCAATGCGGTGGATATAGGCATCGGCAGTATCAGGAATATCAAAATTAATGACATGCGAAATACTATCCACATCCAGGCCGCGCGCGGCAATATCGGTGGCAACCATAATCTGGTAACGTCCGCTCTTAAAACCATTCAAGGCAGATTGACGCTGCCCCTGAGTGCGGTCAGAATGCAGGCTGGTGACGCTATAACCCCGCCGCGAGAGTTTGCTTGCCAAACTTTGAGCACGATAGCGGGTACGCGCAAAAATCAAAACCGAATTGGTATCGGTGTGCTTAAGAATCTCAAAGGTAAGAGCGGTTTTCAAGTGCTTTGGAACCGGATAAAGGGCATGGCTGACCGTATGCGCCGGGCGGGTAAGCCCAACCGCAATTCGTTGGGGCGCGCGCAACGTTTCGGAGGCAAGTTTTTCCACTTCAGGTGGAAAAGTTGCCGAAAAAAGCATCGTTTGTCGATTGGCAGGCAACAGTTTGACAATTCGACGCACATCGGGCAGAAAACCCATATCAAACATACGGTCGGCTTCGTCCAATACCAGAATTTCAATATCGTCGAGCCGGGCAAAGCCCTGGGCGGCCAGGTCAAGCAAACGGCCCGGGCAGACAACCAGAATTTCAACACCCGCCTGCAAGGCTTTCACGTGCGGGCCTGCCCCAACCCCACCGTAAATCGTGGCCGAACGAAGATTGGTGCCAACGCTCAACGCGCGAATATTGTCATTAATTTGTTCGGCCAGTTCGCGGGTGGGGGTAACAATCAACGCGCGCGCTTTTTGACGCGGGCCTTTAAGCAATTTGTTCAAAATGGGCAAAACAAAGGTTGCGGTTTTGCCGGTTCCGGTTTGGGCTGTGGCAATCAGGTCGTGGCCGGCCAGGGCCGCCGGAATGGCTTGCTCTTGTACGGGCGTAGGGGTTTCATATCCCGATTTGATGATTCCGGCCATCAGGCGGGAATCTAATTTGAATTGGTTAAATGTCACAATTTTTCCTTAGCGTGAATTAAAAATCAACGAACAACAAGTGACCGCGCCCTCGGCTTTGGCAACTTCGGTCGCCGGGACGATGGTCAGGCGGATGCCGGCATCTTCAAGTCTTTTCTGGGTTTTGGGGAAATGAGCCGGAAAAATAGCCCCATTGGGCAACAGGACGATATTCGCCGCTGAAGGTTCGTCGGGGTGCGTTTCGACAAACTTCCAACCAGGGAAGTGGCTTTTATCGATCCAGGTCGGGTTAATCAGGAGCGTATCCGCGCTGGCCTGGGTGACGGCGCTTTTCAGGTGCAGGCAATCTGTTAGCGGCAGGCCGGTGACGCGGTATCCATAAGGCGCGAGCGCGGCGCGCATTTGGTCTATGGCAGCCTGGTTCGAGCGCGTGCTTAGGCCGACATAAATCTCTCGGCCCAAAAGCAAAATATCGCCGCCATCCACCGTGCCGGGGGACTCAATGCGCGCCAGCGAGCGGTAAGGGGTCAGCGCGGCGGCAATCGACTCCACTTCAGCCTTGCGCGAATCGGCGCCGGGGCGGGTGAGCAGGGCCACCTCGTCCAGCACCAGCGCGGTATCTTCCACAAAGACGGAATCGGGCAGGTCGGCTTCAGCGGGCAGGCTGATGACCTCGACGCCCAGCCCGCGCAGGGCTTCTTCGTACAAATGGTGCTGGCTGCGGGCCAGGGCCAGGTCAATCGGTTCGCGCGTAAAATGAGTCAGTTCGCATTCATTAAAGCGCGGGCTAATGGCGCGGGTAATGGCGATGGTTTTTGGCATGGCAGAATCTCCTGCCAGCAATTTTACACCACCCGCGCCCCGTCCGACGCCTGACAAATGTAAATCTCCGGTTTAAGGCCGGTTTTGCCCTCATATTGACTCGCCAACTGAGCGGCGAAGGCTTCGGCGATAGATTTTTCGACCAGGTTGACGGTGCAGCCGCCAAACCCGGCCCCGGTCAGGCGCGCGCCAAAACAGCCGGGCAGCGATTGGGCAATCTCAACCATCGCGTTCAGTTCTGGAATCGACACTTCGTACAGGTCGCGCAGGCTGGCGTGGCACTCGTTCATAATCTGTCCGAATTCGCGGATTTTTCCCTGCTCCAAAAGCGGGATGGCGCGGCGTGAACGCTCAATCTCCTCGACGACGTGCCGCGCGCGCTTCTCCACCAGACCCGGCAACTGGTCGCTGAGACGATTGAAATTCTCCACGCTGACATCTCTCAGCGCCCGGACGTTTGGCAGGTGCGACGATAGGATTTTGACGGCATCTTCGCAGGCCTGGCGGCGCTGGTTGTAGGCCCCGTCGGTCAGTTTGCGGCGCACGGAGGTATCGGCAATCACAATGGCGACATCTTCGGGGACGGGTAAAACCTGCCATTCGAGCGAACGGCAGTCGAGCAGCAGCAACCTGTCCGAGACGCCGCAGGCCGAGGCAAACTGATCCATGATTCCGCAGTTGACGCCAACGTATTGGTTCTCGGCTTTTTGGCCGAGCAGGGCGCGTTGCATGGGGGGCAGTTCCCAACCATCCCCTTCGACTGCGCTCCCTTCGACTGCGCTCCCTTCGACTGCGCTCAGGGTTTGCCAGGCCAGCGCAAACGCCATCTCGACTGAGGCCGAGGAACTCAGCCCCGCGCCGCGCGGCACGTCGGAGGCGAATACCGCCTGCATGGCGGGGGCCGTCAAACCGGCTTCCGTCAGCGCCCAGGCGACGCCAGCCGGGTAGTGCGCCCACTCGGGCAGGGCCGAACCGTCGGCGGCGGTTTTGGCGGCGATACTTTCCAGCGTAAATGAAACTTCCTTTTGAAAATCGGCAGCCACCAGCGTGGAGCGTTCCGGTTGTTCATCCGCCGGGGCAAAGGCGATGTAAGTCGCCCGGTCGATGGCGGCCGGTAGAACAAATCCGTCATTAAAATCGACATGTTCGCCCAAAATATTAACGCGCCCGGGCGCGAGGGCGACGAAGGCCGGTTCTTTGCCGAACCGCTGGCGAAAAGTGCGGGTGACGAGGTCTTTGGGGTGCATGGCTGGCTCCTGTAGCGCGAGATATTATCTCGCGTAACTATAGTGAATTTCAGGCAGTTCGCGCAGGCGGGCGGCGGCGGTTTCGGGGGTGATATCGCGTTGGGGCATGCCGAGCATTTCGTAGCCGACCATGAACTTGCGCACGGTGGCCGAGCGCAAGAGCGGCGGGTAGAAGTGGGCGTGCAAAGTCCATTCGGGGTGATCTGCGCCATCGTTGGGAGCCTGGTGAAAGCCCATCGAGTAGGGGAAGGAGATTTCGAACAGGTTGTCGTAGCGGATGGTGACTTTCTGGTAAATATCGGCCAGGGCGCGGCGTTCGGGCTGACTGAGGGCAGGCAGACTGGCGACGGGGCGGTGGGCGATGACGAGGGTTTCAAACGGCCAGACCGCCCAAAAGGGGACGAGGGCGGTGAAATGTTCGTTGCTGGCTAAAATGCGTTCGCCGCGTTTGAGTTCTTCTTCGAGATAATCGAGCAGCAGCGGGCGGCCATGTTCGGCGTAGTAGTCTTTTTGGGAGGCAAGTTCTTTGGCCGGTTCGGTGGGGATTTGCGATTGCGACCAGATCTGGCTGTGCGGGTGCGGGTTTGAGCAACCCATGACCGCGCCTTTATTCTCAAAAACCTGCACATAGGCGATTTCGGGCCGTTTGAAGAGTTCGGCGGTTTCGTTTGTCCAGGTGGTGATGACGGCTTCGGCTTCGTCGAGCGAAAGTTGTGGAATGGTCAGATCGTGGCGCGGCGAGAAGCAGATGACTTTGCAAACGCCGGATTCGGGTTCAGCCTGGAAAAGCGTTGAATGTTGAAGATTAGAATGTTGAAGGCTTGGTTCTCCTTCAACATTAAACCTTTCGGCAGGCTCAAGGCAGGCAGTTGAACCTTCAACGTCCGGCAGGAGCGCCGCAAAATCATTCTCAAAAACAAATGTGCCAGTGTATTGCGGATTGTTGATGCCACCGGCGCGTTCGTTGCCGGGGCACAGGTAGCAGGTTGGGTCGTAATCGGGCAAGTAGGGCGGGGCGGTTTTTTCAACCTGGCCTTGCCAGGGGCGTTTGGCGCGGTGCGGTGAGACGAGAATCCATTCGCGGGTGAGGGGATTAAATCGGCGGTGGGGAGAGTCGAACATGGTGAAAGTTCCTTATTTTGGGATAATTGATTTTAATGGAGAAAGGGCTTTTTATGTTATCGTTCACGGTCTTATTTTTGGAGAATTTTGCCTCTTGACAAGATGGTTGATAATCCTGTAAACTAATGTTACCGGTCACGTGACCGGTAACATTATAACGCAAGCGCGAAAAGGATGCCATGAGCAAATCCAATCCGACCATTCGAGATGTCGCCCGCCAGGCCGGTGTGTCACACCAGACGGTTTCGCGCGTCATCAATGGCAGCGAGGATGTCACTGCTGAAACCCGTGAGCGGGTAGAGGCGGCAATTGCGGCATTGGATTATCGCCCGAATGCGATTGCGCGCTCGATGGCCCGCGGCCAAACCCGCACCCTGGCCTGTATTTCCCCCAATCTGACCGATTACACCTTCGCCAGCATCATCGAAGGCGCAGAAGCCGAGGCCCGCCGCCTGGGCTATTTTTTGCTCTCTTCCTCAGCCCGCGATGCCGAAAGTTTTGAAGGGCTGGTCGATGAATTGGTCGGCCACCGGCGGGTGGATGGCTTGCTGGTTATGAATCCGTATGCAGATGAGCGCTATCAACTCATCCCCGAAAACATCCCGCTTGTCTTCGTCGGCGCGCGCTCGCGGGGAGAATCAATCTGTTCAGTTTGCCTCGATGACGAAGCAGTGGCTTACAAGGCCACCCGCTACTTAATTGAATGTGGACACAAGCGCATCGGCATGGTGACAGGCCCAATGGCCGAGGATTGTTCGATGGATCGCATGGTGGGCTTCAAAAAAGCGCTCGACGAGGCCAACCTGCCCTACCAACCCGAACTGGTGATAGAAGGCGATTGGTCGGCATCATCGGGACATGCCGCGCTTATACACTTATCGGCAAACAAAGACCTGCCCGGCGCGATTTTCGTCCAGAACGACCGGATGGCCATGGGCTTGCTGCGCGCCGCCCGCGAGCGAAACATTGCCATCCCGGAAGAATTGTCCATTATCGGGGTAGATGACATGCCCCTCACCCAGCATTATGCTCCGCCTTTAACCACCATGCGCCAGGATATGCCGCGCATCGGCCAGGAAGCCGCGCGGATTTTAATTCACACCATTGAGGGCAACCAATCGCAGCAATGCCAACTAAAGTTGCAGGCCGAGTTGGTTGTGCGTCAATCAGTAAAACAAAAATAAGTTCTTACCCTGCCCGAAAGGAGGTGGTAGACCTTCAACATATTCGTTCATTCGCTCGCTCGTATTTCATCTTACTCAACCCCAATTCCAAATTAGGAGAAGAAGAAAATGTTACGTAAGTCGTTTATGTTTGTTTTCAGCCTTTTGCTCATCAGCGCTTTTGTCCTGGCCGCCTGCGGCGCCCCGGCGGCTGATACCCCCGCCCAGCCCGCCGATTCATCTGAACCGGTTGCAGCGGCAGAAGAAGTGACCATTCGCTGGCGCACCCGCCCCGATAACCAGGAAGAAATCAACGTCTACAACAACATCAGCAAAGAATTAGACGACAAACTGATGGGCATTACCCTGGTTTACGAACCGGGTGGCACCGAAGGCTCGAACTACCAGGATCAACTGCGCACCGAAGTTGCCGCTGGCACCGCCCCGGATGTCTTCTGGATTCCCGGCACCGACATCGCTGACTTCGCCGAGCGCGGCCTGATTCTGAACTTCGCCGATCTCGCCACCAATACCAGCGGCTTCAGCGCAGATGCCTTCTACCCCGGCCCGATGTACCACCTGACCTACAACCCCACTTCCGGCGCTTCGGGTGCTGGCAGCGGCGCGCTCTGGGGCCTGCCTCGTGACGTGTCCACCTTTGCCCTGTACCTCAACCTCGACCTGATTGCCGAAGCCGGCGCGCCCGATCCGCGCGAACTGGCCGCCAATGGCGAATGGGACTGGGACGCCTTCCTCGATGTGGCTCAGAAAACCCGCGCCCTCGGCACCGACATCTACGGCTACGGCGCGAATGCCTGGTGGGGCCCCTATGGTGTCTGGCTGAACGCCGCTGGCGGTGGTTTCTTCACCGCCGACCGCAGCGCCTGCAACCTGAACAGCCCCGAATCGCTGGCTGGCCTCGATTTCCAGCGCTCGCTGTACATGGACTATGACGTTGCCGTGCCTTACGGTGAAGATTCCGAACCGCCCTTCCGCGCTGGCAAGGTTGCCATGTTCCAGAATGGCCGCTGGGCCACCCCCGGCATCCGCACGGTTGAATTTGAATGGGACGTAGTCGAACTGCCCAAGGGGCCAAGCGGCAGCCAGGGTAACTGGCTCTTCTGGGGCGCGTATGTCATCAACGCCAAAACCGCCAACCCCGAAGAAGCCTGGGCTTTGGTGCAAGCGCTGACCACCGCCGAAACTCAGGGTAAAGTTGCCGCCCTCGGTGCCAACATCCCCAGCCGCGTTGGACAAGAAGCCTTCGACGCTTTCTTAACCTTCACCCCGCCCGCCAACAATCAGGCTTTCCTGAACGGTTTGGCCGACAATCCCGCCACCGAAGGCCCGCTGTGGACCGGCTCCTGGCCTGAATACGATCAGGTCATGGGCCCGGCCATCCAGGCCGTGCTGACCGGCAGCCGCAGCCTCGATGACTTCGGCGCCACCATCTGCGACGAAGCCAACAAGGCCTTCAAGCCCTAAAGTTTCTTGCACAGCAATAAATCGGGGCAGGCAAAACTGCCTGCCCCGAAACTTTCTCAAACACCCCCTTTGGAATAATCCAATGACCGATTTGAAAAACCACCACCAACAGACTGAATTAATCCTCAAAATCATGCCTGCCTGGCGCGTTTTGTTTGCGCTCCTGGCCCTGGCCGGAATTTTCGGGGTAACAAGCCAGGCGATCCCTGCCAGCCTGAAAGTTGTCTTCTCAATCTTGCTGGGGCTATCAGCCATTGCCAGCCTGGCAGCCATTCCCTATTTCATCCGCCGCGACCATAAAGCGCGCATGATTTCGCTGACGCTTGATTATCTTGGCTTTTTGTTCTGCGTTGTCGGCATTTTACAGATCGGCAAAATATTCACCGGCATCGATTCGCTTGGCTCGGTTTTTCAACGCGGTATCCCGTTTCTGGGCATTGTGCTGGTGGGCTATCTTTTTGGAGCCGCCAGCGAATTATTCCCCAACGATATTAAACGCCAGAAAAACCTGCAAACAACCGGCAAAATTATCCTGATCCTCGGCTTCATTGCCTTCCTGCTGGCTGTCAACGTCTTTACCGGCCTGGGCAACTTTCTTGGCCGCCTGATCCAACCCACCGGGTTGGGGCTGGTCTTTGGTTTGGCAGTGTTCAGCCTGGCAATCTGGGCCATGTGGCGCGCGCCAAGCGCAAATACCCTGAATGCAAAAACCAGTCACGAACAAATGATCAATGGCTGGCTCTTCCTTTCCCCCAATCTGCTCGGCTTCCTGATTTTCTTTGCCGGGCCGCTGCTGCTCTCATTCTATTTTTCATTCACCGATTCAGACGCCTTCAATACCCCCAAGTGGATTGGCCTCGAAAATTACGCAAAAATCTTCAATATCACCATTAAACCCATCGACGATTTCAGCGTCATGGCCCGCGATGTGATGGACATCCGCATCTATGACGAAGTAACCCGCTTCAAAATCGGCAATGGCGGAATCATCATCGGCGCAGAAGACCGCCTCTTCTGGTTCGCCCTGCGCAACACCCTGACCTTCGCCCTGTTTGCCGTTCCCCTGAGTGTTATCCCGGCCCTGTTGCTCTCCAACCTGCTCAATATGAAACTACCCGGCATGAAATTCTTTCGGGCCGTTTATTTTATGCCCAGCATTGCCGCCATTGTCGGCATTTCGCTGGTCTGGCAATGGTTATACAATGCCACCATTGGTTACATCAACTATTTCATCACCCTGGGAGTCGAGTTCCTCAATAACGGCTTTGGCCTGGGGTTAATCGACCCAAAAATCCAATGGACCTCCAACATCGAAACCGCCCTGCTCTCAATTGTCATTATGGCCGCCTGGCAAACAATGGGCTTCAATACCGTACTTTTCCTGGCCGGTTTGCAAAACATCCCCGGTGAATTGTACGAAGCCGCCACGGTGGATGGCGCCGGTGCCTGGGCCAAGTTCCGCCACATCACCATTCCCATGCTCGCGCCCACCACCTTCTTCGTCGTCACCATGACCACCATCCAGGCCATGCAGGTCTTCGAGCAAATCTTCATTCTGATTAATCCGCCCGAAGGCCCGGGAAATTCAACCATTTCGCTGGTTTTATACCTGTATCGCAGCGGGTTCCAAAACTTCAACCAGGGCTATGCTTCCGCCATTGCCTGGGTACTCTTTATCCTGATCTTCGGCCTGACCCTGTTGCAATTCCAGCGACAGCGCAAATCGAGCATTTACGAAGGATAGCCGCATGAAATCTTATCGACTAACCACGCTTTTACGCAACCTTGCAGTATACGCCGTGCTGACCTTTTTCGCCTTCATCATGCTCTTTCCCTTCCTGTACATGCTGGCGACCTCCTTCAAAACCCCGGCAGATACCTTCCGCTACCCGCCGCGCATGTTGCCACGCGACCCGGCCTTTGTCGAAATTCCTGGCGAAGAAAAACCACTGCCGCTTTATCAGGTTACCCTTAACGGGGTTGAGCGTGAGTTTGCCCTGCTGGAGAGCAACATTCGCGTTGGAACTTACGCGCCAATCGACAATCTAACAGCCACCGTCGAGCGTAAATTATCTGAAGTCAGCCCCACTGGCGGAGCCACGTCACAGCAAACCGCGCTGGTAAACGGCAAAGAAGAAAAACTCTTCGATGTTGAAATCGACGGGCAAACCGTCCCAATGGTCTTACTCAGCCAGACCACCGTCGGCCGCTTTGTCAACCCGGATAACCCGCAAGAAAAAGTCTACCAAAATGTGCGCTTAAGCACGCCCGTTGAGACAATTACCTGGCACCCTGAGAACTATTCTGCCGTGGTCGAACTGCAAGGCCTCGACCGCGCCCTGGCAAATACCGCCCTGGTGACCATTCTGGTTGTGCTTGGGCAGTTATGCACCTCCGTCGTTGGCGGCTATGCCTTTGCGCGCCTGAAATTTCCGGGGCGCGATAGCATCTTTGTCGTTTATCTCGGCACCATCATGATTCCCTTTGTGCTACTGATTGTGCCGCTCTACCAATTGATGGTGCTAATTGGCTGGACCAACAGCCTGGCCGCGCTGGTGGTCCCCTGGATCTTCACCGCCTACGGCACTTTCCTCATGCGCCAGTTCTTCATCACCGTCCCGAAGGAAATCGAAGAAGCCGCCATTTTAGATGGCGCCTCGCGCCTGGAAATTCTGACCAAAATCTTCATCCCGGCCAGCGTTCCGGCCCTGGCAACCCTCTCAACCTTCACCTTTCTCTACGCCTGGAACTCCTTCATCTGGCCGCTGGTCATCATCAACGTCGGCAATAGCCAAAATCACGTCCTGACCCTGGCCCTCAACGTCCTGCGCGGACGGGCCTCCGACACCCCCAACCTGATTCTGGCCGGCGCGGCAATTGCCATCATCCCGCCGCTGATTGTCTTCATCCTCGGCCAGCGGTTCTTTGTCGAAAGCGCCACCAGCAGCGGCGTAAAAGGCTAACTCATGACCACTCTTGGCAACCCCAACCTGCACAACCCTCACCTGGACGGCGATTCCTTCTTCCTGCCTGGTGGCCCTGTAGGCATTTTGCTCTCGCACGGATACACCGCCACTGCTGCCGAAATGCGCCCACTGGCTGAAAAACTGCACGAAAAGGGGTATACCGTCGCCGGGCCATTACTGGCCGGTCACGGCACAACGCCGCAAGAACTCAACCGCGCCAACTGGCAGGAGTGGGTCGCGAATGGACAGGAATTGCTCGACCGCCTTTTTGAAACCTGCGAACAGGTTTGGGTCGGGGGCGAGTCGATGGGCGGGGTGCTGGCCCTGTATCTGGCTGCCAAAAACCCGAAGGTAAAAGGTCTGCTACTCTATGCCCCGGCCATCAAATTGACAATGACTCCCATTGACAAAATCAAACTCTACCTGGTCGCGCCTTTCATCGAACAGAATCCACGCAGCGGATTGGATAATCCTGACAAGTGGCAAGGGTACCCTGCTGTACCGCTTAAAGGCGTTATCCAATTGCTTCAGTTCCAGAAAGCCACCCTGCCGCTCCTGCCAAAAGTCACCCAGCCGGTGCTGATTTTCCAGGGCCGGCTCGATGGCACTACCGCGCCGCAAGCCGAAGAGATCATTATGAACAATATTTCATCGACCATCAAAAAACATTACTGGATGGAAAAATCTCACCATACCCTGATTCTCGATGTAGAATTGGATGAAATCACTGCCAGAACTATTGAATTTATAGAGAAGAACAGTTAATGGAGGATGGTTAATAGTTAATGGATGAGATAATCGTAATCAATGGTAACTGCCTACGAACTGATATTCGTAGGGCGACATTTATGTCGCCTGAAAGCAAATTCTCAAATGCCTTACTCCAAACGCGACTTGAAAGTCGCGCT
>DAOUML010000346.1:0-17333 GCA_034411635.1 Anaerolineales bacterium
GCTTCGCCCTCCGCTCAGGACGGCAATGCTTTATGCAAAAAAGCGCAGTCGAAGGACACTTATAGGCTGCCATTGATGACTTTTGCAAGAGGTCTATTATAAGCCAAAGTTTTAGTTAGCCTACCAAAACGGGACAAATTACCAGCGGTTTTGAGGATGGAATACACTGGTAAAGGCGGGCGAAAAATGCTACAAAGGGGAGGTCTTATTCACCCAAAAGGAGACCTTCTATGTTCCAAACTTTTGAGCAAGCAAGGCAGTTTATCGAGCAGAATGAGATTCAAATGGTGGACATCAAGTTCACCGACCTGTGGGGGCGCTGGCGGCATTTGACGGTGCCGTCCAGTCAGTTTACGCCCGATTTGATGGCTCAGGGCGTGGGGTTTGATGGTTCGTCGGTGGGCTTGAAATCGGTCAAATCGGGGGATATGGTGCTGGTTCCTGACCTGACCAGCGGGTTCATTGACCCGTTCTGGGAGGCAAAAACGCTCAGTTTTATCTCAAAAACGTTTGAAGCCGATACCCATGCAACCTTCGGCAATGACCCGCGCAATATCGCCATTCGCGCGGAAGAGTACATGAAAGAGACCGGTATTGCCGAACGCAGTTTATGGGGGCCAGAATTCGAGTTCTATATTTTTGACCGAGTAAGTTATGAGTATGGCGTGAACCGCGCCAGTTATGAACTGGAGAGCAGCGAGGCCGATTGGAACAGCGCGGCGGGCGGGCACGGGCATTATATTCCGCTGCATGGCGGGTATCATGCCATTCCACCCAAAGATCAGTTGTATAACCTGCGGGCCGAGATGTGTATTACGCTGGAGAAAATCGGCATACCGGTCAAGTACCATCATCACGAGGTAGGCGGGCCGGGGCAGTTGGAAATTGAGACGCCAATGATGGGTCTGTTGCAGGCGGGTGATGCGACAATGGCGATCAAGTATGTGACCAAGATGACCGCTCACAAGCGTGGACAAACAGCGACTTTTATGCCCAAGCCGCTTTACGGCGAGGCCGGCAGCGGAATGCACTTTCACCAGCAATTGCTCAAAGATGGGAAGAATCTGTTTTATTCGCCAGATGGCTACGGCTACCTGAGCCAGGATGCGCTGTATTACATCGGTGGATTGTTGAAGCATGGCGCGGCGATTTTGGCCTTTACCAACCCCTCGACCAATTCGTACCGACGCCTGATTCCCGGCTACGAAGCGCCGATTAACGCCTTTTTCTCGCTTGGCAACCGCTCGGCGGCGGTGCGCATTCCGAAGTACGCCACCCAGCCCGATACCGCGCGCTTCGAGTTCCGTCCGCCTGATGCCACCTGTAACATCTACCTGGCGTTGGCCGCCCAATTGATGGCCGGGCTGGACGGCATTCGCAATAAGATTGACCCAACGGCAGAGGGCTTCGGGCCGTTTGACAAAAATGTCTTTGCGATGAGCGAGGCCGAACGCGCCAGCATCAAACCGCTGCCAACTTCGCTGGAAGAATCGCTAAACGCGCTCAAGGCTGATCACGCCTTTCTGCTGGAGGGCGATGTCTTCCACGCAGAGATGATTGAACAGTGGATTGAAGCCAAGTACGAGGGCGAGGCCCTGGCGGTTAGAAATCGTCCGCACCCGTATGAGATGAGTCTGTATTTTGATGTGTAGGTAAAAAACCGAAAATGACTATCCGGCGGCTTCTGCCGCCGGATAGTCATTTTCAGTAACTGCCTACGAATACTAGTTCGTAGAGCGACATTTATATCGCCTGAAAGCAAATTGTCAACTGTCTTACTCCAAACGCAACTTGAAAGTCGCGCTACGGTAGGCAGTTATCATTTTCGGGGAAATTCCTTCCTGAATATCGGGAACTAAAGACTCTCTAAAATCTCCACTGCGCGGCGCAGGCGGGTCAGAACAACGTCGCGGCCAATGATTTCCATGCTCTCGAAAAGCGGCGGGCTGACCATCTGCCCGGTGACGGCCACGCGCAAGATGCCAAAGACCTGATTGGGTTTCAGCCCGGTTTGTTCGACATACTCGCGCAGGGGCGGCTCGGCAGACTGGTGGGTGATTTCAGGCAAGGCTGAGAGAATTTCGAGGGTTTTACGGGCCACGTCCGCCGCTTGGGAGGCGGTCAGGCCCTTGGCGACCAATTCCTGCGGATCGGGCGAGATTTCGTTGAGGAAGAAGAAGCCCGCAAAGGGGATACTGTCGTCAAGAGTCACCAGTCGCTCGCGGATAAGGGGGATGATTTGGAGCAATTTGGCATCATCGACGGTGTAACCGGCTTTTTCGAGGAAAGGTCTGACGCGGGCGGCCAGGTCTTCTGGGGAAAAGCGGCGGATATGGGTTCCGTTAAAGTGATCAAGTTTGGCGAAGTTGATGGCCGCCGGGGAGGGGGTGACGTTCTCCAGGCTGAAACGGGCGACCATCTCGTCGAGAGTCAGAATGTCGTCTTCGGCAACACCCCAGCCCATGAGGGCGATCCAGTTCAGGACGCCTTCGGGGGTGTAGCCGAGGTCTTTCATGTCACCCAAAAAGATGGAGTGGCCGTCTTTGAGGGCTTCGGCGCTATCGCGTTTGCTCAGTTTGCCTTTGCCTGAGGGTTTGAGGAAAACCGATAAATGCACAAACTGCGGCTCTTTCCAGCCAAAGGCGCGGATGATGTGAATATGCAGGGGCATGGAAGGCAGCCACTCAGAGCCGCGAATGACATGGGTGATGCCCATCAGGTGATCGTCGAGCATGGCGGCCAGGTGATAGGTAGGCAGGCCGTCTGATTTGAGCAGGACGGAGTCATCGAGGGCAGAGTTTTCGGTGGTGATGGGGCCGCGCAGCAGGTCGGTGGCGGTGATTGAGCCTTCTTTGGGCATTTTGAAGCGGATGACAAATTTCTCGCCAGCCTGGGCGCGGCGGCGGCCTTCGTCCGGGGTTAGATTGCGGCAATGACCGTCATAGCGCGGGTTTTGCTTGGCGGCCATCTGCGCCTGGCGGACTTCGCTCAAGCGTTCAGGCGAGCAGAAACAGGGGAAAGCATGGCCCAGGTCAACCAATTTCCAGGCGTATTCGTGGTAGTTTTGGCGGCGTTCGGTCTGGCGGTAGGGGCCATTGGGACCGCCGATGTCGGGGCCTTCGTCGTAGTCCAAGCCCAGCCAGCGCAAGCCTTCGATGAGTTCGCGCTCGGCATTGGGATCATAGCGTTTTTGGTCGGTATCTTCAATGCGCAGGATAAACGTCCCACCGGTGCGGCGGGCAAGCAGGAAAGGGTAAAGCGCGGAGCGGGCGTTGCCAATGTGCATACGTCCGGTTGGCGAGGGCGCAAAGCGCACCCGCACGGGAGATAAATCCATAAAAAGCCTCCAGGGAGTTAAGATTCGATAACCTTACGGCGCATCACAACGCTTTCGACCAGCCCAATCGCAATCATGTTTGCCACCAGAGAACTGCCGCCATAACTGACAAACGGCAAGGTTAGTCCGGTGGCAGGCAGCAAATTGAGATTAACGCCCAGGTTGACCAGGGCCTGAAAGGCCAGGAGCGTGGCTACGCCATAACAGATGAGGGCGCCAAACGCATCGGGCGCGGCGCGCGCAGCCCAAAGACAGCGATAAACGACAAAAGAGAGCAGAAAAATGACCAGAAATGCGCCGAAAAAACCCAGTTCATGCGTGGTAGCGGCAAAAATAAAATCAGACCAGCGCACTTTGAGAAAGCGCAACTGTACCTGGGTGCCCTGTCCGTAGCCTTGCCCAAACAGGCCGCCAGAGCCAATCGAAACCAGGGCCTGGTCAATGTTGTAACGGTCTCCATAACGGGCGGTCAGGTCGTCGGGGTCAACCGGGGCAAGAAAGTTTGTAATGCGCGCCAGTTGATAGCCGCGGATAATTTCAAATTGCACCAAGATCGGAAATGTGATTGAGAGAACCGCCACCCCGGTTAGAGCGTAGCCAATCAAGTGCTTCACCGGCAAGCCGGCCATCCAGGTAATCACAAACCACAACACAAATAAAACAATGGAAGTGCTCAAGTTCGGCTGTAAAATGACCCAGATGGTGATTCCCATCATCAGTAGAAAACTACGGATGGTGGTTTTGGGGTCGTTCATCTGATGCAGACGGCGGGCGAAGAAATCGGCGACCACCAAAATCAGAACAATTTTGGCAAACTCGGAGGGTTGAATAAAAACCAGGGTGGTGCGAAACCAACGCGCCGAGCCAAACAAGGCCGCGCCAATGATGTTAAGGGCAAGCAGGACAACAACCATGCCGATATACAATTGGAGACTAAGCGACCCCCAAAAGCGATAATCAATGGAAGCCATCACCAGCAAGGCAACAAACCCGGCAACGGCAAAAATAATCTGTCGTTGCACCAGAGGCGTATCGGTGGTTAATTCAATGTTTCCGGCAATGGCAGAACTAATCATGGTGACACCAATAATCACCAGGATGGTCATGGCCCCCACCAATGAAAAATCAAAATAACGCCAAAAACCTCCGCGTACCATTTTTACCTGCTTAAGAAAAGAAAGAAACTAACCGGCCCTGCGGCGGGCGGCTGGTTTTAAGGGAATATCAGCAACCAATCGCTGACTGCGGCCTTCAGAAGCCAGTTCGACATGAATGCTGGCCGGATCAATCTCTACATGGCGCGAAATGACAGCCAGCAGTTCTTCTTTCAGGGTCTGAAGGACGGCGGGGGTCAGATCGACTCGGTCATGAATCAGCACCAATTGCAAGCGATCTTTGGCGCTCGAAGCGCTCTTTTTACGGGTAAATCGCTCAAAAAAAGACATGGCTATTTCCTCCCGGCCAGGCGCGTCAGACGCTCCCAAAGACCTTGCGATTCAAGTTCCATAAAAGGGACTTGTTCGCCATTCAAGCGGCGGGCAATATTGCGAAAGGCCTGCCCGGCGCGGCTTTTGCCATCGAGCGTGAGCGGCATCCCCTTGTTGGAGGCGACAATCACATTTTCATCTTCGGGAACAATACCGATGACATCAATCCGCAACAAATCATAGACATCATCCACCGAAAGCATATCGCCACGTTTGATCATCGCCGGGTTAAGCCGGTTAACGACCAAGGAAGGCTGTCCCTTTTCCTCGGCTTCCAACAGCCCCACCACCCTATCGGCATCGCGAACGGCAGACATTTCAGGGTTGGTGACAATCAGAACCCGGTCGGCGGGCGCGATGGCGTTGCGGAAACCGCGCTCGATGCCGGCGGGAGAATCAATCAAAATCCAATCGACTTCATGGCGCAATTCGTCGCACAGGCGCACCATATCGCTGGGAGAGACTGCGTTCTTATCGCGGGTTTGGGCGGCGGGAATCAGAAAAAGTTCAGGCAAACGCTTATCACGGATCATTGCCTGGCGGGTTTTGCAGCGGCCTTCAACAATATCGACAATATCATAAACGATGCGATTTTCGAGTCCTAAAATGACATCCAGATTTCGCAAACCAATATCACCATCAATGCAGACCACTTTTTTGCCGTTTGCGGCCAGGGCAACGGCGAGATTGGCGACAGCGGTTGTTTTGCCAACGCCGCCTTTTCCTGATGTTACGGTAATTACTTTTCCTGTCATCTACTTCTCCTGGCCGACATTCCAGGCTTCTGCCTGTAAACGGCCATCGCGTAAGAATACCACTTCGGGTTTTGGCGCAGTGCGTCGGGCTGGCGCAACAGCAATTTCGTTAGCAATTCGCAATTGGGTGGGCGAAAGATCAAGAGCGCGCACAGTTGTATCGGTATTGCCCTGCGCCCCAGCGTGGACAACGCCGCGCAAGCGACCCCAAACGATGACACTACCCCCGGCAATTACCTCCGCGCCCGGGTTGACATCGCCAACAATCACCACATTACCCGCGTACTCGATACGAACCCCTGAACGCAACGTGCGATCAACCCAAAGGGCCGATTCGTGGTCGATGCCCCGCGCGGCTTGCATTTCGGTTGGGCGTGATTTGTGAATACGGGTTGCCAAACCGAGCAGTTGGGCTGTTTTTTCGGTTGTGGGTGAGTTGGAAAGCACCGCCCACAGGATAATGCCGCGCTCTGAGAGAATATCGCGCAGGCTGGTCAGTTCGGCCGTTTTCAAAACCTGATTGCCCACATCCAGCGCCAGGCGCGCGCCCTGAAAAAAGGAGGCCTGCTGCTCGACGCGATGAAGCAAAGCCTCCTGGAGCACTGTCCAGGCTGCATCGCCCAGCGTAACCAGCAAACCGTCTTTAAGACCTTTTATTTGCACCAGAGATGTGTCGCTCATCATTGGCGCGATTATAGCACAGGCTGAAAAGATGGAAAAAAAGCGCGGGAATGAAACGGAAAATGAAATGCAAACTGAATGTTACGTCAATCGATACCCGCCGGTTAGCCCGCAGATAGGTAGAAAAAGACAGAGCCGGGTATCATCTGGGTACAAAAAGAAAGGAAGTTGCCGTTATGTTTTCAAATTTACGTGAACCGGTTAGCGGATTGACCCATCTGGCAGGGGCAATTGTTGCCCTGATCGGACAAATTGTTTTATTGGTAATGGGCTGGCCGGGCGTGGAGAAAATTATCGCCACGCTTATTTATGGACTAAGCCTGATTGGCCTGTTCTCGGCCAGCGCGGTCTACCACCTTGTGAATGCCGGACCAAAAGTAACCGCCGCCCTGCGCAAACTCGACCACGCCGCCATTTACCTGTTGATCGCCGGGTCATACACGCCTTTTTGCCTGCTGGCCTTCGAGGGATTCTTCCGCTGGGGCATGCTGGCAATCGTGTGGACTTTTGCCCTGGTAGGAATTATCGTCAAACTATTCTACATGGGCGCCCCCCGCTGGGTTTCGGCGGCAATCTATCTCTTAATGGGTTGGTTGTGTTTGTTGGCCGCTGGCGAAATGTTCACCGCCCTGCCAACATTCAGCCTGGCCTGGATGATTGCAGGCGGAGTCATTTATACATTGGGCGCGGTGGTGTATGCCGCCAAACTGTTTGATTTTGCGCCTGGCAAGTTCGGGTTTCACGAAGTCTGGCATATTTTTGTGTTATTGGGGGCTACGGCGCATTTTATTGCAGTGCTGGGGGTGGTGGCAACGGCTTAGTAAAAATACTACCCGTTTGGGTCATGGGCGGGTCATATCGGTTTCACTATAATCTCAGCCATTGAAGCAATTTTGAAAAAAAAATCTTCCCAATCAGAGAAGGAGAAATTCCAATGGCTAAAACCGTACAAGAAGTCCTTGAAATGGGCAAAAACGTCAAGATGGTCGACATCCGCTTTATCGACCTGCCCGGCACCTGGCAGCACTTCACCATCCCCGTCCGCCGCCTCGACGAAGAACTGTTTAGCGAAGGCCTGCCCTTCGACGGCTCCTCGATTCGCGGCTTTCAGGAAATCCACGAATCGGACATGCTCTTGCTGCCCGACCCCGAATCGGCCTTCATCGACCCGGTCGCTGAAATCCCGACCCTGGTGTTAACCTGCAACGTCCACGACCCGATCACCCTGCAACCCTATAGCCGCGATCCGCGCTATGTTGCCAAGAAAGCCGAGGCCTACCTGAAGCAGACCGGCATTGCCGATATCGCCTTCTTTGGCCCCGAAGCCG
The DNA here is from genome assembly GCA_034411635.1 of Anaerolineales bacterium. Taxonomy (GTDB): domain Bacteria; phylum Chloroflexota; class Anaerolineae; order Anaerolineales; family Villigracilaceae; genus UBA8950. The sequence goes on from DAOUML010000346.1 coordinate 7,589, forward strand.
AATTCTTCATTTTCGATAATGTGCGCTACGCCAGCAGCACCAATGAAGCCTTCTATGAAATTGACAGCGTTGAAGGCTGGTGGAACAGTGGCCGCGCCGACGGCAAAAACTTCGGTGGGCAGATTTTGCCCAAGCGCGGTTACTTCCCCGTGCCACCCACCGATACGCTTACCAATGTGCGCGGCGAAATTGTGATGGCCCTCGAAGAAGCCGGCGTAACGATGGAAGTCCACCACCACGAAGTTGCCACCGCCGGGCAGGTTGAATTGGGTATGCGCTTCAACACCCTGACCCGCATGGCCGACCAGTTGCTGCTCTACAAGTACATTGCCAAGAACGTAGCCCGCAAGAACGGCAAGACTGTCACCTTTATGCCCAAACCACTCTTTGGTGATAACGGCTCCGGTATGCACGTTCACTCCTCGCTCTGGAAGGGTGATAGCAACGTCTTCTTTGATGCCAGCGGCTACGCCGGCCTTTCGGAAACGGCCAAATATTACATCGGCGGCCTGCTGAAGCACGCCCCGGCTCTGCTGGCGCTCACTTCGCCCACCACCAACTCCTTCCGCCGCCTGGTTCCGGGCTATGAAGCGCCCGTCAACCTGGCCTACTCGCAGCGCAACCGCTCGGCCATCTGCCGCATTCCCGTTACCAAAAGCAGCAAGGCCAAACGAGTCGAATTCCGCGCCCCAGATGCTTCCTCAAACCCGTACCTGTGCTTTGCCGCGATTATGATGGCCGGCCTCGACGGTATCCAGAACCGCATCGACCCAGGCGAACCTGCCGACAAAGACCTGTACGAACTGCCCGCCGAAGAAGCCAAACTCATCAAGCAGGTTCCCTCCTCGCTCGAAGCCGTGCTGAACGAACTGGAAAAAGATTACGAATTCCTGCTCAAGGGCGATGTCTTTACCACCGACCTGCTCGAAGCCTACATCGCTTACAAACGCCAGGTCGAGGTCGATCCCGTCCGCCTGCGCCCAACGCCCTACGAATTTAGCCTGTATTTCGACGTATAGGTATCCCGTTCGGCATTTGTCTGTCATCCCTGGCAACGCCCGCCAGGGCAGGTGTTCGAGCGACAGCCAGAAATCTTCTCATGGTCAGCAAGATTTCTCCCCGCTAGGTCTCGACAGGCTCGACCACCAGCGGCTCGAAATGACAAACAAAAGGATAACCCCTTGCCGCAGAGACGCGGAGAAGTTACTCCCCTGCGTCTCTGCGGTATTTTTTTCCCAATGATACAATTCCCCACATGGAAACCCGCATGCCCCAAACCGACCCCGACCCAAGATTACTCGATGCTCTCGCCAGTCTGAATCAGATCGGCGAAGCCATGAATCACATCGGACAGGATGGCGCGGCAAGCGTGGAAACCGCCCTAAAGATGATTGTCGAAAGCGCCACCCGCGTTGTGCCGGGCGCTTCGGCGGTTATTTACAGTTATGACGCCCGCGCCGCCGGATTCGACGCAAACTCGCGCGTCTCAGCCGGCGAGTGGGATCAATCGGCCACCGGCGACCAGCCGCGCCCCGCCGGATTGGGAGCGCGCGCCCTGCGCCAACGCCGCCGGGTGCTTTCACAAGAAGATGTCGACGCTGAGATTCACCCCGTCCGCGCCCAGGCGGGGGCCAAATCAATGTGCGTCTTCCCGCTGGTTGTGGCCGATGAACCGGTGGGCGTCTTGTACGTCTACCTGCTCGATGAGCGCCCATTTAGCCAGTTGGAACTGCTCATGCTCGATAACTTTGTCAACCTGGCAGCGATGGCAATTTACCACGCCCATCACCTGGCGCGCATGCAAAAGAATCTAACTCGCAAAGAAGACGAACTCAACCGCCTGCGCCGCGCCGGGTTACTGATTTCCTCGCGCCTGAGATTGGACGAGACACTCAAAGCCATCCTGCAAATGGCCCTTGAAGTGACCGGGGCCGAATACGGCATTTTCCGCCTGCTTGACCCGAGCGGCGAATTTCTGAACATGCGCGCCATTGCCGGCGAGCACTTGAACCGTCCGCTGGTGGAGGCCCTGCCGGTTAACGCAAACAGCGTCATGTCTTGGGTAGCGCGCAACCGCCAACCAATTTGCATTGCCGACCTGGGCGACGAACCCTGGTCGCAAATTTATTATCCGCTTGATGCCGGCCTAAAAATGCGCGCCGAGTTGGCTGTGCCGCTGATTGGGGCCAGCGGCAGGCTGGAAGGCGTTCTCAACCTCGAAAGTCCGCAGGCTGGCGCGTTTGGCGATGACGATAGCCACCTCTTGCAAGCCCTGGCAACCCAGGCCGTGATTGCCATTCAGGAAGTGCGCCTGCTCGACGCCCTGCAAGAAGTTGCCCGGCTTTTGCTCACCCAACCCTATCAAAAAGTGCTGCATCACCTCGCCAAACTGGCCTGCGACCTGCTCGATGCCTCGGCCAGTTCGATTTGGTCGCTGCGCGGTGAAGAACTGGCGCTGGATGTCGCCTCCGGCGGCTACCAGCACGGCGAGCGAATTCCCCTGCATGGCAGCCTGACCGGCGAAGTGGTGCGCAACGGTCAACCACTGGTAACGCGCGATCTGCGCTCCGACTCACGCTTCCACCGCCCCGACCTGGCCCAATCGCAAAACTGGACGCGGGCCTTAATCGTCCCGCTGGTGCCGGGGGATGGCGGCGGGCCGATTGGCGCGTTTAGCGTCTACAGTTCCAGCGCAGCCACCGGCCATTTTGCCGAGTCGGAATGGGACAAGAAGGTGTTGGTTTGCCTGGCCGATTACGCTGTGCTGGCCTACCAGAACGCCGCCCGCCAGGAGGCCCTGCTGGCGGCCCAGGAGCAACGCGCGATTGCTGAAACTTTCGCGGCGGTTGGCGATATTACTTCCAACCTGCTGCATCATTTGAACAATAAAGTTGGCACAATTCCGGTGCGCATTCAGGGCATCGAGGACAAGTGCGAAGACATTCTGGCGGCCACCCCGTACCTTTCGCACAATCTTGATGAAATTGAGCGCTGCGCCACGGAAGCCATGCAAAGCGTGCGCGACAGCCTGCTACATTTGCGCCCCATTCGGCTGGAGCCGGTGCTGGTAGCGGCCCGCATTCAAGATGCGATTCAATCGACCCAACTACCGCCGGGCATTTATGTCCACTGCGAGTCGCTGGAGGGGTTGCCGATGGTCATGGCCGGAGGCGGGACGCTCTCGCTACTGTTCACCAACCTGCTCGAAAACGCCGCCGACGCGATGGACGGGCAAGGACAAATTCACATTCGCGGCAAATCAGACGAAAAGTGGGTCGAAATCAGCGTCAGCGACAACGGGCCGGGCATTCCACCCCATTTGCACGAACATATTTTTGAGTTAAATTTTTCCGGGCGCGGCGCTTCACGGCCCGGAAAATTGGGGTTTGGCCTTTGGTGGGTCAAAACGCTGATGACCCGCCTGGGCGGCTCGGTTTCGGTGGAGAGTGACGGCCTGCATGGCAGCACTTTTCGCCTGCGCCTGCCGCGCTATGTACCGCCGTCTTCAGACGGTAGCGCTACCGCCTAAAGGCGGTGGTACGAGACACTGCGTATTGGAAAAAACGATATGAATACAACGATGTTACGCGCCCTGGTGGTCGAAGACGACCGTTCGTGGCAATCCATCCTGACCGAATTGCTGACCGACGCCGGTCTGACCGTTGACCTGGCCGGGAATTTTGACGAGGCCAGCCGCCTGCTGCGCGAGCATTCCCATCGACTGGCGGTGGTCGACCTGTCGCTGGCGGGCAGTGACCATCGCAACCACGACGGCTTGCGCGTGCTGGATGCTCTGCGCCGCCACGACCCGACCTGCCGCGCCATTTTGCTAACCGGGTATGCCACTGTTGAATTGGCCGTCAGCGTGCTGACGGAGTATGGCGCGTATAACTTCATGCGCAAAGAAAATTTTCACCGCGCCCAGTTCCGCGAGATGGTTCAGCGTATTCTGGCGAGCGCGCCGCCGGCCTTGGCTTCAGAGACGAATCGCTTCCCGACAACGGGAGCAGGCGCGAGGGAGTCCGCTCCGGCGGCGGCTCCGGGCGCAACGCGCGCCCTTCTGGTGGAGGATGACGCCGGTTGGCGCGGTATCCTGTCTGAAATCCTGGGGGATATGGGGTATGCGGTGCGTCCCTGCAACAGTTTTGGCGAGGCGGTTGGCTGTTTGCGGCGCGAGAAATATCACCTGGCTGTGGTAGACTTGTCGCTGACTGGCGCGCCCACGCGCAGTTTTTTTCACGCCGAAGAGTCGTTGGAAGGTTTTGAGTTGCTTTCCAGCACAAAAACCGCCAATATCCCGACGATTGTGGTCAGCGGCGTGGCTTCAACCGATGAAATTCAGCGCGCTTACAGCCAGCAGGCGATTGTGGCCTACCTTGAAAAGCAGACTTTTGACCGAACCGCTTTTCGCCGTGCCGTGGAGGAAACCCGCCTGGCGCGCGGCGTTTCGTCAGAGTTGGATGTGCTGACCGACCGCGAGCGCGAGGCCCTGGTGTTGCTGGCCCAGGGCATGACCAACAAAGAAATTGCCGAAAGTTTGGTGATTACGACCAACACGGTCAAACGGCACCTGAAGTCTATTTTTGAAAAATTGGAAGTGCACACCCGCTCGGCGGCGGCGGCCAAGGCGATTAGCGCCGGGGTGGTGGTTGGGCGTTCGCTGCGCGAGGTGGCCGAAGAGGAGTAGTTTTTGCCCGGTTCGATTTATTTCCTGGTTTTGCTCATCGCTTTCCTGTATGCCAGCGTCGGTTTTGGCGGCGCAACCGGCTACCTGACGGTGATGAGTTTTTTTGATGTTTCACCACGTGTGATGGCAAGCACCTCCTTAACGCTGAACATCCTCGTGGCTGGAATTTCTTTTTCGTCTTTTTATCGCGCCGGACATTTGCGTTTTGGCCTGTTGTGGCCTTTTTTGCTGACTTCTATCCCGGCGGCTTTTGCCGGGGGTTATTTCAAGGTAACGGATCAGGTGTACGCAGTTCTCCTGAATCTTGCCCTTACTTTTGTGGCGATTCGGTTGTTATTGGAGAAAGCCCCGCCAGCAAGCGATGAGCGTCCATTGCGCCCGCCGCCCTTGATTGTAGCCTTGATTGCCGGATTGCTGATTGGCTTGCTTTCGGGCGTGGTTGGCATTGGCGGAGGTATTTTCCTTTCGCCGGTGATTTTGCTGGCGAACTGGGGGAATTCCAAACAATCTGCGGCAGTAGCGGCGGCTTTTATCGTGCTTAATTCGCTCAGCGCTGTCATCGGACGTATGGCAGGCGGGACCTTTATGCTGGATGCCTTCAGCCTGTCCCTGATTCCGGTTGGACTGGTGGGCGCGTTGCTGGGCAGCATTTGGGGGGCGCAGCGTTTGAGCATCACAGCCCTGCGGCGGGTTTTGGGCGTTGTGATGATTTTTGTGGTAATAATATTCTGGTGGAATTTGTTTCGTTAATTTCTTGTTTCAGGAGCCAAACTATGAATATCCTCCCCCTTCGTTATGGAACCAATCCCCAGCAGGCCCCGGCGCGGGTTTTTATGCGCAACAACGGCGACCTGCCGATTGCCGTGCTGGGCGGCTCGCCCGGTTACATCAACCTGCTCGATGGTTTGAACGCCTGGCTGCTGGTGCGCGAACTGCGCCAGGCCACCAATTTGCCGGCGGCGGCTTCGTTCAAGCACGTCAGCCCGGCGGGGGCGGCGGTGGCTGCGCCGCTGGACGAGACCCTGCAACGGGTCTATTTTGTGGATGGGCTGGAACTCTCGCCCCTGGCGACGGCCTACGCCCGCGCGCGCGGCGCCGACCGTTTGTGTTCCTTCGGCGATTTCATTGCCCTTTCTGACGTGGTGGACGAGCCAACCGCCCGTCTGATTGCCCGCGAAGTTTCAGACGGGGTAATTGCCCCCGCTTACGAGCCGGCCGCGCTCGAAATTTTGAAAGCCAAGAAGGGCGGCAAGTATGCCGTGGTTAAAATTGACCCAAACTACGAACCCGCCGAAACCGAAACCCGCGACGTGGCTGGCGTAACTTTCGAGCAACGCCGCCACGACCGCCTGGTGACGCCCGGCGACTTTACCAACATCGTCACCCGCAGTCGCAACCTGCCCGCCGCCGCCTTCCGCGATCTGATGGTGGCCTGGATTACGCTCAAATACACCCAGTCGAATTCGGTTTGCTTCGTTAAAGACGGGCAGGCGATTGGCGTCGGCGCGGGACAGCAATCGCGCGTCCATTGCGTGCGCCTGGCCGGCCAAAAGGCCGATTTGTGGTACCTGCGCCAGCATCCGGCGGTTTTGGACTTGCCCTTTAAGCCTGGCGCGAAACGCCCGGAGCGCGATAACACCATCGACCAATTCCTGCGCGAAGACGTTACCCCGCAAGAAAAAGCCGCCTGGCCCGAACTCTTCAGCGAAATCCCGCGCCAACTGACCCGCGAAGAAAAACGCGCCTGGCTCAACGGCCTGACCGGCGTCAGTTTAGGCTCAGATGCCTTCTTCCCCTTTTCCGACAGCATTCACCGCGCCGCCGCTTCGGGCGTCCAGTACATTTTTGAGCCGGGCGGCTCGACCCGCGACGCCGAAGTCATCGCCGCCGCGGACGAGTACGGCATGACGATGGCCTTTACCGGGGTAAGGTTGTTTCATCATTGATGTTCTCAGCGTGCCAGGCGCTCTGTGTTAAAATTGCGCGTGGTTCTTATGTCGTTTTAATCCAGAGCCGTCCATAGGCCGTTAAGCGGTAAATGGCGGGTAACGCAGTAGTTGGCTTGCCCCTTTGATACCCTATTTTAGCGAGTACAATGTTGGCTCTTTTGTGCTATATTAGCAATATGAGAACACAGCAAACCACAAACTCTCCCCTTTTATTTTCTGTGACCAATGGACGGACATTCCCAGTTAATGAAAAGCCCGAAAGCATTCAGTTACATTATGAACAGCCAACTGGCAAATTATTTCTTGGGAATTCAATTGATTGGTTAAGCACCTTAGAAAGCAAATCGGTTGATTTGGTCTTTGCAGACCCGCCCTATAACATCAAAAAAGCAGAGTGGGATACCTTTGAAAGCCAAGAAGTTTATATTCAGTGGTCTCTGAGTTGGATTAAACAAGCCGCAAGAGTGTTAAAAGATACCGGTTCGCTATATATATGCGGGTTTTCGGAGATTTTAGCAGACCTTAAGCATCCATCATCTCAATATTTTAACTCTTGCCGATGGTTAGTTTGGAATTATAGAAATAAAGCCAATCTCGGAAATGATTGGGGTAGGTCGCACGAAAGCATTTTACATTTTCGGAAATCTGAAAAATTTTCCTTGCGCATTGATGATGTGCGAATTCCTTACGGTAATCACACCTTAAAATATCCTTCCCATCCACAAGCGGCCACCAGTAACTTTGGGAACGGCAAAAAGAGAGATGAAAATTGGACACCCAACCCATTGGGGGCAAAGCCAAAAGATGTTATAGAAATTCCCACAACTTGCAATGGTATGGGTGAAAAAACGCCCCATCCCACACAGAAACCCGAGGAACTTTTACGCAGACTTATTCTTGCCGCAACAGATGGAGGTCAATTGGTTATTGACCCCTTCTCTGGCTCAGGTACAGCAATAGTTGTTGCAGAACAGTTAGGGCGAAAATGGCTAGGTTGTGAAATCAGCCAGCAATATAATCAATGGGCAATTGAAAGACTCGAAAATGTCCGCCGACTATCCATTGCCGAATGGATAGAATATGACCGTAAAAATGCTGAACGTAGGGAAAGCATCAGATGAACATAAAAGAACTCGTTGAACTCGCTACGAATAAGAACAACTTTTTAACTTTGGGAAACTATATCGAGTTTTGCCAACAATATCTTGATTTTGCCGCCTCAGGTTTACAGGCTGTTATCGTTTCGCAAAACGAGCAAAATTATTATTTCTTTCAGTATCGCCAAGATGGCAATTTCAACATTACTCGCCCTATCAATTCACATTTGATGTACTCGGCAGAAAACAGCGATATTGTCACTGAACATTTTCTCAAAATTTTGTTAAATGCTAAAGATATTGACGAAACAGATGAAAATAACCGGGCAGTAATTCGGAATTCAATTTACACAATTCAGCAAACTATCGGCGCAACATTGGACGCTCTTCCTACAGGCAAATCGAATACTGCCAGAAAAATCAACGGGGATTTGTTCGAGCGATTAATTCGACTGCTTTTGCAAAAAAACGGGATAGATTGTAAAAGCGGTGTTATCAATGTCCCTGTCATCGTTGAGGGTGTTGAACTATTTTCGATGACTTATCAGCACGATTTGCTCTTGTTTCAAGAAAACGAATTAAAAGTCATCGGCTCGGTGAAAACATCCAGCAAAGACCGAATAGACAAAATTTTCATGGACAAGTTTTTATATAGTCGCCTTACTGCAACAGCCACGCCGCACATTGCAATATTTTTGAATGATGTCCAACGAAAGCAAACGAAACGGGAAAACGAGTATGGAATCAACGCGACTTTTCTTCCTGGACATTTCAAGGGGTACACTGTCAAATTAAATCCGCTTGACGGTGTTTACTATTGCGATATTCGCCCCAATATGAAATCTGATGGATTCTTGAAAGAACATATTAGAACGATAGATTGTCTTTTCTGTGATGATTTACAGAGTTTTGTAGGTCAATAGAGTTCGTAAAGCAAAAAGCAAGCCAACACCGCTTCCACCGGACAAAAGCGGGGGGTTCCGTTTTTGTCCGGTGAAGCCAGACGTTGAAACTTTCGAAAAAGTCCTTTTTCAAAAACGAAGCACTTTAAAACCGTCAGAAATCGCCATATTTTTGTGCGAAAAGTTCCGCTTTCGTGGCTTTTGCCCTGGTTTTCGAGTGTCCGGTGGGAAATTTTCACGAAGTTTTTTTGCCCAAAGGGTTTTCCAACAGTCGCGTTGGGCGGCTGGTCATCAAGCGAGCCAAAAGTAAGGTAAACAAAAAATGAATAATGACTTAAAGCAGGTCACAATTCACTTGGCAAGAATCGGAAAGCCTGAAAGGTCATATCAAGAAGGCTTTGTTGACGACGACGGAGTTTGTCTAAAAACTTATTCTGTTGTTCCCGAATCAGTCGGATTGCATTTATCCGAGAAGTTCTATAAGCAAGGTTGGTTTGTTGAAGGTCAATTAATAAACTCTGTTTCCAAGTACCATTTTTATAATGAGTTTTTTAGCATTGTTGAATATCAAGATAAAGCGAATAAAGTTTTGGGTTATTATTGCGATATTGTTACACCCCTACAGAAAAAGGGCGACGAATATTTTCTGACCGACTTGATTTTAGATTTATGGATTTTTCCAGATTATAGGGTAGTTGAACTAGATCGTGACGAATTTGAATTAGCCATTTCAAGCGGTCTGTTTCCTTCAAGTTTTGAAAAAGACACATTAACCACTTTTAGCAGGCTAAAGTCAGAAATTGAAAAAGGAAGTTTTCCAAAGAGTTACTTATCTTAAGGCAGCGCCGCCCAACAAAGCATCCTCCTAAGAAACCCCTACCCCGGCAGAAAATTCTCTAGCGGACAAAGTTCTCATAGGACGCGGACGAGCGCGGATTAACGCGGAAACCGTTCTTAAAAAATCCGCGTATTCGGCGTTTATCCGCGTCCATTTGTAACTGCCTACGAACCGATATTCGTAGGGCGACATTTATGTCGCCTAAAAGCAAATTCTCACTGTCTTACTCCTAACCCGTTCACGTGAACCCAAACTTCAGGGGCGCGCCGCCA
>DAOUML010000347.1:0-20826 GCA_034411635.1 Anaerolineales bacterium
CACATCGTCCCCGAATGGGGGTTTATGTCGCCTGAAAGCAAATTCTCACTGTCTTACTCCTAAACGCGACTTGAAAGTCGCGCTACGGTAGGCAGTTACGTTTTTCTTATGATCGTGCCATCATCTCCAAACACGACTTGAAAGTCGCGCTACGGTGGACAATTAATCCAATGAAACAAGGCCCTTTTTTACAGCGTATAACGCCGCCTGGGTGCGGCTGGAAAGATTCAACTTCGCCAGAATGCGGTTAACGTGGGTATGGACGGTGGCATTGCTGACCACCATCTCACGCGCGATTTCGGCATTACTGAGGCCATTGGCCATTAATTTCAGCACTTCCAATTCCCGATTGGTCAGTTCATTCGCAACCGACTCGGCGCTAACCGGAGCGTGCATTTGCGCCAAGACCTGACGGGTAATGCCAGGATCAAGCGACCCTTCGCCTTCGGCAACCCGCCGCAAGGCGCGAATCAGATCGGCGGGCGTGGAATCTTTCAGCAAATAACCTATCGCGCCAGCGTTAAGCGAGGGCAATACTTTATCGTTGGTGCTAAAACTGGTCAGCACCAAAACATTAACCAGCGGACAAGTCTGTTTAATCTGGCGGGTGGCCTCAATTCCATCCATCCCCGGCATAACAATATCCATCACCACAACATCCGGCAAAAGTTGACGGGCCAGTTGAACCGCTTCAGCGCCGTTGCCCGCTTCGCCCACAACTTCAAAGCCGGGTTCTGTTTCCAAAACCGCAATGAGTCCTTTGCGAACAACGATGTGATCATCGACCACCAAAATACGGATTGTTTTTTTCATAAAGCGACCTCCACAATGACACGGGTTCCCATTTTGGGTTGGCTCTCAATTCTCAAGCGGGCGTTCAGCCTGGCGGCGCGCTCGCGCATGGTTTTTAGCCCCATTCCACCGGTTGAAACGGATGCCGTGTCAAAGCCCAAGCCATCATCCTGAATGGTCATGGTAAGATGCTGGCCCCGTTCCGCCAGGCGAATACTCACGGAGCGGGCCTGAGCGTGCCGAATGACATTATTCAAGGCCTCCTGAGCAATGCCGTACAGTCCCTCTTCAATATGCGCTTCAAGCGGCGAAATCACCCGCCACTTGAGACTGTACTCCAAACCGAGTTTGTCTTCCACCGATTTCAGACGTTGGTTGAGCGAAGACTGCAATCCAATCTGGGTAAGCGCGGAGGGCCGCAAGCCAAAAATCAACATGCGCATCTCTTTTAGCGCGGTCTGTCCCGATTCTTTGATGTTTGTCAGATAAGCGCGCGCGGCTTCCAGATTGGTCTGTTCGATTTGACGCAAAGCCGCTTCGGTGTAAAGCGTAATGCCATATAACAACTGATTAACCGAATCATGCAACTCGCGCGAAAGACGATGCCTTTCTTCAAGCAAGGTCATCTCCTGCAAAAAACTGCTCAACTGGGCCTGATCAACAGCGATAGCCGCCTGGGCTGCATAAATGCGCATCAGACGCTCATCTTCTGCTTCAAATTCGTCTCGCCGAAAGAGAGTCAGAATGCCAATTGTGCTGCCCTTAACCAACAATGGCACCACCAACCGGGAAAAAGAATCAGAACGTTCGTGGAAGTGATTAATAATGACTGGTTCGCTGCGATGATGGATGGCCCGCCCAAGATGAGAACGATTAATACGCAACCTTCCTGGCGCATCGGGGGTTTCTCCGGCGCAATGCGCCATCCGCAGCCAATTGCTATTTTCGATCAGCGCCAGAGAGACCCCACCGGATGCTGTCATTTTCATGGCTTCGTCGCAAACAATTTTAAGCGTATCTTCCAGGCCTGGTTTTTGCATGATCGCCAGGGTAATCTGATGAAGCGCCTCGGCCTCGGCCAGTCGCTCAAGAGTCTGATCATACAGCCTGGCACTCTGAATGGCCGGGGCAATGGCAACAGAAAGCCACTCGACCTGGCGCAGTTCATCAACCGAGAAGTCAGCCCCCGATGCGCGGCGGATAAAAACAAGCAAGCCGATTAAATCCGCCTCGACCAGCACCGGCACAGCAACAGCAACCTGCGCCTGGAAACGTTCCAGAATCGAACCAGCCATGCGCAGCCTTTCGGCGCTTGGTCCAAAAATCAAGGTCGTCGGACGCGCCATCATGCGCTGAAGCAGTTTGTCCGTTTCTGGCGACAATGAGGTTGTCAGGAATGCTTCTTGTTCGTTGGGCGCGGCCCCCGCTGAGAAAATCGGGATAAAAGAGTGATTCTTGTCGGCGGCATAGAGATAACAAGCCGAATCTCCAAGCGATTCGAGCAACCCGGCCACTAGATAACGGAGCGCCCGTTTCAACTCTGAGCCAGGAATGGGTCGAAGGGAAGATTGCGGAGTTTTGGTCATCACGCTCTGCATTATAAGGTTTTGCCCGCTTTTTCGCAAAGCGATTGTTTGTGGCGTGTAATGTTCTGGAATCTCAAGATTTTGTTCAATGATCCGCTTTACAAAATTTCGCCTCAGTGAGCGGATGAGTTCTCCGCTCACTGAGGCTTCTTGTTTTGTTACGGCACGTAGCGCATCAGCCCGCCGCCGGCGAAACTGTCGCCACCGCCCATCCAGAGCGTGTCGTACTGGTCAACGAATACCACGCGCAGGTAATTGGTGGTGATGCCGCCTTCGGTGGTAATGCGTACCCAGGAAGCGCCGCCATCCTCTGAAATCAGCAAACCCTGGCTGGTGGCGAGGTAAATGACACCGGTTGAGTCGAGTGCCATGCTATTGATTCCGGTGTAAACATCCAGAATATCATCGCCGTATTCACCTTTCAGCACAACGGTTGGGATGTTGTTATCGTCCAGGCGGATGAGCGAATTGGAGCGGGCCACCAGCAGGCTGCCATCCACATCGCGCGCGATGGCAATCACGCCGCTGAAATCATCTTTGCCAAAGATGGTTTCAATTTTGCCATCCTTGAAACGAGAGAGACCATTGCCGCCAATCCAGAGCGAATCGCCATCGTTGAACAGAACCGTCAGGCGGCCTTCAGGCAAACCGTCGGCAGGGGTATATTCGGCCACCTGCTCACCGTTTTCAAAGACACGCGCCGGCTGATCGTCTTTCACAACCCAGGCGCGGCCTTGCGGGTCAATGCCAACCAGCCGCGCGGAGTAATATTCGGGACCATCAAAAACCGTCCACTTGCCAGCGCCGTCAAAGTACGAAAGTTGCCCGTTGGTGATGACCGCCCACAGGCCGCCGTTCTCTACCGGGGTCAGAGCGCTTGCCCAGTTCCCGCCGGGGACGTTCGGCGTATCACGCTCGGCGCGATAACTTGTCCAGGCGGTTTGCGGGTCGGCGGGGTCAAGCACCATCATCCCACCGGTGGTGCCAACCCACATCTGGTTGTTGCCATCCAGCGCAATCGACGAGACCGAATTGGAGCGCATTTTCTCATCGTCGCCAATGCTCCACAGTTCGGCTTTTTCCTCGCCAGGTTTGAGCAGATACAAGCCCTGGCGCGTGCCGTAGAAAATCAGATCAGGATTTTCGCCAATCAGTTCAAAGGCGGCCACGCCATCGCGGCTGTATTCGTGGGTATAAAGACATTTTTCCTGCGCCGGGTCAAACTGACACAGGCGTCCGGTGCCAATCGGGTAGGACGAAAGCCAGAGCGTGCCATCGGGAGCCGCGAACAGGTTGTTCACTTCCCCCGGCGCGCCGGTGGTCGAGCGATCCATCAAGGTCCACTGGTTGCCCTTGAATTTGAGCAGGCCTGTCGAAGTGCCGACCCAGATGGTACCGTCATTGGTGCGGGCGGCGGCATAGGCGCGCTGACTCTGCATTCCCGTGGATTCGTCATAAATCGTCACCGTGCCATCCGGGGCAACCACGTTCGCGCCATTGTAGCCGGTCAGCACCCAAATATCGCGCCCAATCACGCTGATTCCGCTTACCCCGTTCCAACTCAAACCGTTACTGCTGGTATAACGGGTATAGGTGTTATTGACGAAATCATATACGCCAATGCCGCTATAGCCCAAAATCAGACGGTTGTTGGCCTGGTCGCAGGTAATTTCATTAATCTTGGTGTTGATGGAAGGCGTTTCCTCCGGCACGCTCAGTGGCTCGAACTCGCCGCTTTGCGGGTCATACAAATCCACGCCGAGTTCATGGCCGATTACAATGCGCGGCTCAGGCATGTTGCAGGTCTCAACCGCATAAATTGAGATGTGGCGCAGCCCGTCCATCGTGGTAAATTTGCGGTGGAAGCCTGTGCCAATATCCCACGAGACCAATCCGCCGGTTCCGCCTGCAAAAATCAGGTTGCGATATTGAGCAATATCGTAAATCTCGTTGGCGTTGGTGTAAATATATCGTCCGCTATTCGCTTGCAGAGGAGGCAGGGTTGGGGCGGGGATGGGAGTCGGCTCGGCAGTCGCTTCGGGCGCAGAGGTGGCTGGCGCTTGAGTGGCCTGCGCGGCGGGCTGATTTGCCTCCGTCTCTGCCGGCTTTGGCTCACTCGCGCTTTCACCCCCACATGCGCTCAACACAAGCGCAAAAAACAAGAAAATAAACAGGGTTTTGTGTTTCATTTTTTCTCTCCTTTGACTAAAATAGATTGATCACCTGCATCTGCATCGGTGAGTTCGCGCAAATGCTCGATGAGCGTCTCCAGGCTGGCAAATCCGCGCCGCGTATCTGAATGCGCGTCTTCTAGGATGGCGCGCCAACCGCCATCTTCACCTTCGCGCCACAGGCGAAGCAGGTAAGACTTATAATGAGCAGATTGGATTTTTCTCATCGTCATTCTCTGATTTCTATTATCACAGGCCACCGTTCAGAAATCGTTCAGAAAACGTAACTACCTACCCACCCTCACCCCCCAACCCCTCTCCCGGTGGGAGAGGGGAGAAATCTCGGACGAAATTGTCGTTTTCGGCATAAAAATCCGCTTTTTTTATCCGTTTCCCTCTCCCTTTGGGAGAGGGGCAGGGTGAGGGTAGGTAGTTACCGCCTGAAAGCAAATTCTCAAATGCCTTGCTCCAAACGCGACTTGAAAGTCGCGCTACGGTAGGCAGTTACAATTGAAGTGTAAAATCACCTTACTCCCACCCCTCAAACAAGGAGAAAAACATGTGGCATGAAGTCATCTCTGCCAAAAATACCGGGGAAGTGCTCGAGGCCCTGGCAAAATATGGCAAAAAAGCCCGCATCATTGCCGGTGGAACCGACCTGATTCTTGAACTGGAGCGCAAAGCCCGCCCAGATATTGAAGTGCTGATCGATGTGAGCCGCATTGCCGGGCTGGACGAAATTATCCTCGATGAAGATGGCGTGCTGCACCTGGGCGCAATGGTCACGCATAATCAGGTAGCCGCCTCCAAACTGCTGCGCGAACGCGCCTTTCCGCTGGCGCGCGCGGCCTGGGAGGTCGGTTCACCGCAAATTCGCAATCGCGGCACAGTGGCGGGCAACCTTGTCACCGGCTCGCCGGCCAACGACACCATCACCCCGCTGATGGCCCTCGATGCCTGGCTGGTGTTGCAATCGGCGCGCGGCGAGCGGCGCGTGCCACTGCGCGAATTTTATAGCGGCGTGCGCAAAACCGCGCTGCAAGACGATGAAATGCTGGTTGAAATTGCCTTTAAAGGGATGAGCCCCAACCAGAGCGGGACCTTTATGAAAATGGCCTTGCGCCGCGCCCAGGCCATTTCGGTGGTCAACCTGGCGCTCGTGCTGACCTTTGAGGAGGATACCGTTGCCCAGGCCGCCATTACGCTGGGGGCGGTTGCGCCAACCATCATCCACGCGCCAGAGGCCGAAGCCTACCTGGCAGGCAAAACCCTGTCAGACGAGGTGATAGCCAGGGCCGCCGAACTGACTCGCGACGCGGCGAAGCCGATTGATGATATTCGCGGCTCGGCAGCCTACAGGCGGGAAATGGCGCGGGTGGGCGCAAAGCGCGGGCTGGAAGCAATTCGAGATAACGAGACCCAGGCCGGGTTCCCGTCTGATCCGGTTTTGTTGTGGGGCAAGGCAACGCCCCAGCCAGCGAATGGCTTTTCGGGCGCGCGCCACGCTGCGGGCGACGACATCCAGACGATCATTAATGGCAAAGAATATATCTTTAATACCGGCCATGAAAAGACCCTGCTGCGCCTGCTGCGCGAGGAAGCCGGGCTGATTGGCTCGAAAGAAGGCTGCGCTGAGGGCGAGTGCGGCGCGTGTACCGTTTTTCTGGATGGCATGGCGGTTATGGCTTGCCTGGTTCCGGCTACGCGCGCGCATGGGGCTGAGATTGTGACGGTGGAGGGGTTGGCGCTCACCGAGAGATTGCACCCGGTGCAGCAGGCCTTCATTCACGAGGGCGCGGTGCAGTGCGGGTATTGCACGCCGGGTTTTCTGATGTCGGCGGCCAAGTTGCTGGAGGAACGCCCCCACCCCGATACCGATGCGATTGAGCAGGCGATTAGCGGCAATTTGTGCCGCTGTACCGGCTATTATAAAATTATCAAAGCCATTGAAGAAGCCAGTAAATATGAGGAAAAGGAGTAAAACATGTCTAAATACAATTCTTCGCACAAAAAAGAATTTAAGCGGCCCTATAAAATTCACCCAATTTGGCGCGGCATTGGTTTTGTGATTATTTTGCTCATTCCGATCATTGCCTGGGCCAGCGCGGTGGAGTTGGTGAAGATTTCGCAGGCTTCAGAAGTGGTGGAGGTGCAGAAATTTACCAAAGGGCTTTCTTCGCGCTTTGAGTTTCCGGATTGGTTTATGGCTGCGCCAGGTTTGAAAAATTTTGGGCGTTGGGTGCGTTCGATTGATATGCTCAAACTAAAACTGGTCTATTTTTTTATGGTAGCCATTGCCCTTTCTGGTATTCTTTCGATCATTTATGCGATGCTATACCGGGCAGCCGTGCCACGCTATAACCCGCTCGATGAACCCGCGCCCAAAGTTCGCGCCAAGAAATATACCCGCTAAATTGAGGCCGCCATGACAAAAATTATCGGAAAATCTGTTACCCGGTTGGATGCCGCCAGCAAAGTGACCGGCGAAGCGCTCTACCCCGGCGATATCAACCTGCCCGAACAGGCCCACATGAAAATTCTGTTTGCCGGCCGCCCGCACGCGATTGTAAAAGCGATTGATACCCGCCAGGCCGAATCCTTGCCGGGGGTGCTGGCTGTTTTTACGGCCAAAGATGTGCCGAACAACGAATACGGCCTGATTATGCCCGACCAGCCGGTTTTATGCGGCCCCGGCTCAAACAAACCCTACGCCGAGCGCGTGCGCTGGATTGGCGATCAGGTGGCGGTGGTGGTGGCTGAAAGCGAAGAAATTGCCACAAAAGCCCGCGATTTGATTCAGGTGGACTATGAAGACCTGCCGGTTGTGACCGATATGCTGGCCGCGATGGAACCAGACGCGCCCCTGCTGCACCCGGAGAAAGGCTCCAATGTCATTCTGCGTTACCGCATCCGCAAGGGGGATGTGGAAGCGGCCTTCGCCGGGGCCGATGTGATTGTGGAGGGCGTTTACGATACCCCGATGCAAGAACACGCCTACCTGCAACCCGAAGCCGGACTCGGTTATATCGACGAGCAAGGCCGGGTGACGGTTATCGTCGGCGGGCAGTGGACGCACGAAGACCAGGAGCAAATCGCCCACGCGCTGAGCCTGCCGCTGGAGCAGGTGCGCGTAATTTACCCGGCCATTGGCGGGGCCTTTGGCGGGCGCGAAGATATGTCGGTGCAGATTGTGCTGGGGCTGGCCGCCTGGCGATTGGCCCAACGCGGAATCAACCGCCCGGTCAAAATTATCTGGAGCCGCGAAGAATCGATGTTCGCGCACCACAAACGCCACCCCTACCACATTCGCGCGCGCTGGGGCGCGACAAAGGACGGCAAACTGGTAGCCGCCGAAGTGGACATGGTTGCCGACGCGGGCGGCTACGCCTACACTTCAACCAAAGTGCAGGGCAACGCTACCCTGATGTGTACCGGGCCGTATGAAATTCCGAACGTGAAAGTTGATTCGGCTTCGGTTTATACCAACAACATGGTCACCGGCGCGTTTCGCGGGTTTGGCGGCCCGCAAGGCCTGTTCGCCGCCGAACAGCAGATGAACAAACTGGCCGAAAAACTGGGCCTGGATCCAGTCGAAATTCGGCGCAAAAACCTGATTCAAGAAGGTTCGATTCTTTCGGTTGGCACGCCGCTGCCGCCGGGCGTTTCAATGGGCCCGGTGGTTGAAAAATGCGTCGAACGCATGGAAGAACTCAAAAAAGACAGCCCTTCGCGCAAAGCACATTCCGCGCTCAAACGCGCCTGGGGCTTCGCCTGCGGATTCAAAAACGTCGGCTTTTCGTTTGGCGCGCCGGAGCAGTGCATGGCCACCGTCGAACTGCGCGGTGGTACTGAAATTGAGCAGGCCATCCTGTATCACGCCGGGGCCGAAGTTGGGCAGGGATCGCACACGGCCTTTGTGCAGTTCGCGGCAGAGACGCTGGAACTGCCGCTTGAAAAAGTGCAACTGGTCGCATCCGATACGGCCACCAGCGGTAATTCCGGCTCGGTTTCGGCTTCGCGCATGACCTTTATGGCCGGCAATTCGATTAAGGGCGCGTGTGAATTGGCGCTTGAAAAATGGAAAAATGAAGAACGCCCGGCGATTGCCACCTACCAGTACCGTCCGCCGCGCACCACGCCGCTCGACCCGGAAACCGGAAAAAGCGACCCGAACTTTGCCTATGGCTATGTGGCCGAAGCGGTGGAAGTGGAAGTGGATACCGAAACCGGCCTGGTGCGGCTGCTGAACGTCATCTGCGCCGACGATGTCGGCAAGGCGGTCAACCCGCAGCAGGTACAGGGACAAATCGAAGGGGCGGTGGTGCAGGCTGCCGGGTATGCCGTGCTGGAGAATATGATTCAGCGCGATGGCTATCTGCTGACCGATAAACTGTCCACCTACCTGATTCCGACGGTGCTTGACATCCCCGAAAACGTCGAATCGCTCATCCTGGAATACGCCGACCCGATTGGGCCTTACGGCGCGCGCGGCATAGGCGAAATGCCCTACCTGCCGCTAACCCCGGCCATCACGGCCGCCGTCCACGCCGCAACCGGGGTCTGGTTCGACGAATTCCCCCTGACGCCAGAACGGGTATTGCGCGGGCTGGGTAAGATAAGTGAGTAATAGTTGTACCAGACAAACTTAACTATAGTTTCCTATTTTCCGCCACCCCCCTGAAGGCAGCAAATCTCATTTTGAAACAAGCAGAAAATCGTTCGTTTGGTTGGAAAGACCGTACCATCCGCCCCATGAAAATTGCCGCATTCCTCGACTCGATGGCCCACCCGGCCCAGTTAAGCGAAAAACTGGAAAACGACGCCGTGCGCTGCCTGGCCTGCGGACATCGCTGCCTGATTCGCGCCAACAAACGCGGCATTTGCCAGGTTCGCTTCAATCAAAATGGCGAACTGCGCGCCCCCTGGGGCTATGTCGCTGCCCTGCAAGCCGACCCAATTGAAAAAAAGCCGTTCTCGCACTTCCTGCCGGGTTCAATCGCCCTGACCTTCGGCATGTTGGGCTGCGACTTCAAATGCGCCTACTGTCAAAACTGGCTCACTTCGCAAACCCTGCGCAACCCCGCATCAGATGTGGCCGCCAACCTCGTCCACCAGATGACCGCTGAACAAATCATAGCGGCAGCCCGGCGCGTTGGGGCCAAAACGATTGTTGCCTCCTACAACGAGCCGCTCATCACCACCGAATGGGCCGTAGAAATTTTCAAGCAAGCCAAACAGGCCCGGCTAAAGCGCGCCTTCGTCTCGAACGGACACGCCACCCCTGAAGCGCTGGCCTACCTGCGCCCCCACCTCGATGCCTATAAAATAGACTTGAAATCCATGCACCAGGAAACCTACAACCAGCTGGGCGGGTCGCTCAAACACGTTCTGGCAACCATCGAGCAGGCGCATGGCATGGGTCTGTGGGTCGAGGTCGTAACCCTGGTTGTGCCAGGGCTAAATGATAGCAACGAAGAATTGTGGCAGGCGGCCCGCTTCCTGAGCGGCATTTCCCCCGATATTCCCTGGCACGTGAGCGGATTTCACCCCGATTACCAGATGCCCAACCACGCTTACACCCCGCCCGAAAGCCTGGTGCGCGCCGCCGACATCGGGCGCGAAGCCGGGTTGCGCTACGTCTACGCTGGCAATTTGCCCGGACAAGTGGGCGAATACGAAACCACCCACTGTCCGGGCTGCGGACGGGCAGTAATCCGCCGCAAACATTATCAAATTCTCGCCAACACGCTCAGCCCCGAAGGGCGCTGCCCGCACTGCCAAACTTCCCTGCCTGGAGTCTGGCGCGCAGATTGACAGAGATTCTCAGTTTCAGGCCAACCGCTCTTCAGCCAGGCGCATTTCGTTGAAAGAGCAAATCGAAACTTCAAGCATATCCAGGCTGGGTTCGCGAGTGGTCAATTTTTGCAAAGCCAGGTTGGGAATCACCATGGCGCGCACAATTGGGGAAGACAGGTTATTGGCCGTCCAGCGGATGTATTCCACCCCAATTCCGGCCAGCACCGGCAGCAATAAAATGCGCCCGGCAATTTGCCAGCCCACCGAAAGCGGACTTAGAAAACTATACGCAACAATACTCAAAAAAACCACCGTCAGCAAAAAAGACGTGCCACAGCGCGGGTGCGCCAATGGATAGCGGGCAACGTTTTCAGGGGTCAATTCAGCGCCCGATTCAAAGGCATTAATCGTCTTGTGTTCCGCGCCGTGATATTGGAAAACGCGCTGAATATCCTCCATTTTGCCAATCGCCCAAATATAGGCAATCACCAGCACCAAACGCACCAGCCCCTCCAACATAACGCCGCCCCACATTCCCAAACCGAGCCATTCGCCCAATTTACCCACCCCATACGGGGCCAGGAAAAAAAGCAGCAGGGCAAAAATCATCGAAAAAGCCATCGTGCCGTACAAGGCCGGGCCTTCGAGTTTTTCGTCTTCGCCGGTTTGCAAATTGGCCGAGCGAATTAAGGCCTTCATGCCCAGGCCAAGCGCATCCCAGAGCAGGATAATGCCGCGCAGGAATGGGATTTTTGCCACCGCTGATTGGTACAGGCCAGAAAGTTTCTCAGTGTGAATAACAATCGCGCCATCTGGGGCGCGCATGGCAATCGCCAGGGCGCGTTGTCCGCGCATGAGTACGCCCTCAATCAGGGCCTGCCCGCCATAAGTAATAATTCTATCTTCCATTTGAGTTATCCTTGTACTTCTAATTTTTAAATGACAATCAATCACTCATAAATTGAACAAAAAGCGTATTAACGCCTCCGTGCCTTTATGCCAGGTAGGCAGGTGGGTCTTCTCGTTGGGCGCGTGCAGGTTATCATCGGGCAAGCCAAAACCAGTCAACACCGATTCCATCCCCAGCGCCGATTGCATCAAACCAACCACCGGCACCGAGCCACCCTCGCGCTTAAAGAGCGGCGCTTTGCCCCACACCGTTTCCATCGCCTGCGAGAGCGCCTTTACCCAGGGCGTCTTCACATCTGAAATCGAAGCCCGCGAACCGCCAAGATACTTCAACTCCCAGCGAATACTATCGGGAGCGTTCGCTTCGAGATACCGCTTCAACTGCTCATAAATCTCCAGCGGATCCTGGTCTGGGACAATACGGCAGGAAATTTTCGCCATCGCCTTGGCGGGGATGATCGTTTTAGCCCCTTCACCAATAAAGCCCGAAACCATGCCATTAATTTCAAGCGTGGGCCTGGCCCCGGCACGCTCCACCGTCGTATACCCGGCCTCGCCCCACAGGGCCGGCGCGCCCGTCTGAGCCAGCACCGATTCATCGCTCACCGGCAACTTTGCAAGGCTGGCGCGTTCCTCATCGGCCAGCAGACGCACACTTTCATAAAATCCTGGCAGAGTCACCGCATTGTTCTCATCGTGCATTCCAGAAAGCAAATCGGCCAGCGCCTTGGCCGGGTTAAGAACCGCCCCGCCATACATGCCTGAATGCAAATCATGATCAGGGCCAAAAACATGCAACTCATACAAGGCCATGCCGCGCAAACCATAGGTAATGGTCGGCTGGTGCATTGAGAGCATACCGGCATCGGGGTTAAGGCAAAAATCGGCTTGCAACAAATCTTTGTTGGCATCAATCCACTTGCCCAGCGAAGGCGAACCGATTTCTTCTTCGCCCTCAATCAAAAACTTGAGATTAACCGGCAAATCGCCCACGCGCGTAATCGCCTCAACCGCATTCAGGCAAGCCATCACCTGGCCCTTCATATCTGAAGCGCCGCGCGCATACAGGTTTTCGCCCACCAGAGTCGCCTGAAATGGGTCAGAATGCCACAAATCGAGCGGGTCTACTGGCTGAACGTCATAATGACCATAAACCAGCATCGTCGGCTTGCCGGGCGCGCCCAGCCACTCACCATACACCACCGGGTGGCCGGCAGTAGGCATCACCGCCACGTTCTGCATGCCCAGCCACTCGAGGCGGCGCGCCAGCCATTGGGCGGCCTGTTCAATATCGCCTTTATGTTCCGGCGAAGTAGAAATCGAAGCAAACGAAATCAACTCACTCAGCGCGGCGAGAAAATCGGCCTCGTGCTGGCGCGCATACTGCAAGGCAGCGTTCAAAGGTTCACTCATGGTTCCTCCAGGCAATCAAAATCACTTCAAACTTCCATACAAAAACCAGAACTCCTCTTGCGAAAACGCCCGCGCCAGGCGCGGTTCCCACAAAAAAGACCCTGGTTTTAGTTTTACGCGCAACCAATGATCCAACCCTGCCAGCGCGGTCGCCTCTTCGGGCGCGTTCACCTGCCCCAATAACAATTGCAGGATGACCCGGCCCCGAACTTCGCCCGCGTAATCGGCGCGATTCTCAGCCTCGTCCGATTGCCATTCGGCGAGGGACGCGCTCCACAGCCTGAGCCGGTTTCGGATTTCCTGAATCGTTTTCTGCTCCCAAACGCTGCGCCGCTTCGCGCAAACAGAGTCGAACTGTGCCTGCCACTTGCGCGCCGCAAACGGATCCAGCGCTTCCAGCCGCCGCAGGGCCAGCAAAAGCGCCCCCGGCGTCAGACGCGGCAGGGAGCCGCCCAGGGGCCAGTACAGGCTTTCTGAAAGCAGATACTGTTCGAGGTCTGGCAGGGCAGCGGAGAGGAAACGGGAATCGCGTTCGGTGGGGTTCATGAATAAAAACGGGCAGCCTATCAGACTGCCCCATCTTCCTGCTATTCCCCGTTCCCAGATTGCGCTTCAGGCGCGCGGCGGGTGACGAGGAACCAGCGGTCGAAGGTTTGGAAACGGTCGCTGGTATCAAAGAGCGGTGGAATCTGCACGCCACGCACCTGCTGATCGACCCCGTAAGAGTAAACCGGATAATATAGCGGCAGGGCGGGCAGTTCACGCGCAAAAACAACCTGAAAATTACGATACAGGCGCGCGCGAATGGTGTAATCGCTGGTAATGCGGGCCTGTTCGAGAAATTCGCTGGCGGTGCGGTTGTCCCATTGGGCGTAGTTTTGGCCGTTGGCGGCTTCAGATTGATGCCAGAAGGGGTAAGGGTCGGGGTCGGGGGTGCGGGCGAGGTTCAAATCGACCAGAGCGGCGTCGTAAGCGCGAGATGCCAGGCGGTCATTGACCAGTTGTTCATAAGGAATGGCTTGCAAGACAACTTCAACGCCAATCTGACTCCAGTTTTCAAAAATTAACTGGGCAATGGCGCTGTGCAGAGGGGTATCAGGATGAAGCAGGGTAAAGGAAAGTGGGTTGCCGTCTTTGTCGCTGCGAACGGCGCCGCCAGATGCCGGAATGGTATAGCCATTGCCTTTGAGCAGGTTGATGGCTGCTTCGGGGTCAAATGCCACGCTTTCAGTTTCATCGAAAAATGCCCAGGTTCCGGGGAAGATTGGCCCATCGGCGATGATTCCTTGCCCAAGCAGCAGGCGGTCAACGATACGCTGACGGTTGAGGCCCATGAGCAGGGCGCGGCGCAGGGTTTCATCTTGAAAGAAGGGTTTTTCGGGGTTGTTCAGGTTGAAGAGAATCATGCCCATTTCAGGCAGGCGGCCTGAGTAAATGGAAAGGTTGGGCTGGGCCAGGGCCTGGTTAAGGACATCGAGACTGATTTCGCTAATTGCCATCACATCGCCATCGCGGTAGGCTTGCAGTGCGCTGGCGCTGGTTGGGTAGTAGCGGAAGGTTACTTCTTCAATGTAGGGCTTGTCGCCGTAATAATTTTCAAAGGCGCTCAATTGCAAGCCGGCCACCTGTCCATTTTCGACAATCAGACTCTCAAATTTGTATGGGCCGCTGCCAATTGGGGAAAGGTTGAACTGCGCGGCAGCCATTTCTGCGGCGGGGATGCCGCCGAGCAGGTGCTGTGGCACAATGCCAAAGGTCAGGTAATCCATGAAAGGCGCAAATGGTTCAGGCAGAATGATTTGCAGGGTGTATTCGTTAAGTTGCTTGATTTCGACGCTTTTCCACAAGCCGCGTATATCTGCCGGAAAGAAGGATGCGTCATCTTTCATCATATCAATCGTAAAAAGCACATCCTGACTGGTGACGGGCTGCCCATCATGCCAGAATGCGTTTTTACGAATGGAAATGTTATAGATGGTGCCATCTTGCGAAACGCCCCAGGAATCGGCCAGGTCTGGCACGGGCAGGCCGCGCGAATCGAATCGAAACAGGCTGCTGAACAGAATTCTGTTCACGTCCCGGTCTGCGGCGTTGTTTTGTTCGAGCAACGGGTTCAGACGGCTGATCGCGCCAACCAGGGCTTCAGCGTAGATGCCCCCTTGCGCGGGTTGCGGGACAAAGATTTGCTGGCTTGGTTCTTGCGTAGCCAGCAAAACCCCAACAACGATAAGCGTAATTGCGATTATTAATATTTGCCAGCGAAGTTTTTTCATAAGCAAAAGAAAGGCCTCCGCTTTCTGCCTGGCCTTGTGGCTCGAGCAGAAGGCGCGGCCTTTCTTAGTCCTATACTAAAAATGAAGGTTTAGCGGCCCAGAATGAGCGCGGTTAGAGCAAGCAAGAAAAAGACAACGCTCAGCGCGATGGTAACGCGAAAAAGAACGCGCTCAATACCACGCCGGGCAGTAAATACAGAACCGCTATCGGCGCCGGTTAGCCCACCCAGGCCCGCGCCTTTGCTTTGCAGAATGACGCTCGCAATCAATGCGATGGATACAATAATTAACCCAATATTGACGAAAGTTTCCATTTTATACAGTTTGCCTCCAGAAAATTTAACTTTTCCATTATACTTGGGGATGCAAGAAATCGTCAACTTGATTTCACTGGAAAAAACAATGACCGAAAAAATTCTTATCGTCGAAGATGAACCCGCCCTGCAAGAAACCCTGGCCTACAATCTGGAAAAACAAGGCTATCAGGTGGAAACCACCGACAACGGGCGCGCCGCGCTCGACCTGGCCCGCCTGCATAAACCAGATTTAATTCTGCTGGATATTATGCTGCCCGGTATGGACGGCTTTGAAGTCTGCCGCACCCTGCGGAGGGAGATGAATGTTCCCGTGCTAATGCTAACTGCCCGCGATGACGAAATTGACCGCGTGGTGGGCTTGGAAGTGGGCGCGGATGACTACCTGACCAAACCTTTCTCCATGCGCGAACTGATGGCGCGGGTAAAGGCGCAACTACGCCGCTCGTCGGTTATTCGCGAGGAACTCGAAAAAATCAAAGCAGTAGAAACGGCCTCCCACGATGTTCTCAACAGCGGCAACCTGTCGATTAATCAGACCCGCCGCGAAATCATGTTATCGGGCGAGCCGCTCAATCTTAAACCCAAAGAGTATGAATTGCTGCTCTTCCTGGCCCTGCATCGCGGACAAATGCTCTCGCGCGAATTTATCCTTGAGCGCGTTTGGGGCTGGGATTACATCGGCGATAGCCGCACGGTCGATGTGCATGTGCGCTGGCTACGCCAGAAAATCGAAGCCGACCCTGCCAACCCGGCCCGCATTGTTACTGTGCGCGGCGGCGGCTATCGCTTCGAGGGCTAACCCTGTCTCTGCCTGACTTTACCGTCAGGCAGAAATTTTTATTCGCCATGCCCGAAATTCTACTCAATACACTGCTTGTTCTCCTGCTGATTGGTCTTGGCGCGGTGCTGTGGCGTTACCGCGATTTGCAACGCCGCCTGAACAATCTCTCGCAAATCGTGCGCCAAACCGCCGAAGGCGATTGGTCGGTGCTGAACCTGCCAGAAAACGAGCGCCGGCTCGAAGACCTGTCGAACGCCGTTCGCAACCTGGCCCTGGCGCAGCAAGCCCAACTGGCCGATCTGGAAGACCAGCGCGCGCGCCTGGCCGATGTTCTCGACCAGATGACCGATGGGGTGCTGATTGTCAACCCCGAAGGGCGGGTCGTGCTGATTAACCCGGCGGCCCAACGCATGTTCAACATCCGCGCCAAAGAACCGCAAGGACGCTCTGTAACCGAAATTCTGCGCCATCATGTGCTGGTGCAAACCTGGCAACGCTGTTACGAAAGCGGACAGCCACAAAGCGAAGCCGTAGAAATGCCCGCCCGCCGCCAATTTCTGCAAATCAGCGTCATCCCCGACCGGCTTGTGCCGGGCGGCAGCCTTATCTTCCTGCAAGACCTGACCCGCGTCCGCCGCCTCGAAACCGTGCGGCGCGATTTCATCTCCAACCTGTCGCACGAACTGCGAACGCCGCTGGCCTCGCTGAAAGCCCTTACCGAAACCCTGAGCGAAGGCGCCCTCGAAGACCCGCCCGCCGCCCGCCGATTTCTGGCGCGCATGGAAACCGAAGTGGACGCCCTGACCCAGATGACGAACGAACTGCTCGAACTGACCAAAATCGAATCGGGCAAAGTGCCGCTGGATTTGAAACCGCTCGCCCCCGATCTGTTACTGCTTTCCGTTTCTGAGCGCATGTCGATGCAAATTGAACGCGCCCGGCTGTCGCTCACGCTTAACGCGGCGGATTCATTGCCCCTTATCATCGCCGATTTTGCCCGCTTGGAGCAGGTATTGGTAAACTTAATTCATAACGCCGTGAAATTCACCCCGCCCGGTGGACAAATCAGGCTGGAAGTTGCGCCCGATGAAAAATCGGTGCGCTTCTCGGTTGGCGATACCGGCGCGGGCATTCCGGCAGATATTCTGCCGCGCATCTTTGAACGCTTCTACAAAGCCGACCGCGCCCGTTCAGGCGGGGGCACCGGCCTGGGTCTTTCCATTGCCCGCCATATTGTAGAAGCACACGGCGGCAGAATATGGGCTGAGAGTGAAGAAAACCAGGGCAGTACGTTTTCGTTCACGATTCCGTCGGTTTAACGCGCCAACCGCAATGCCAGGCAAGGCATGGCAAAGAACAGACCGGTTAGCGCGATAGGCGGTTGAGCGTTTGCAAAAATTCGGCCTGCGCCGCATGGATGGAGGCCAACCCTTGCTGATGCGTTTGCGCCAGTTCGGTCTTCAGTCCTTTTTTGAAGCACATTTGCACGTTTTGAGCGAGAAGTTCGACATCCAGTTCTTCAACTGGAATCAAAACCGGCCACCCCAGGGCTTTGGCCTGAGCGCTGACTTTTCCGCCGCCGGCAATTGAATCGACAGCCACAACCGGCACTTGATTCTTCAGTCCCAGCACCAGGCCATGCAAACGATTGGTGATCAAAACATCTACCTTGCGCAGTAAACTCTCAAATTCGCTGCTGGATTTTAAGCCAACGCGATTACCATAAATAATAGTATCCAACCAGATTGGCACAGCCTGCCGGGTTTGCAAATATTCTTCAAAAACCTGGCGCGCATATCGGTGCCGCTGACGGCTGCCATAAGCGGCCTGACGCTCAACAAGCAAAACACCAACCACGGGCAGCCGATCTACCTGACGGGCAAAAGCAAGGTCGGCGCGAATTTGTTCGGGGTTGTCGCGCGCCAGCAGAACATCAAAACCCGCCCGTCCCGGTTGAGAAACGGTGAGATTGATGCCAATTTTGAAACAATGCTGAAATCGTTGCAGCAACATGGCAGGAATGGCTTTTTCAGGGTACCAGGGCCCGCAAACAAAAATAAACAGTCCATAATCGGCCGGGTTAACCTGTTCAAGTAAAACCCCCTCGACACCGTCTTCGCGATTGGTGGCAACATCATACGGAATTCCGGCTTGTTCAAGCCATTGGCCGACCTGCTCCTGGGCTTCGACATCGCCAAACGTGCCGCCACCGGCAGGGATACTGAAATGTCCGGCGAGCAGGGCGCGGCGGGGGCGCGCAGCGGAATCAGGAGTCGGGGCGGGCAGGCTTCTGAAACGGAACTGGAAGCGGGCGGTTTTCCACGCTTTTCGCAGGTAAGTTTTCAGGTTGTTCCAGGAAAAAAGTTTGAGGTCGAGGCGCGTTTGAGAAAAAGCCGAAATGCGGTAAACGGCCTCAGCCCGCGCTATGGCCTGCCCGGACGATTGGTCTATTTCCATGTCCTGCTGAAGTGAAATGCGCTGAAGCAGGCGAACGCCGAGCGAAGCGGCCATTTTCTCGGCGTTGGTTTCGGCTTTACGGATGGCTTTTTCTGCCGCCAGGGTTTTATGCTCCACAGATTCAGACTGCCTGGCAAGTACGCGAATGGTTTCTATATTTTTTTTCACGCCGGGTTCCTTTCTGGTGTATTTTACCCTTTCAGCGCGGATCGTGAGGAACTCTTGAACTTCTACGATTGCAACCAAACAGGAGCAAGTATTTATGTTGCGGCTCGATGAAAAAAATACGCATCGTTATTTTCAATATGCCCTGTGGCTGGGGATTGCAACCATGCTTTATAACCTGGCGGAAGGGCTGATTTCAATTTATTTTGGCGTGAGCGATGAGACCATTGCGCTGTTCGGTTTTGGGGTCGATTCGTTCATCGAGGTCATTTCTGGACTGGGCATTGTGGCAATGGTACTGCGCATTCGCCGCAACCCAAATACGCCGCGCTCAACCTTTGAACGCAGCGCCCTGCGCATTACCGGGACGGCGTTCTATCTGCTGACGCTCAGCCTGGGGGCGATGGTGGTGGTCAATCTGCTCAATGGACACAAACCAGAAACTACCGTAGCCGGAGTGATTATTTCTGCGATTTCAATCCTGACGATGTGGGCGCTGGTGGCGGCAAAACGCCACGTTGGGCGCAGGCTTAATTCCGCGCCGATTCTGGCAGACGCAAATTGCACGCTGGTTTGTATTTACATGTCGGTGGTGTTGCTGGTTGCCAGCCTGATCTATGAATTAACCGGCTTCGGCTTTGTAGATAGTTTGGGCGCGCTGGGGTTGATGTATTTTTCGTTCAAAGAGGGTCGCGAGGCCTTTGAAAAAGCCGCCGGAATGGAATGCGGCTGTGATGCCTGTCACGAATAATAACAAAATCATATCAATCTAAGATAAAATAGGCGCATGGACATGCAATTATCCTTGAACACTTTTTCGCTGGCGTTGTTTATTTCTGCGGTTGTCTCTGCAATGGTTGCCGTTTTTATCTACAAGAGACAAAAAGTTTATGGCGCAAAAACAATGTTTTGGATTTCAGTGGCACTTAGCTTTTGGTCTACCGCATACGGCATTGAAAACTTAAATCCGGATTTATCCTGGCATAAATTTTGGGCGGTTATTGAGTTTATTAGCATTCCTTATATCCCTGTTTTGTGGTTAATTTTCGCTATTCAATATACGCAACAAAACAAAGCGCCATCTTCTAAGAAACTATTGCCGCTATTTATCGTGCCACTCTCTGCAACCATAATGGTTGCCTCCAACGATCTCCACAATCTATTCTGGTCTTCTGTATACATCGTTGAGATCAACCAAATCCCTTTGTTGGCCGTCGAATTTGGCCCTTATTTTACTTTTTATGCAGTTTACTCATATATTGCAATTTTTATTGGTATCTTTTTCTTCCTGCGACACGCGTTAACCTCGGGCCCGGCTTACCGCAAACAGGCGTTTATCATCTTGGCCGCTGTGCTGACCTTCATCACTGGCAATGGATTATACCTATTGAAACTGTTGCCCTTTGAAGGGCTGGATATCACGCCATTCAGTTTCACCATTTCCAGCCTGATCCTGTCTTACGGCCTTTTCCGGCATCACTTGCTCGATTTAATGCCAATTGCCAATGAAATCATCTTGCAAAACATTGGCGATGGCGTTCTGGTACTGGATTCCCGCAAAAGAATCGCATTCATCAACGCTGCATTTGAAAAAATGACCGGGTTACTGCCCGATACCTCGGTAGGCAGCCCCATCCATGAGGTTTTATTCAACTGGCCTGATATTTTTAACGATATGCAGGTTGTGCGTCAGATCGAAACCAAGGTTAATACCGGTGATACCGAACGGTATCTGCAAATTCAAACCAACCCCATCTGGCATCGCGATACCTTGCAAGGGTGCATTTACGTAATTCACGACATTACCGAACGGGCCAGCCAGGAAGAGAAAATGCGCCTGTTTATCGAAAGCCGTGAAAAAGTTAGCGAAGACTATATTTTTATCGCCCTCGACAAAACCAACAGCACCATACTCGATGTTAACAGTTCCTTCACCCTCGCAACCGGTTATACCCTCGAAGAAGTGATCGGTAGAAGCATTCTTACACTCAACTTTATCAGCGTTGAAACCCGCGCCCTGCTCAACCGCCTGCTCCTGACTTCTCCCGGAATTTACGATATGAGCATCACCATTCAGACAAAAAATCGTCAGGAACAGGACTGGAACGTTTCCATCACAAGCATTAACCTGAATGAAACCGGGTTTAAGATTTGGGTGGCCCAACC
>DAOUML010000348.1:0-2275 GCA_034411635.1 Anaerolineales bacterium
TTTGACTATGTCGAAGCCAATTTCTTCGGACGCGGCTATCTTGACCTGGGCACTTCGTTCTACACCTGGGCCAACGCCCTGCGCTCCATGCTCACTTTCGAGAATCCACAGCACAGCGCCTACTATTTCACCGAATTTTTCGGCATGGCCGTAGCAGTGATCGCCATTTTGAAAGCGCGTAAAACCTTCCCCGAACTGGCCTGGTTCAGCCTGGCCGTTTTCCTGATTTCATGGGGTTCTGGCCCCGCACAGGGCATTCACCGCTACGTGCTCGGCGCCCCGGCCCTGTTCGTGCAATTGGCCGCCTGGGGCAAAAACCCAGCCTTCGACCGGGTCTGGACCATTGCCAGCCTGTTGCTAATGGGCCTGCTGGCGATGTTGTTTGCCCTCAATTTCTGGGTGGCCTGATCAGTCTCAAGATTTGGCTTACCTATCTTTCAACCGAAATGAAACGCCCATCTTTTAGCCAGATAGACTGCCCAACCCGCCAAGAGTACAGTAAACTTTGTCCACAATGATTCTAACCACCAAACTCTACCTGCCCGCGCTGCGCCCGCAAAGGGTGTCTCGTCCGCGTCTGGTGGAGCGGCTGACCGATGGACTGGCCGCCGGGAGCAAACTGACGCTCATCTCAGCCTCGGCGGGATTTGGCAAGACCACCCTGCTCAGCGAATGGATCGGAGATTTTCGATTGGCGAATGAAGATTTTAGATTACCGGCCGGGCCTGCGTTTCCACAGCCAAATCAAAAATCGAAAATCAACAATCCCAAATCCTGCTGGCTCTCCCTCGACGAAGCCGACAGCGACCCGGCGCGCTTCCTGCTTTATCTCGTTTCTGCCTTGCAGACGGCCGCTCCCAACCTGGGCCAAGGGGCTTTGGCCGCCCTGCAAACACCCCAACCGCCGCCCATCGAAACCCTGCTAACCGGCCTGCTCAACGAAATCGCTGAACTGCCCGAAAAGGTGATTCTCGTCCTTGACGACTACCACCTGCTTGATTCCCTGCCAATCGATTCCGCCCTGGCTTTCCTGCTCGACCACCTGCCCCCGCAACTGCACCTGGTCATCGCCAGCCGCGAAGACCCGAACCTGCCCCTGGCGCGCCTGCGCGCCCGTGGTCAACTGACTGAATTGCGCGTTGCCGACCTGCGCTTCAGCCCTGCCGAAGCCGCCGAGTTCCTCAACCGGGTGATGGGGCTGAATCTGACCGAGACGGATGTGGCCGCGCTCGAATCTCGCACCGAAGGCTGGATCGCCGGCCTGCAACTGGCGGCTTTATCCATGCAGGGGCAGAGCGACCCGGCCAGTTTCATCCATTCTTTCACCGGTAGCCATCGCTTTGTGCTCGATTACCTGCTGGAGGAGGTGCTGAACCAGCAGCCGCCCGACATCCAGGATTTCCTGCTGCGCACTTCGATTTTGAGACGACTTTGCGGTTCGCTTTGCGATGCTGTGCTGGATGACGCGCCCGGTTCCGGTCAGATTGTTCTCGAATCGCTTGAACAGGCCAACCTGTTCCTCGTCCCGCTCGACAACGACCGCCGCTGGTATCGCTACCATCACCTGTTCGGCGACCTGCTGCGCCAGCGACTCGGACAAATGCCCTCACCCCTGCCCCTCTCCCAAAGGGAGAGGGGAGACTCTCTACCCGCCAAAGGGAAAGGGCCGGGACTGAAAACGCTCCACCTACGCGCCAGCCAGTGGCACGAGAAAAACGGCGACCTGGCCGAGGCTTTCCAGCATGCCCATGCCGCCGGGGATGCCGAGCGCGCTACGCGCCTGGCTGAACTGGCCTGGCCGGGCATGGAGGCGACCTTCCAATCTGCTGCCTGGATTGGCTGGGTGGAAAAACTTCCCGAAACGGCGATTCTCGCGCGTCCCTTGCTATGCTGCCAACTTGGACGCGCCTTTTCAGACGCCGGCCAGCCGGAAATCAGCGAAACCCATCTGGAAAACGCCGAGCGCGCCCTGGCCGCAGCGCCCAACCAGTCCGAATTTGCCCCTTTGCCGGGGGATATTGCCCTGACCCGCGCCTACAATGCCCAGGTGCGCGGGGACATCGCGGGAACAATCCAATTTTCGGAACAAGCCGTGCGCCTCATCCCGGTCGAGGATGTTATGCGCCGCGCCCAGGCCGTCATCATGCTCGAATTCACGCATTGGGCCAGCGGCGATCTGGAGGCCTCCCTGCGCGCCATCCAAACCTGGATGGACGATCTGCGACAATTGGGCAACCCGGTCTTTGAAGTTGCCAGCGCCTTTGCCAAAGCCGAT
>DAOUML010000349.1:0-5918 GCA_034411635.1 Anaerolineales bacterium
TGCTTTGGAAAACGAGCAGTATAAAACGGATCCAGACGCTTGAAGGGAACGGCCTCCAGCACGCCCAATTCTTTCAAGGCAGGGTATGCCCACCCACCGGGCGCGACGCCATCCAGCGCATGAAGCGCCACCTCAAAGCGATATTTTCCGCGTCGAAACTCGTGAGCGTATCCGCCTGGCACGGCGTGATGTTCGAGTACCAATACTTTCTTGCCTGCCTTGGCAAGATAAGCGGCGGCGCTCAGCCCTCCAAGACCCGCGCCGATGACAACGACATCAAATTTTTCTGTGTTCATGATTTTTCCTCTTTTATTACCACAAGTGCGGTTTGAAAACCATCAAGAAGAGGGAAGCCAACGGGGTTAGCGTGGCAATTGCTCCCCAAAAATACCAACGGCGCAAAGCGCTGAAAAATGCAGTCGGTAAAGAATCTGCTTGTGAAGACAATCTAATCAAGCGCGCCTGCAATGGGATTAGAAATACCGCCCATAGCACGCCCGAAAGGATGAACAGCCCTAAGGCCAGCACAATCCAGCCTTGCGTCAATCCGCCCCAGGCGGCGTAGGAAAGAATGAAACCGTTGAGAAGCAGCAAGAAGATACCCGGCGCAGTAAAGAAAACATCCGCCCAGTTCAGCGCGCCCACGGCAAAGCGCAGGGCTGCCTTATCGCCGCTTTGTTCGGCAAAAACCATCCACAACGCCGAAACGATAATATTGCCCATGAACAGTACGGCTCCGAGAACATGCAGAAACACATGCCATCCGTAGGGAAACAGTAGCGGATACCCGAAAATCCCCATTACAGTGCTTGAAACCGCTATTTGTGTCACTTGCATCGGATAAGAGCGTTCTTCGCGTACATTCACCAGCGAAACAGTGAAGAACGAAAGCCCAGGAATTACTCGTTGTTGGATACCAAAGAAAAACCGATCCAATCCGTAGGTAGCTTTGCCTGCTTTGCTTGCCACAGACTCATCGCCCGCAGCGATATATGTGTCTTTCGGTTTTAAGAACTTCTCTCGAAAGAGTAGCCAGTGAATGGCTATCCAGGGAAGTTTTGTGTAGTAAACCGTTGGATCGTGCGGTAACTCCCGCCTTTCTCCGTCCAGAGGGAAAGACCCAACATCGTAATCCGTCCGCTGATGACCAGCATCCCAAAGATGACTTGGCTCATTTGGCCAAGGGTTGTTTTAGGTAAAAGAGGCGCAATCGCTTGTAAAAGTGCTAAAATCTCTGTCATGGGCTTCTCCGAGTAGGTTGGTTGTTATGAGAGACACAACTTTACTCGATTAGCCCTATTTCATCCAACTATTTTGGCGAAGGTATTGCGGTAGAGAATCCAATTTTTATGGCTATTAAAAAAAACGCCAACTTTACCGGGATTCGGTACGTATAAAGCCGTACTCAAGGGTGCCCCAGGCTGGTCTATAAGCCGCATTCTGTCCGACGCTTGCGCGCCGTGACGGTCATCTATCTGGCAAGCGTGTCGCCACGCCGCTCATGCAGCCTACCCGGAACTCAAAGGAGACGGGCCGCCTCCCAATGACCGAAGTCATTTCGCTCCTGCTTGGCCTTGCTCGCAACGGGGGTTACCAGGCCACCCGCATTACTGCGGATGCCGGTGGTCTCTTACACCACCTTTTCACTATCACCGTCCCCACCACCTCCCCTAAATCCGAAGGATTTGGGGGAGGCCGGGAGGGGGCCGGCTACCTGTTTTCTGTGGCCCTAATCCGGCAGGTTACCCCGCCCCGGGTGTTACCCGACGCCGCGCCCTGTAGAGTGCGGACTTTCCTCGACCCCGCAAACGGAGCCGCGACCGTCCGACCAGCCTGGGGCAATCGGATAATACCATTAAAACAATTTCAACATCCTTGAAAATATTTTGATTCTGACAACTACAGGTATAATAAAAACATGACAGAATTGGTCGGAAAAACCCTTTCCAAAGTGCATATTGAAAAACTTCTCAATCGCGGCGGCATGGCAGAAGTGTATCTTGGCACGCATACCACCCTCAGCCGCCGCGTTGCCATCAAGGTTCTGCACCGTCACCTTGAAGAAAATACCGACCTGAAACAACGCTTCGAACGCGAGGCGCAAGTCCTGGCCGGGTTGCGCCACCCCAACATCGTCCAGGTTTACGATTTCGACATTATCGAAAACCAACCCTACATCATCATGGAGTACGTTCCCGGCCTCAGCCTGGCATCGTACCTGAACAGTGTCCATGCCCACGGCGGACGGCTAACCCTCAAACAAATCGGCCAACTCCTGCTGATGCTAAGCGACGCCCTCGACTATGCCCACAAAAACGGCATCGTTCACCGCGACATCAAACCAGCCAACATTCTGCTCACCTCCAAAACCGATTCCATTCAATCAGGGCAACCCTTGCCACCAGATGCGCAAGCCATCCTGACCGATTTTGGCCTGCTGCGCCTGACGCAGGCAGCCTCCCAAACCTCCTCTGGCACAATCTCAGGCACACCTGCCTACATGTCGCCAGAACAGGCCCGCGGCGACAAAGTAGACTCGCGTTCCGACCTCTACTCACTCGGCATCACCCTTTACGAAATGCTGGCCGGCAAAGTGCCTTTTGAAGCCGATACATCGATGGCAGTTCTCTTCAAACACATTCAGGAAGCCCCGCCGCCGATTGAAGGTCTGCCCACCTCCCTGCAAATCGTGCTCGACCGTGTCCTTGCCAAAAACCCAACCGAACGTTTTGCCAGCGCGCCCGACCTGCTAAAAGCCTTTCTGGATGCCAGCAACCTGTCACAAGCCGACTTAATACCCGGCCAGTTGCAGGCCGAATCGCTCAACGCGCGCGCCACCCTCAATGCCGCCCCGCCCCCAACTCCAAAAAGCAGCACAACCCAATTATGGCCTGTTTGGGCGACAGTTTTTGCAGGTCTTCTCCTGGCAGCACTGGCCTGGTGGCAGGCCATCTCCGCGCCCCAACCCCCGCCCGTTTTTGATCAAACAGCCCACGCCATCGTACTCGCCACGCCTGCGCCCTTCACCGCCGCCCCAAATATGCCAGCCCATGAAAGCCCCGCGCAACCAGCAGACCATTCTCAACCCGAAAATCCTGCAAATACAGAAAACACAGCCACCTTTGGCGCATTACGCTTTTACAATGTCGCCGGCCTGCTCGACGAAGTCATTCTCTCAAGTTGGGATCTGCCCGCCCCTGAAGACAAATTCCAGCACGAAGTCTGGCTGGTGGGCGATGAAATCCGGCGCAGCCTGGGCATATTGCCCTTACCCGACGAAAACGGACTCTCCAGCCTGTTCTTCATCGACGAACAGGGACGCAATCTGCTGGCCCGCTTTGGACGCGTCGAAATCAGCCTCGAACCCAACCCCGACCCGAACCCCAACAGTTCGGGCAACATTGTCTACTCCTCCGGCCTTCCGCCACTGGCCCTCGAACACCTGCGCCACCTGTTTGTCGGTTTTGAAGAAACACCCAACCAAATTGGCCTCATCGTCGGCCTGGAAACGCATACCCTGCTGGTTGATGAACACACCCAGCAAATGCTCGCCGCCTACCAGCAAGACAACCTGGTCGAAACGCGCCGCCAGGCTGAAATCGTCCACAACCTGCTGGTTGGCAACCAGGCCGGCAACTACGGCGATCTCGATGCCGATGGCACAGTCAGCGACCCAGGCGATGGCTTTGGGCTATTGTTGAATGGCGATCAGGTTGGCTACATCGAAGGCACAATTTCGCACACCCTTTATGCCATGAACATGCCCGATGCCTCGCTCAACATCGTCATTCACGGCGAACACGTTCTATTCTGCGCGCGCAACATCGAAACCTGGGCTGTCGAACTCACAACAATTATGCAGCAAATCCTGATGCGTGAAAATCTCGACAACGAAACCCGCGCCCTGATTCTGCAAGCCCTGTCGCTCTCTGACCGCATGAAAAATGGGCGCGACCTGAACGGCAACGAAAGCATCGACCCCATCGCCGGAGAAGGCGGGCTAACCACCGCCCTTGAACATGCCATTTACATGCTAGACATGCCCCTATTCACCGGCCCCAACCGCCTGCCACTCGCTGAACCGGCTGAATCATCTTCGTCACCCCATCAGAATGACGAAATGCCGCCCGGCTACGCGCCATAAAAAAACAACATACCCGCCCAGAGGCGGGTATAATTTTGCCCATGCAACTCTCCGAACACCTGCAAGGCATCCTCGCCACCCTGCCCGCCAAACCCGGCTGCTACCTCATGAAAAACGCCGAGGCGAAAATCATCTACATCGGCAAAGCCATTAATCTCAAAAACCGGGTACGCTCCTACTTTCACGCCGATTCGAGCCACGATAACAAAACCCGCCGCCTGGTGCGCGAAATCACCGACCTGGAGTGGATCGTCGTCGGATCAGAACTGGAAGCCCTGATTCTGGAGATGAATCTCATCAAGCGCCACCGTCCCAAGTACAACGTGCGCTTGAAGGATGACAAACGCTACCCCTACATCAAAGTCCATTGGCAGGATGCCTACCCCAAAGTAACCGTCACCCGCCAGATGTTTGAAGATGACGCCCGCTATTTCGGGCCATACACCTCGGCCTGGGCCGTCTACCAGACCCTCGACGTGCTGCGCAAAGTCTTCCCCTACCTGACCTGCGACCGTGAAATCACCGGTCACGACAAACGCGCCTGCCTGTACTACGACATCAAACTGTGCATCGGCCCATGCATCGGGGCCGCCGACCAGTCCGCCTACCGCCAGATGATCGCCGACCTGATGGAATTCCTGAGCGGACATTCCGAACCCATCATGGCCCGCGTACAAATCGAAATGGAAAAAGCCGCCGAAGATCTGCGCTTCGAGAAAGCCGCCGCCCTGCGCGACCAACTCAAAGCCATGACCAGCATCGTCGAACGTCAGAAAATTGTATTCGCCTCCGATTACAAAGATTCAGACGTAATAGCCCTGGCCCGCGCCGATAGCGAAGCCTGCGTGCAAATTTTCTTCGTGCGCGGCGGCAAACTCATTGGGCGCGAATATTTCATCCTCGAAGGCGCCGAAGATACCGCCGATGCCGAAGTCATCGCCGAATTTGTCAAACAGTTTTACACCGAAGCCGCCGCCATGCCCCAACAAGTGCTGTTGCCGGAAGAAATCGAAGAAGCCCGCATCATACAAGAATGGATGCGCTCGCGGCGCGGCGGAGAAAAGATTGAGATTCACGTCCCACGCGAAGGACAGCCGCGCGAACTCGTTCAAATGGCCGCCGAAAACGCCGCCGAAACCCTCTCGGCCCTGCGCGCCCAATGGCAGGCCGATAGCCACAAACAAGAAATGGCCCTGGCCGAACTGCAATCGGCCTTTGGCCTGCCCGAACCACCCAACCGCATGGAATGCTACGATGTTTCGCACACGCAAGGCGTCGCCACCGTTGGCGCGATGGTCGTTTTTGAACAGGGCGTTCCGGCCAAAGGACAATATCGAAAATTCAACATCGACAGCACCTCGATTGGCAACCCCGATGACTTCGCCAGCATGGAAGAGATGCTCACCCGGCGCTTCAAGCGCTGGCAAGCCGCCAGCGAATCGCAGGCCCAGGCCCCCGGCGCAAAAGTGGACGAATCTTTCGCCCGCCTGCCCGAACTGATCGTCATCGATGGCGGCAAGGGGCAGTTGGGGCGCGTCGTTGGGGTACTGGAGCAGTTCGAACTCACCGGAAAAGTTGCGGTGGTTGGCCTGGCCAAACGCGAAGAAGAGATTTTCTTCCCGCACAAATCTGAACCGCTGCTTCTGCCGCGTCACTCGCAAGGGCTCTACCTGCTCCAACGCATCCGCGATGAAGCCCATCGCTTCGGCATCACCGCCCACCGCAAACGCCGCTCGAAGCAAGGCATGGCCTCCATCCTCGATGCAATTCCTGG
>DAOUML010000350.1:0-5763 GCA_034411635.1 Anaerolineales bacterium
CCTTATCGCTTGCTGCCCACGTTGACCATTTCCTCGCGCACCGTCTGGTATAGATTCTCAGCCCGTATCTCGCCCAGGCTGTAGCAGGGGGCTTGCAGATGGTCGGCCAATTGCTGGGCCAGGCCCTGATCAAAGGCGGCGTGTTCCATGTTGACCACCACCGAGCGTATTTTCTGGTCGGCAATCGCCTCAGCGAAGCGGAAAGATTCCTCCTGCGGGGCCAGCGTCCCAACCGAGACGTTGCCCGCGCCATCGGTCATCACCAACAGAAGGGGTTGAACATCAGGATGCAAGCGTTTTTCGCGCTGTAAAACATCGTAGGCCATGAGCAGCCCCGCCGAAAGCGGGGTCTTGCCGCCGACGGGAATTTCCATCAGCGCGCGCTGGGCCAATTGCACCGAATTGGTAGGCGGCAGGACGAGGGTGGCGCGATCCTTCTGAAAGACAATCAGCCCCACGCGGTCACGCCGCTGGTAAGCGTCGGTGAGCAGGGAGAGAATCGCGCCTTTGGTGGCGTTCATGCGTTCAGCCACAGCCATCGACCAGGAAGCATCGACCAGGAACAAGACCAAATTTGCCATGCGTTTCACGCGAATTTTGCGCTGCAAGTCGCTGGGTAGGATGGCAAAGGCCATGTGCCTGCGCTGTTCTTCGCGCCGGTTCTGGAAAGGCGCGGCGGCGCGGATGGTGGCGTCGAAGGCGATGTCGCTGGTTTTGCCGTTGGCCGGGCGCGACATGATATACCGGCCGCGCTTACGGTCGGTGCGAGTCCGTGAGCGGCGGCCGGCATGTTTGCGGGTCAGTTTGTCGAGGGGGGTATCTAACTTGCGCGGGGCGAACGTTTCGCCTGTTTTAACTTTTTTGCCGCCATCCCACCAGTTGGCGTTGGTGTTGGCAAAGACATCTTGTGGAGCAGGTTCAGGCGTGCCCGCTTCAGATGAATCATCCTCAATCGAATTTTCTAAGATCGACTTTTTTTTTCCTGCGCGTTTTCAGGCTGGCCCGATTCCGGCGCGGAATCGTCTGGCACAGATTGGCCGGCCAATTGCTCAATGCGCTCCTGCAATTGCTGGCTGGTCATTTCAGCCTGGTGGAAAGGCCCGCGGCGGATGCGGTGCGGCAGGGCCAATTCGGCGGCCAAGGCAATATCGAGGTCGGTGATGTGGGTGCGGCCCTCGAAGGCGGCCTGGGCGCGGGCGGCTTTCAGGATGACCAGGTCGGCGCGGTGTCCGTCGACATTGAGGGAGGAGGTGAGAGCAGCGATGGAGAGCATATCGCGTTTGGTATGCGTCACCCGGGCAATCAGTTTGCGGGCCTGGTCAATTTTTTGCGAGAGTTCGTTTTCCTGCGCGATGAATGTGGCGCGGAATTCGTCGGGGCTGGCCTCGTAGCCAAGATGACGTTCCATAATGGCGACCCGTTCACGGGTATCGCGAATTCCGGTAATATCCACAGAAAAAGCAAAACGGTCGAGCAGTTGCGGGCGCAAGTCACCTTCTTCGGGGTTCATCGTCCCCACCAGAATAAAGCGGGCCGGGTGCGAGAAAGAAATGCCCTCGCGCTCGACAATGTTCATGCCCATCGCCGCCGAATCGAGCAACAGGTCGACAACGTGGTCATCGAGCAGGTTAACTTCATCGATGTAAAGCAGGCCGCCATTGGCGTTTGCCAGCACGCCCGGCTCAAAGTGACGCTCGCCCTTTTGAATGGCCTTTTCAATATCGAGCGTGCCAACCACGCGGTCTTCGGTGGCTGAAACGGGCAGGTTGACAAAGGGAATCGGGCGAATTTCAAACGGCAATTCGCCGCCTTGCGCCGCGCGCTCTTTACAATCGGTGCACCAGGTGGTGGGCTGATCAAAATCGCAGCCAAAGGGACAGCCTTTCACCGCTTTGACGCTGGGCAAAAGGGCCGCCAGAGCGCGGGCGGCGGTCGATTTGCCGGTTCCACGCTCACCACGAATCAACACGCCGCCGATGCGGGTATCAACAGCGTTCAAAATCAGGGCGCGCTTCATGCGCTCCTGGCCGACAATGGCAGTAAATGGGTAAATGGTTGGCATAAATGGTTCCTCGGGTGGGAATTATACTGCTTTTTGGGCAAAGAAACAAAAATGACAGGCCATGCCGCGCAATTGTGACCGGGGCGGGTATAATTGCCGCCTGAAACTGGAGAAGCCATGCACGAACTGATTGTCAACCTGCACATGCACACGCGCTACTCAGATGGCAGCGGCCTGCACCGCGATATTGGTCAGGCGGCCCTGCGCGCCAGGGTCGATGTGGTCCTTGTTACCGACCATAACATTCTGGTTGAGGGCGCGAATCAGTATTTTCGCAAAGATGGGCAAAAATGCCTGATGCTGATTGGCGAAGAAATCCACGACCAGGCCCGCCAGCCACAGAAAAATCACCTGCTGGTTTTTAATGCCGGGCGCGAACTGGCGACTTTTGCCCACGAACCACAATTGCTGATCGACAACGCGCGCCGCGCAGGTGGGCTGTCCTTCCTGGCCCACCCCACCGACGCCGCCTGCCCCGCCATCGGCGAAGAGGCCATCGACTGGGTCGATTGGCAGGTTCAGGGCTATACCGGCATTGAGTTGTGGAACGGTTTAAGCGAACTAAAAAACCATACGCCCACTTTTTTCCACGCTTTGTTTCATCTTTATTTCCCGCAATTCATCGCGCGCGGCCCCAACCCGGCCCTGCTTGAACGCTGGGATTCTCTGCTGCAAAAACGGCGCGTGGTTGCCATCGGCGGCTCAGACGCGCATGCCCTGCATGTCGAAAAAGGCCCGCTCAAACGGACAGTTTTCCCTTACGCCTGGCACTTCCGAACCGTCAACACCCACATTCTGACCCCCGGCCCACTCAGCGGCAACCTGGAGGAAGA
Source organism: Anaerolineales bacterium (assembly GCA_034411635.1). GTDB lineage: Bacteria > Chloroflexota > Anaerolineae > Anaerolineales > Villigracilaceae > UBA8950. The sequence goes on from DAOUML010000350.1 coordinate 2,896, forward strand.
TGCGCAAATGATTTACAACGCGCTGGCGGAAGGTCACTGCTTCGTAGCCTATGATCTGCCCGCCAGCGCGCGCGGATTTCGCTTTTCGGCCCAGGGACGCGAACAAACCGCCCTGATGGGCGACGAAATCCGCGCAACAGGCGCGCTCACCCTGCAAGCGCGCCTGCCCGAAAACGCCGACGCGCGTCTGCTCAAAGATGGCAAAATCCTGCGTCAGTGGAATGACCAGCAAGCCATCTCGCACATTACCGACCAGCCGGGAGTGTATCGCGTGGAAGTCTATCGCCGTTATCTCGGCCAGCAGCGCGGCTGGATTTTTAGCAACCCGATTTATGTGCGGGAATAACGCTTAGCCCAAAGAAGCCAGCAACGACTCAACTTCGGCCTCATCACGCGGGCCATGCGCCAGCGACGATAAGGTCCAATGCTCAACATGGGTGAGCGAATCGCCCGGTTGAATCAGGCTGATTGGGCTGAGGGTTTCCAATTCAATAAACTGGTCGTTACAGTAACATTCGCTCGAACTGCCAAAATCATAGTAACGGGCTTCAGGCAGATAATCGGCCTGTTTTACAAACAAGACGCCCATATTCCAGTAAGCCAGCCAGCCGCGCGGGTTAGCAAAACCGATTTTGAAAGGCGATGGCATGTTGGCTTGCAGTAGAATATGCCGGCGTCCAAACCTGAGATTGGGGTTCGACATATCGGTATAAGGCCAAATCGCCAGGTTGCGATTGGGCAACAGGCCGGTATCTTCATCAGCCTGGGGCAAAATCGCCAGTCCGCCGGTCTTAAACTGGGTAATGGCCCAGGCCGCGCACGCCACCGGCCACAATCCGCGATTAGTCAACGTGTGCGTAACCGTAATTTGGGGGACATCGACGCGCAACCCAATCTGGATGGTTTTCTCCATTCCCGTTTCGACCTCGACCGGCTGACGAACCAACAGGCCATCGGCGATTGGCTCAATCTCAACCGGGGCGCTATCCAAAACATAGGTGCGCGGCATGTGTTCGGGCGCGTGCCACAAACGATGCCCACCAACGAAGTGATACAGGCTGCCATCCGGGCGTTGCGCAACCGCTTCGGGCTGTTCGGCCAGCAAATTTTCCCCGCCCAAAAAACGCAGGGAAAGAATGCGCGGCCCGGCTGAGCGCGTTACCAGCAACTCGATCTGGTCGTTTGCCAGCCGGGCGCATTCATAACCAGCATACGCTAAAAAGGTGATGCTCATTTCACCAATCCGCCAGCCAGGTGATAGTACAGGTCGTTCCAGCGCAATTTGTCTTTGAAGGCTTCCACTTCGGTCTTTTCATCAATCAACAGGAACTCAATACCGGCGATGGATGCAAAATCGCGCAGGTGCTCGGCAGTTACCGCATAACTGAAACTGGTATGGTGCGCGCCACCGGCAAAAATCCAGGCGGCGGCAGCCGTTTTCAGGTTCGGACGCGGCAGCCACAGGGCGCGCGCCACCGGCAGTTTGGGCAGCGGCTCGTCGGTTGGGACGACATCGACCACGCTGGCAACCATGCGGAAGCGTTTTCCCATGTCCATGATCGATGCGCCGATGGCCGGGCCAATGTTCGAGTCAAAAATCAGGCGCACGGGGTCGGCTTTGCCGCCAATCGAAAGGGGCAGAATTTCGAGTTTGGGCTTCGCGCCAGATTGGGCAATCGACTGACAGATTTCAAGCATGTGCGCGCCGAGAACTTTGTCGCCGCTGGCGCTGAAGTGGTAGGTGTAATCTTCCATAAACGAGACGCCACCCGACAGTCCAGCCGCCATAACCTTCATCGCTCGCACCAGAGCCGAGGTCTTCCAGTCGCCTTCCGCGCCGAATCCGTAGCCGTCGCGCATCAGGCGTTGGACGGCCAGGCCGGGCAATTGGGCCAGCCCGTGCAGGTCTTCAAAAGTGGTGGTGAAAGCCTTGAAGTTGCCCGCTTTCAGAAAGTTACGCATGCCAACTTCGATGCGCGCGCCTTCGCGCAAGGAGGTGTTGCGCTCGCCGCCCGGACGCAAGGCCGGGGCGACATCATACTCGTCGAGATAGGCCTGCATCATCTGCTGGATTTCGGCTTCGGAGGCTTCATTGACAGCCTTGACCAGGTCGCCCACGCCGTAGCCATAGACATCATACCCAAACTTAATCTGGGCCTGAACTTTATCGCCCTCGGTGACGGCCACATCGCGCATGTTATCACCAAAGCGGGCCACTTTCGCGCCCTGCCAATCGGCCCAGGCGGCGGCGGCCCGCGCCCAAACGCCCAGTTCGCGCTGGACTTCGGCATCCTGCCAATGTCCGACAACGACCTTGCGCTCAAGGCGCAGGCGGCTGCCGATGAAGCCGAACTCGCGGTCGCCGTGCGCGGCCTGGTTCAGGTTCATGAAGTTCATGTCGATTTCAGACCAGGGAATTTCGCGGTTGTACTGGGTGTGCAGGTGGGCAAAGGGTTTTTTGAGTTGCGAAAGGCCAGCAATCCACATTTTGGCCGGGGAGAAGGTGTGCATCCAGGTAATCAGGCCGATGCAGTTTTTGGCCGAGTTGGCTTCGAGGCACAGTTCGCGAATGGCTTCCGGGGTGGTGACAACCGGCTTAAAAACCACATTGACCGGCATTTCGGCAGAAGCGCCAAGGGCCGCCGCGATCTCGCGTGAGTTGGCGGCCACTTGTTCGAGGGTCTTGGGCCCGTACAGGTGTTGGCTGCCGGTCACAAACCAGATTTCGTTTTGGGTTAAGTCAATCATTTTGGGGTCTCCTTTTTATTGGTACATGGATTACATGAATTACACGGAAAAGCACGGATTTTTTAAGTTTTAATGCTCTGTCCGTGCCAACCTGCGTTCAGCCGTGTAATCCGTGTATGG
>DAOUML010000351.1:0-31279 GCA_034411635.1 Anaerolineales bacterium
GACGCCCTCGACCGGGTTGCCCTCGGCATCGTGGACGGTAATCACGGCTGCGGCGCGCCATTCCCCGTTGCTTGTATCGGCTTCGAGGAAGATGTCGCCAACGTGAACCGGGCCGCCGCTGATGCTACCACTGGCAGAATCAGGCCGCTGGTATACGCGGATGTAATCGACAATCAGGAATTGTGGGAAAACGGTGCTTTCATCGGGTGGGCCGGGCCAGTTTCCGCCGACGGCCAGGTTAAGAATCAGGAAGAAGGGGTGGTCATAGACCCAACGCCCCGGCACGGCTTCGGGGGTGAGTTTGAAGAATTGCTCGCCATTGATATACCAGCGGATTTCGTTTTCTTCCCACTCAATGGCGAATACGTGGAATTCGTCGCTCCATGCGCCTTCTGTCAGTGTTTTGAAGTGCCCAACCCCGCCCGAACCGGAATAGCCCGGCCCATGAACGGTTCCGTAGATTTTGTTCGGTTCGCGCCCAATGTGTTCCATGATGTCGATTTCACCGGAGGCGGGCCAGGGATTTTGCTGAATATCCGCGCCGAGCATCCAGAAGGCCGGCCAGATGCCGTTGCCGTAGGGCAGTTTCATGCGCGCTTCGATGCGTCCATACGTCCAGGCGTGCAGGCCCTGGGTTTTCAGGCGGGCCGAGGTGTAATTGCGGCGCGCGAATTCTTCGGCGCGGGCTTCGATGACCAGCATGCCACCTTCAATGCGGGCATTTTCGGGGCGTTCGGTGTAGGTTTGCAGTTCGTTGTTGCCCCAGCCATGCCCGCCGATGTCAAAGGTCCATTTTGCCCGGTCGATTTCTGGCCCTTCGAATTCATCCTGCCAGATGAGGGTCCAGCCGGGAATTTCCCATACCGGCGTGGCGGTTGGGTCGGGGGTTGGGGCGGGCGTTGCCGCCGGGGCACAGGCAGCGAGGAGCATGGCAATCAAGATAAAAAGGAAGGGCAGTTGGTTAGGTTTCATTTTTATTCTCTTTTGTAACCTGTCATTTCTCAGTTGTTGCTACGCGGCTCCTTCGAAATGACAGCCAACGTTATGCTTACGGACAAGCCAGCAGTTCAAGCGGCTGGCTGATGGTCGCATCCAGCCCATAGCCATACGGGAAGAGCGGCGCGGCGCAACCTTCAGTGGGCAGGTTGGCAAAATCGAAGGGCAGTTGGTCGGCGCTGCGCGGCCAGGTGAAGGACAGTTTGCCGGTAAAAGGCTGATCACCAAAAAGCGCGTCGGCCACGCCCTGGCCTTCGCTACCGGGCAGCCAGGCGGCTACAAACGCGTCGGTGTAGGGTAGGGCTTCGGTGATGACCAGCGGACGGCCTGAAATCAGCACCACGACCACTTTTTCGGCCTGTTCGCGCGCGCGTTGGATGAGTTCAATGTCATTCTCGCTCAGCGACGGGTTTTCATTGTCGCCGCGGCCTTCGGCGTAGGGTTTCTCGCCTACCACCACAATCGCCACGTCGGCTTTTACGCCTTCGTCGAAATTGCCAAAGCGGTTGACTCGCACTTCGCCGGTGGACGTTGCTTCAATCGCATCCTGAATGGTGGTTCCGACGGTGATGTTGCCGGTTTTACCCTGCCATTCAATCGTCCAGCCGCCGCATTGCGCGCCCAGGTCGTCGGCCAGCATTCCGGTCACGTAAATCAGTTTGGCGTCTTTGGCAATTGGCAGAGCAGTATTCTCATTTTGCAACAAAACCAGCGATTTGGCAACCGCTTCGCGGGCCAGTTCGCGGTGCGCGTCTGAGCCAATTGTTTCGAGATAATCGGGGTTTGAAAAAGGTTGCTCAAACAGGCCCAATTTGAATTTGACGGTCAAAATTCGCAAGACGGCATCGTCGATGCGTTCCATCGAAATATCGCCTTTTTCAACGGCCTGTTTCATTACCGTCAGATAGCGCTGGTAGCCTTGTGGAACCATGTTCATATCGACCCCCGCGTTGATAGCGGTGACGACGGCGGTGTAATAATCTTTATCGATTTGGTCGATTCCGGCCCAGTCCGAAATCACAAAACCTTCGAAGCCGAGTTCGCCTTTGAGTATATCCGTTACCAGGTATTTGTGTCCGTGAAGTTTTACGCCGTTCCAACTGCTGTAGGAAACCATCACGCTCTGCGCCCCGGCTTCGATGGCGGCCTGGTAAGGCGGCAGGAAGAGTTCGCGCAGGGTGGCTTCGTCCATCTGGGTATCGCCCTGGTCGAGTTTCCAGTTTTCGGTGGTGGATGTTCCCCAAATCGTGCCGCCATCGCCGATGTAGTGTTTGGGCGTTGCCAGGACGAAGAGCGAATCGCTCCCGGCCCCAGCCTGTAACCCGTTCTGATAGGCGATTCCCAGCCTGGTAACGAGTTCGGTATTCTCGCCGAAGGCTTCGTAGGTGCGGCCCCAGCGGATGTCTTGCGCGACGGCCAGAACCGGGGCGAAATTCCAGGGGATTCCGGTTGCCAGCATTTCTTCGGCGGTGGCGTGGGCTATTTTTTCGACCAGTTCGGCGTCATTGGCTGCGCCCAGGCCGATATTGTGCGGGAAGATGGTTGCGCCTTTCAGGTTGTTATGTCCATGAACGGCATCGACCCCATAGATGAGCGGAATGCCGAGGGGCGTTTCCAGCGCGGCGGCCTGGAATCCGTCTACCATTTTGGCCCAGCCGGTGGGGGTGTTGTCGCCGGTTGGGTATCCGCCCCCGCCGCTGAGAATGGAGCCGATATAGTAGCGGGCCACGTCTTCGGGGCGAATACTGTTCTTCTCGACCTGGGTCATCTGGCCGATTTTTTCTTCGAGCGACATGCGTGTAAGCAAGTCGAGCGCGCGCTCTTCGGCGGGCAGCGAGGCATCGAGGTAAGCCGGGGAGGTTTCTTCAGGGGTAGGTGAAGGTTCCTGTATCGGCAGCGCGGTTGGGGTGGGCAGCGCAGCGGTGCTGGGGGCGGGTTGGCAAGCGCTCAGGAGCAGAATCAGGATGAGGCTGAGGAAGATGTATTTTTTGTCCATGTTAAAAGGTTTCCCAAAAAAAAGACTCCCCATACCCGAAGCAAGGCGTTTTCACGATGTTTGTTCAGGTACGGGGAGTCAACCAAAAAGGAGATTATTTTTCGACGCCGGTGATCACCACGCCTTGCATGAAAACACGTTGGGCCAGGAAGAAGACAATGACCGGGATAACAGCAGAGAGCAAGGATGCGGCCTGAATCAGGTTGGTGGATTGTGAGTACAGGTTGTTGAAGGCGGTCAGGCCGACGGTGATGGGGAATTTATCGGGGTTGCCGGCCAGGTAAATGAGCGGGCCGAAGAAGTCGTTCCAGGCAAAGAAGAAGTGGAACAGGGCAACAGCGGTAAGGGCCGGGGTGGATTGCGGCAGGATGATGGAGAAGAAGATGCGGAAAGGCCCGGCGCCATCGAGCATGGCGGCTTCGTCGAGTTCGCGCGGGATGCTCAGGAAGAACTGGCGCAGCAGGAAGACGTTGGTGCCCCAGGAGAAGAAGGCCGGGACGATGAGCGGCAGCCAGGTGCCCACCCAGCCCAGTTTAAGGAAGACAAAGTAGGTTGGGATGAGCGTAACCGCGCCTGGCAGGATAACGGTGGAAAGCATGAGCATAAAGAGAATGTTCTTGCCAGGGATGCGGAAGCGGGCAAATCCGTAGGCCACCAGAGCGGCGGAGAATACTGCCCCAAAGGTGGTGATGATGGCATACATGGCGGTATTGCGCAATAGTTGCGGGAAGTTGATGGTGTTCCAGGCTTCGGGGAAGTTCTGCCATTGTGGGTCTGGCTGCCAGGTGCGTTCCAACTGACGCCAGGCACCTTCCCATTCGATTAGTCCGGCTTCGGGGTTTTCAGGGTCGATAAAAGAGCTTTGTTCGCGGCCTTTGGCGACCAGGGCCAGGTCTCGAACTTCGCCGTCTGGCATGGGGACGGTGTAAATTTCGTAGTCTTTGCCTTCGTAATTGTATTTGCCTTCAGTGGCCGGCCACCAGGGAGCGCCGATTTTGGAGAATTGCGAATCGGTTTTCAGGGCGGTTACTATGCCGTAGACCATTGGAACCATGAAGAGGAAAAGCACGGCCAGGGCCAGGCCGGTGATGGCAATGGCGTTGAAGAAGTTGCGCAGTTTGCGGGTCATTACTCGGGTGTTTTTTGTGTCGGCCATTATCTTTCCTCCGAAGCGTAGTAAACCCAGTATTTGGCGGTGCCAAACAGGACGATGGTCATCACCAGGGCGACGATGAACATCAACCAGGCCAGGGTTGCGCCATAGCCCATGCTAAAGAATGAGAATGATTGCTTGTAGAAGTAGATCATGTAGAAACGGGTCATTCCTTCGGGGAAGCCGGTTCCACGGTTGAGGACGAAGGGCGCCAGGAAGTATTGCAGCGAGCCAATCATGCCCAGCACCAGTTGGTAAAAAATGACCGGTGTAATCAACGGAATGGTAATTTTCTGCAATCGTTGCAACCAGTTTGCGCCGTCAATTTCGGCGGCTTCGTATAGTTCGGTTGGCACGCCTTGCAGCCCAGCCAGGAAGATGATCATGGCATTGCCCACGCCCCACAAGCCGAACATGGTGTAAGCGTAATAGACAAGTTTGGGGTCGGCCAGCCAGCGCAATCCCTGGGTGCCGACTGCTTCAATGCCGGTAAAGCGTTCAATCAGCACATTGATCCAGCCGGTTTGTTCGTTGAGAACGCCTGCCCAAATCAACACGACTGCGACAACGGGGATCATGGTCGGCATATAGAACAGGGTGCGGAAGACGTTTTTGCCGAGCACGTTTTTGGAATTGAGCAAAATTGCCAGGAAGAGCGAGAAGCCAAGTCCAATGGGTAGGGAGATGGCTGCAAAGTGCAGCGTTCGCACAAAGGATAACCAGACTTCCTCGTCTAAGAAAAGGGCGCGATGCCAGTTCTCGAAGCCGATGAATTTCGCCTGGTCGGGGACAGCCGGGTTGAAATCATGGAGCGAGAAAATGAACGAGGCAATCATCGGCGCCAGGTAAAACAGCAGGAAACCGATCATCCAGGGGGTCAGGAAGACCAATCCCCAGCGGGCTTCCTTTTTTTGCATGTTGGTCATTGGCACTTTGGGTGTTTTTTTTCTCGAAAGGGCTGTACTCAGCGACATCATCAACCTCCGTTGTTGGGTAACCGGCCTGGCCGATGAAGGCCAGGCCGGTTGGGTAAATCAGGATTGCAAATTACTTGTTGGCGTCGAAAATGCTTTGCAGATCAGCCAGTAAGGTGGCGGTTTGGGCTTCGAAGTCAGCATCGGGGGTGTTCGCCAGCAGGTTCCAGTATTCATTGTACTTGTCAGTGGTTTCCTGGAAGGATGGCATGTAGGATTCGTGGTTGGGGTTGTCAGCATAAGCCATGCTGGCTACAACGACGTCCCAGTTGATTTCTTTGCCGGGGAAGTTGGTTTCGCCGTATTTACCGAAGTAGTCATCCTGCATCGACAGGCGAGCGGGCATGCCACCGTAAACGTTGAGCAGTTTTTCGGCAGTTTGAGCGCTGAGCATGTAGGTCAGGACTTCAAATGCAGCGTCGTGGTTTTTGCTGCCTTTGAGGATGCCGAAGGTATCGGCGTGCATCTTGGAGGTGACAACGCCGTTGTAGGACGGGGTGGCGGCCAGTTGCCAGTTGAAGGTCGAGTCACCGAAAGCCCACGGGGCGACGTACCACATGTGCATGTGAATCATGCCCAGGTTGCCGGAGGAGAATGGGCCGCCGGGGCCTTGCAGGAAGTCTGCGCCGCCGTAGGGGCCATTCGGGATGAAGTAATCTTCCCACCAGCCTTTGTAGGTCCATTCCCAGGCGGCTTTCCAGTTTTCGGGGATCTGGGCGTTGCCGTTTTCGTCGACAAAGGTGCCGGAGCCGAAGAAGGTGCCGATACCGCGCGGATCAGTCCACTGGTTCATGAAGCCGAACTGGACGATTTGAGTCGGGTCAAACTCTTCGCTGAGGGCGTCTTTGCCGTTGGCATCGACGGTCAGTTTCATCGAAACTTCGCGCAGGGTGTCCATGTTCCATTCAGCGGTGGTGCCATCGGGCCAGACATATTCCTCGCCGTAGGTGGCGGGCGGGTAGTTCAGGCCGGCTTCGTCAAACAGGTCGGCATTGTAGATGATGAAGGATGGGAAGATGGCGAACGGAATACCCAACTGACCTTCTTCTTTCACCTGATAGAACTCAACCAGAGCCGGGTCGAAGTCGCTCAGATCATAATTGTTCTTTTCGATGAAGGGCTGCAGGTCGAGCCAGGCGCCTTTGAAACTATCGCGTCCGCGAATACCAACCGGGCCGACGATGTCGGGGGCGTTACCGGCAGCGATTTGGGTGGCGAGGGTGTCGTAGGCGGCGTCATTATCGACGATTTCGAGAATCAATTCGATTTTATCTTGCGAGGCATTGAATTCATCGACAACGGCTTGCTGACCGGCAAAAGTGCCTTCGTCAGAACCGGCACCGAGGCCAACGAACCAACGAATCTGGGTTTTGCCTTCAGCGGCGGGTTGTTCAGCAGCCGGCTGTTCAGCAGCGGGGGCGTCGGGGGATACAGGTTGGGTTGTTCCACCGCCACAAGCGGCAAGCAACATGCTCAAAGCAATGAGCAATGACAGGAAAACGGTGATCTTACGCATGATTTTCTTTCTCCTTTAAGTGAATAAGTGGGCCGGCCTATTTGCCGGATTTATCAGATGGAGCAAAATGCTTTTGTTTTTTGGAAGTAAACCACCTCCTTTGGGTTATGTTTTTAACGCGCCACAAGACTCGCGAATAACCATCTCGATAGGTAAGATAACATGACGCTTATGTACGCCTGGGTTATGAATGATATCAATCAAGGTATCAACAGCCAGCGATCCCATTTGATCAGTTGGCTGGCGGATTGTGGTCAGGGGAGGGGTTGTTCTGGAAGCGTGAGGCATATCATCGTAGCCAACAATGGCGACATCCTGTGGCACACGCAGACCGGCATCGCGCAAGGCACGGAGCGCGCCTTCAGCCATGGTATCGCTCGCGACAAAAATTGCGGTAGGCTTTGCTAGAAGCAAACGCTGTGTTGCTACATAGGCACTTTCTTCGGTGAAATCGCATTCAGCAACCAGTTCTGGGGAAAAAGCGATCTTGCGTTCTTCGAGTGCCTTTCGATAACCTTCAAAACGATCATAGCCAGCGATCATGTTTTGCGGGCCGGTGATCGTGGCAACGCGCTTATGGCCGAGTCTTAGCAGGTGCAGGGTGGCCTCGCGACCGCCTCGTACATTTTCGGCATCAAGATAATTTACATCCAGCCTGGGGTGGCGTCCAAACAAGATGAAGGGCTTTTGGCTATCGTGCAGGGCTTGTATAATTGGGTCTTCCATCAGTACAGAAGAGACGATCACACCATCTAGCAGGCCGCCGTGTAAGATCTGGCGAATCATGCGCCGTTCAAATTCAGGCTCAGCAAGCCATAACATGATCGAGTAATCCCTGGCATTACAGGCCGTTGTAACACTTTGAATCAAGAATGGGAAATACGGGTCGGTAAAAATGGCAGACACACCGGCTGGAATAACCAGTCCAAGCACATTGGTTTTGCCAGCAGCCAGGCTGCGCGCCGCGAGATTAGGCTGGAAATTATTTTGACGAATCACTTCCAGCACATGCTCGCGGGTTTGTTCTTTGACGTTTTCATCCCCATTAATAACCCGTGAAACAGTCGCGCGCGAGACCCCGGCATATCTGGCAATATCTTCAAGTGTTAGCGCCATCTGCTTTTATCCTTTTTGGGAGCGCTCTCATTTTTTGCTTTTATAATAGCCGCAAAAAGCGGCTAATACTAATTTTTTTGAGATATATCTTTGTTTCCTGGGAGCGCTCTCAGAAATTATTATAATGATTTTGCGCCAAGAGTCAAGTTTTTTTTGGGTGACATTTGTCATTTTTTTGCCATGACATTTTTTGAGGAAGGAGGCGAGTGGCTCAAAACTGGGTTGGGTCGCCTGATGCGATATAATCGCTGTCAATATGGATAAAACCGCAACACGCTTTCTGTTGGCCTCCGATCTGGATGGCACCCTGCTTGGCGACGAAGAAGATGCCCACTGCCTGCGCCAGTTTTTCTCCCTGCACCAAAACCGGGTCACGCTGGCTTATGTTACGGGCCGATATCGTCGCTCGGTGCTTGAACTTATTGCCAGTGGCCGTTTGCCGCGCCCGCGTTTTATTTGCAGCGATGTTGGCACTGAGATCTTGGATCTGGATGACCCGCGCAATGCAATCGGCCAGGCTTACGCTGCCCAGGTTACGCCAGCCTGGAGTTTGGACGAAATCTACCGACTTGGGATCGGTGATGGAATCACCCGTCAGGAATTTGATGCCGGTCAGCCGCGCTTTCAGGCTGGTTTTTACTGGGATACGCAACCCGCATCCTTGATCGCTTTTCACGAGCGTTTATCGGGACTCGTAGGCCTCTACATCCAAACCAGTTACGAAACTTACCTCGACGTTTTGCCTGCCACCCTCGGCAAGGGCAACGCGGTCCGCTTCCTGCGCGAGCAACTGGCTTTTTCTCCCGACCAAGTGGTAGTTGCCGGGGACGCCGGCAATGACCGTCAGATGTTTGAAACCGAGTTCCGGGGTATCGTCCCTGTCAACGCACTGGACGAACTGAAAGCCCTGGCGCGTCAACCCTGGCATTATCACAGTCCGCAACCCGTGGCGCGCGGCGTGATCGACGGTTTGCGCCATTTTGGTTTCCTCGGCCCGCAAACAATATATAACGCCCGCGGGTGAGAATGCACAGTTTGTCATTTCGACCACCAGCGGCTCGAAATGACAAGAATAAGCAATAAACCGAATATCTCTTTGTTTTGTCCGGTAGAAAAACGCAGAACAGCCCGCCCTTATTCGTAAAGGGCAGGCTGTTCTGCGTTCTGTTTATTTGAACAGTTTTATTGCTCGGTTAGAAAAGCGATGGCAACCGTTCCCGGCCCAACGTGCGTACCAATGACCGGGCTAAGTTCGGCTGTCATGCTTTCGGTTACATCCAGCCGTTGTTTGATTTTTTCAATGACCTGCCTGGCTTCATCGCTGGCTTGTGAATTGGGCGCGGCAATACGCACCGGGCCTTTACCCGCGCACCGCTCCACAATCAGTTCAACCAGCCGGTCGAGCGCTTTGCTTTTGGTGCGTACCCGCTCGAGGGCTTCGATTTTGCCGTTATTCATTTGCAGAATCGGCTTCATGTTCAGGGCTGTGCCGAGGAAACGTTGCGCGCCGCCGATTCGTCCGCCGCGATGTAGAAATTCGAGCGTATCGACAACAAACAGAACGCCGCTGCGTTCACGGGCTTCTTGGGCGACTTTATGGCACTCAGCCAGGCTTGCGCCCTGCCTGGCTGCGCGAGCCGCGGCCAGCACTTGAAACCCCATCGACATGGTGGTTTGCTGGCTGTCGAACACGGCCACGCGCGGTTTTTCCTGTTCGCTCAACTCATCCCTGGCTTGCATGGCCGATTGAACCGTGCCAGAAATACCAGCCGAAATGAAAATGCCCAGCACGTCGAATCCTTGCGCAAGCAATTCGCGGAATTTCGCATCCATACGTCCAACTGATACTTGCGAGGTGGTGGGCATTTGCTTGGCGGTTTTTAACCGTTCATAGAATACATCAGGCTTGATGCTGATGCCGTCTTCAAAGACTTCTTCGCCCCAGATAACGTTCAGCGGCAGGGTGTGTATGCCTTCTGCTTCGAGCATCTCTTGGGGCAGGTAGGCGGTACTATCGGTTAAAACAGCAACTTTATTCATAATTGATAAATTCTCCGGGTTTGATTAGGTTGACCTATTATACCCCAGTCATGAAGGCCATCCCAACCGCGCCTGGCCCGGTGTGCGTTCCAAGAACCGGGCTTAGTTCGGTTGAAAGAAATTCGCTGGTTTCTATCTTCAGAGTTGCCGCAACCCGAACAGATTGGGCATCTTCGGCGGCGTTGGCGCTCAGGGTTGCCAACCGCACCGGGCTTTTGCCCCGGCTTTGTTCGGCTACGATTTCAATCAGCCGGTCGAGCGCTTTGCCTTTGGTGCGCACGCGTTCGGCGGCTTCAATCTTGCCATCTTTAACCGTTAGAATCGGTTTCAGATTGAGGGCGGTGCCGAGCAAACGCTGCGCGCCGCCGATTCGTCCGCCGCGATGCAGGAATTCAAGGGTGTCGACCATGAAGTAGATGCCGGTCGATTGCCGGGCCTGCTCTGCCAGCGCCAGGCAATCTTTCAGGCTGGCGCCTTCGGCTGCTGCGCGGGCAACGGCCAGGGCCTGAAACCCAAGCGCCATACTGATTGTTTCGCTATCGAAAATGTGGACTTTTTCATGGCCTGTTTGCAGCGCATCGCGTCCCTGATGGGCCGATTGCATGGTTCCCGAAAGTTTTGCGCTCAGGAACATGCCTAAAACTTCGTACCCCTCAGCCAGCAGGCGTTCAAATGTGTTTTGCATGTGAACAACCGCTACTTGCGAGGTGGTCGGCGTGGTTTTGGATCCGGCCAGTTTGCGGTAGAATTCGTCGGGCTGAATATCTACGCCATCTTCGTAGGTTTTTTCATCCCAAATGAGCACTTGCGGCACAATGCTAATATTGTATTTTTGTTGTATTTCTTTGGGAAGTGAAGATGTGCTGTCGGTTACGATGGCTACTTTTGTCATTTGATTACCTCCATTGGCTTTGAATAAGTTTTATTACTTTGGCTTATCTTAAAAACCCATGACTTTGAATTTAGTTGTATGATGCCTGGAACGGGTATACTTTTTTGAGACCGCAATAAAAAAAGTGGATGGGTTGCGAAGGCAACCCATCCACTTTTCTGTTTCAATTTTCTACTTTTTTACAACATCTTACTTCAGCGCTTCCACAATGCGGCTGGTGTTGTGGCGCATCATTTCGAGATAGGTTGGCGCATCACCGCCGCTGGCCGTGATGGAGTGCGTGTGCAGATCAGAGACCACTGTTACGCCGGTTTCACCTGCAATTTGCTCGGCCAGTTTGGGGTTGGCGGCTACATCCAGAAAGATGGCGGGCGCGCCGGTATCCTGAATTTGGTCAATCAGATCGGCCAGTTCCTGGGCGCTGGGGCTGGCTCCGGTGCTGAAACTGGGGATGATTGCGCCGGTTACGGTGAAGCCGTATTGGTCGGCGAAATAGCCCATTGTGTCATGGTCTGTGACCAGAACGCGGCGCTCGGTCGGAATTTGCTCAACCTGGCTCCGAATCCATTTGTCCAGTTCGTTCAGTTCTTCGATATATTGGCCAGCGTTCCGGGCGTAGGTTTCGCGGCCATCCGGGTCAACTTCACTCAGACCATCGCGAATATTCTCGACATACTTGATGACCATGTTTGGGTCGAGCCAGAAGTGCGGGTCGCCTTCGTGGTGGTGGTCGTCATGTTCATCGGCGTGTTCGTCAGCATGTTCGTCGGCATGTTCGTCGGCATGTTCGTCAGCGTGTTCATGTTCGTGGTCGTGCCCGTGGACGGAACCGGCGCTGAACAGGATGCTCTCGCTGGAAAATTCGCTCAGGAAGAGCAGGTATTCTCCAGGGGGCAGTTTGAAAACCAATCCCTGGGCCATGTCGCCGCAATCGAGGGGCAATTCCTGGCGAATTTCCAGTTCGGCGTTATCCTGCCCGGTTACGCTGATTTTTCCCGCTTCGCTGGTGGTGAAGGCGTAGCCATCTTCCATTTCAGAATCGAATTCAAGATAGCCGCCGAAGGTGCCGTCATCTTGAGCCACCAGGGTCAGGTTGAAGATTTCGCGCCCATGTTGGTGCTTTTCTTCTGCGTGTTCCTCGTCATGATGGGCGAGCGCGGTTGCGCTATTGGCGTCGGCCCCAGCCTGAATCTGTTCTTCGCTTGTTTTGCCCTCAAGTTGTTCACAAACAATACGCGCATGAGATTCAACCGAATGGTCATCGTGTTCATGTTCTTCTTCATGCTCGGCGTGTTCATGTTCTCCTTCATGCTCATCGTGGTCGTGAGCGTGTTCCGGCTCATTTTCGCCCGCTTCGCGCATGCTCAGCCCGGCGGAGGCCTCAATGACTTTTGCGCTTCCACCGGCGTTTTCGATGGTTTTCTCAAGCCACTCTTCAAAACCGGCCCCATTGATGATTAAGGCCTGGCTATCGGCGATTTTTGCCACGTCTTGCGGGGTGGGTTCAAAGGCATGTGGGTCGAGGCCAATCGGGATGAGCGATTCAACGCTCAGGCGTTCACCGGCCACGTTTTGGGCGACATCGGCCAGGAAACTATTGGCAGCCAGCACTTTTAGCGCGCTGGTTTCAGCCGGGGTCTGCGCTTCCCCTGATGAATCGGGAGCAGGCTGCGGGCCGCAGGCGGCCAGGGCCAGTAGTCCTGCTAACATAATGGTAACGATAATCTTTTTCATTTTCTCTCCTTATTTTTCCCCGGCGAAAATATACGCCGGGGTGGTTTGGTTTAGTTGTTTTTACAATTTGGACAAAGGCCAAACAATTGCAACCAGTGCTCGCGAATTTCAAAACCGGTTTTTTCGGCGACGGCGTTCATCAATCTGCTGATGTCGTCACCGCTAAAATATTCGGCTCTGCCGCAGACCGTACAAAGGACAAGATGCTCATGCCCGTCGGCAGCGCGCAGGTACATGTGACAGCCCTGAGGGTGGTGAACGCGTTCGATAAGGCCGAGTTCTTCCAATTTTTCGAGCGTGCGGTAGACCGTTACCAATCCCAGGCCAGGATATTCTTTGCGTCCCAGGTCATAGATTTCGAGCGGTCCCAGCGCGCGCGGACTGACCGCCATAATTTCAATAATGACCCGGCGGGGGGCGGTTACACGGTATCCGCTTTCGCTAAGGCTCTCTATCCATTGATCGTAGGTGCTGGAAAGGGTTGTTTCGCTCATTTTATTGAAAACCTTTTTCAATTATATGCAAACTGCTGGTTAATGCAAGGGTAATCCTGGTTGACGCGCTGAATCGCGCGTGCTACAATCAAGAACATCATCCCATTTTGGAAGTGAAACTGTGGCAAATCCTCGTAAACCCTGGCGGCTGAATGTCGGCTTTTTAATCAATTCTACCATTGGCATCTACCGCGATTTCCTTTTTGAAGACATTTCAATCACATCAGCCGATGGGCTGGTGATTAATGCAGTTGCGGGCAAGGCAAAAATTAGCCGCACGCCGCAAGGCTTGTTTGTGGAGGGGGATTTTACCGGCAATATTTCGCTTACCTGCGTGCGTTGCCTGTGTGAGTATAGCCAGCCCCTGGCCTGGGAATTTGATGAGTTGTTCGCTTTTACCCACGATAATATTACCGATTCTGGCTTGCTTGTTCCTGATGATGCGCATATCGATTTGCACCCTCTTATTTATGATTTTGCTTTTATTGAAGTACCAATTCAGCCAATTTGTCATTCTGGTTGTAAAGGTCTTTGCATGGAGTGCGGCCAAAATCTGAACGAGAAAGATTGCGGTCATCGCAGCGAAGAAGATTCCCCTTTTGCATCACTCAAAGATTTGTTAAATAAACGCGAGTTATAGAAAAAAATACAATCTTTATAGTAAAATACAACTATGTTAACCCCGTCCATGCCCATGTCCATGCGCCATTGCTTGCAGTTCACAGCCAGGTGAACTGCGGGACGGTTCAAGCCGCCTGAACAATGCTGGCAATCGCCAGCATTTTTATTTCATCAATCCCTGGAGGTGCTTCCATGTCTGAAAACATCTTGATTGCAATTGCCTGGCCGTATGCCAATGCCGAAATTCACGTTGGCAATATTACCGGCTCGCACTTGCCAGGAGATATTGTCGCTCGTTACCATCGCCTGAAAGGGAACAAAGTCTTGATGGTCAGCGGCACCGATTCGCATGGTACGCCTGTCACCATCCGCGCCGATGACGAGAAGAGACCGGTAGAGCAAGTTTACAAACAATTTCATGATTCCTTCATTGAAACCTTTCAGGGCTATGGCATTACTTACGATTTGTTCACCACCACCCACACCCAGAACCACTTCAAGGTCTCGCAGAACATCTTCCTGGCCCTAAAAGAAAATGGCTATCTGTATACTGAAACCCGTCCACAATGGTACTCACCCGCTGCCGGAAAATTCCTGCCCGATCGCTATGTAGAAGGCACTTGCTACCTGTGCGGGGCAGAAGGCGCGCGCTCCGACCAGTGCGACGTCTGTGGTAATGTGCTTGAACCTGAAAAACTCGTCAACCCGCGCTCGAAAATAGACAACTCAACCCCCGAACTGCGCGACACCGAGCATTACTTCCTCGATCTCTCAAAACTTGAAGGCAAAGTGGTAGAGTTTCTGCGCGCCCGCCAACACTACTGGCGCGAGACTGTCACCGGCCAATCGCTCGGCCAAATCGAAAGCGATGGACTCAGGCCGCGCGCCATCACTCGTGATCTCGATTGGGGCATTCCCGTTCCAGTAGAAGGCTGGGAAGGCAAGTGCATCTACGTCTGGTTTGAGGCGGTGATTGGTTATCTTTCGGCTGCTGCCGAATGGGGCCAGGTATCAGGCAACGGCGACGCCTGGCGCGAATGGTGGACCAACCCACAAGCCAAGCCCTTCTACTTCATCGGCAAAGATAACATCTTCTTTCACGCCACCTGGTGGCCGGCCCAACTGATGGGCGCCGGCACAGCCTTCATGAAACTTTTTGCCAACGAAGAAGAAACCCTGCTTACTTTACCTTATGACGTGCCTGCCAACCAATTCATGAACCTCGAAGGCAAGAAAATCAGCGGCTCGCGCAACTGGGCCGTTTGGGGACGCGACGCCCTAACCCGCTACGACCCCGACGCTCTGCGCTATTACCTGACCGTCAACATGCCCGAAGCCAAAGACAGCGATTGGAACTGGGAAGAATTTGTGGCCCGCAACAACAACGAACTGGTCGCCACCTGGGGCAATCTTGCCAACCGCGTGCTGTCCTTCTCCTTCAAGCATTGGGATGGGCACGCCCCGCAGGTGGATGAAAACCAACTTCGCGATTCAGACCGCGAACTGCTCGCCGTTATCGAAGCCGGGTTCGAGACTGTCAGCAGATACTACGAAAGCGTCAAACTGCGCGACGCCTTGCGCGAAAGCCTGCGCCTGGCAACCGAAGTCAACCGCTACCTCGACGCCAACGCCCCCTGGACCGCCATCAAAACCGACCGCGACTCCGCCGCCCAGACGATTTACACCGCCCTGCGCGCCATCGACTCGCTCAAAGTCCTTTTCGCGCCCATCCTGCCTTTTACCAGCGCCAAACTGCACGCCTTCCTCGGCTACGAAACACCGCTCTTTGGCGAACAATATGTAGAAACCGTCCACGATGATTTAGGCGAGCACACCGTCCTGCGTTACCGTCCCCAACCCGATTCTTTCTGGTGGAAACCCAGCAACCTGCGCCCCGGAACCAACCTGCAACAACCGACTCCCTTATTCAAGAAACTGGATGAAAAACTGGTTGTCCCCGATGAACGCGCCCGTTTGGGCCAATAGCAACCCATTTTATCGCCGCCAGGCCACCACGCAGTTTTTGCCGTTTGATTTGGCTTGATACAGCGCCTGGTCGGCCTGAATGATTAAGGCCTCCGGCTGTTCGCCGTGATCAGGATAAATTGAAATTCCAATCGAAATCGTGGCGTGTAATATTTTTCCATCGAATTCAATCGCCATATCTTCAAAACGATTGCGGATTTCCTCGGCGCGTTTCGCGGCTACTTCCAGGCTGGTTTGCGGCAGCAGAATGACAAATTCTTCGCCCCCGTAGCGACAGGCAATATCATTATGACGGGTTTGGCTGCGTAGCAATTCTCCCAGTTTGCTTAGTAAAACATCGCCGGCAACGTGGCCCTGAGTGTCGTTAAAGGCTTTGAACGAATCGATATCCATCATCATCACCGCGAGCGACGCGCCCTGCTTTTTCATGCGTTTGATATTCTGTTCGAAGACCTCATCCAGATAGCGGCGATTAAACAACCCGGTTAGCGAATCGCGAATCGCTTGTTCGCGCAATTCTTCTTTGAGTAATTCAACCTGCTTTAACTGTACCTGAAGTTCGAGATTGGTATCTTGCAAGGCTTTTTGCGCCTCGCGTCGCTCTGAAATCTCCTGATGGGCGGCTTCATACAACCGGCTGTTTTCAATGGCAATGGCAGCCTGGTTGGCAATCGTCTCAAAAAGCCTGATTTGTTCCTCGCTATAAAAATTGGGCAGATAAGACTGCATCGACATTACCCCAATTACTTTATCGCGCACAATCATCGGCACGCCCACAAATGAGCGCGTGGGCGTGCCGCCAACATGAATAATCTGGTATTTTTGCATTGTCTCAGGGGCCAGGGCATCGGGCAAATGCACGGTCTTGCGGCTGATGATCACATGACCGGTTAATCCGGGCCTGATGCCCAGTTGCCGCGTTTGCACTTCCATAAATTCACCCCGGTCATAGAACAAGGGATAACTAATCAGGTTGTTCTTCTCATCATAAATCGACGCATAGAACGAATCCATCGGCAAAATCTGGCGGCATTTTTCCAGCAGGTTTTGCAATACTTCTCTGGTATCCAGGTTTGAAGATAACTCCAGACCAACTTCATATAACAAAGACATTTCTTCGGCTTTTTTGCGCATCATGGTGTAAAGACGCGCGTTTTCAATTGCGATGCCGGTATTTGCGGCAATCGTATTTAATACCTGAATGTCTTCCTCGCTATAAGCGAATTCCTTGTCATAATGTTGCAGGCTAATCATCCCCAGCGCTGTTTCTCCGTATAAAATTGGCACGCCCAGCCAGGTTTGGGGATATCCGTATTGTGGCGCGTAAATCGCTTTATGCCCCAGCGCAGGCGCGATTTTTTGAAAATCTTTATCGATCAGCAACGGTTTACGCGTTTTCAGAACGTGCGAGGTGAGGCCCTCTCCATACTTAAGCGGCGGCGGATTGACGCGTTTATTGTCTATTGTCCAATATGGAATTTCAATCTCTTCTGAATCAGGCATGTGAAGGGCGATCAATACCGAGCGAACATCAAAATGCTTCTCAAGTTGTTGCCCAACCAGCGCCACAAGCGATTTAACATTCAGCAAAGAAGCCGCCGCCATGCTGATGGTATTCACCAACTGCATTTTATTCAGGCGGGGCTTCTCTTTTTTCTTCATTTTGGGTTGTAAATGGAATTGATTTACCCGGTGCCGAACTGACGGTCACCAGCATCACCCAGGCCTGGCACGATATAGGCCTTTTCGTTCAGGTGGTCATCAATCGCGGCCAGGTAAATCGGCACGTCTGGATGTTCGCGCTGCATTCGCTCAATTCCTTCGGGCGCGCCAATTAGCCCAACGAACTTGATTTTCTTCACCCCCCAGCGTTTCAAAACTTCAACAGTGGCCGTGGCCGATCCGCCGGTTGCCAGCATTGGGTCAAGGATCAGACAAACCGATACCGTTGGCTCGGTGGGCAGTTTGTTGTAATATTCCACCGGGCGCAGGGTTTGCTCATCGCGGTATAGCCCAATATGCCAGACTTCGGCTTGCGGCATCAATTCCCAAATTCCTTCCACCATGCCCAGGCCGGCCCGCAAGATTGGCACCAGACCAACTTTTTCCTGCAATTCGTGGGCGGTCATGTTTGCAAGGGGCGTTTCAATCTCACATGGAAATAATGTCAGGTCGGCGGTGGCTTCGTAGGCCATCAATGCGGCGATTTCTTGCACCAGTTCACGAAATTTTTTTGGTTCTGTATTTTTATCACGCAGGCGGCTGAGTTTATGCTTGACCAGTGGGTGTTGCGATTCGTAAACGTTCGACATGGCTTTCTCCTCAGTTTTCATCAAAATTTACACAATTATAGTCTCTTCTTGGCGTTTTACACCCCTTTCGGGTACACTTGGTAGAAAAACGGAGGCTTCAATGCAATACCGCAACCTCGGCAAATCTGGGCTGAAAGTTTCAGCCATTGGTTTGGGGACCAACCGCTTTGGCGCGGAACATGTTCCACAATCGGCAGTCAATGATATGCTCGATGCTGCTCTGGATTTGGGGATTAATTTTATCGATTCCGCTGATGTCTACACCGGCGGACAGTCTGAAGTGACCCTCGGTAACGCGCTCAAAGGCCGCTGGGATAGGTTTGTGCTGGCAACCAAAGTCTTCTGGCCGGTGGGTGATGGCCCCAATGATCGCGGCACATCTCGCTACCACATTATGAACGCCGTCGAAGCCAGTTTGCGCCGCTTGCAGAGTGACCACATCGACCTGTATTACCTGCATCGCTGGGATTCCGCTACGCCCATCGAAGAATCAATGCGCGCGCTCGACGATTTGGTTCGCGCCGGCAAAATCCGCTACCTTGGCGGCTCCGATTTTGCCGCCTGGCAACTTGCCAAAGCCAATCTGCTGGCTGAATTTCGCGGGTGGAGCGCGCTGGCGGCCATGCAATCGCACTATCATCTTCTGGAGCGCGGTGTCGAACGCGAAATGCTGCCCTATTGCGCCGAGCACGGAGTCGGGTTTGTGCCGTATTTTCCGCTGGCAGGCGGCTTTCTCACCGGAAAATATCGCCGTAACCAGCCTGCCCCGGCAGGTTCGCGTGGTGAATTCAGCGATTACGTTAAAGGCTACATGAGCGACGCCAATTACGACAAAATCGAAAAACTCGAAGCCTGGGCCGCAGAACATGGACACAGCCTCGGCGAACTGGCCCAGGCCTGGCTGTTGGCCCAACCTGCGGTTTGCTCGGTTATTTCAGGCGCAACCAAACTGGAACAAATCCGGGCCAATATTCGGGCGGCCGATTGGCAATTGAACCAGGCAGAACTCGAGCAAGTCGACGCGCTTCTGAAAGGATCGTAAATTCCCATGTCTGATTCCGCGCTTGCGCTCTCTGAAAAACTCAAATCTGAAGGCCAGAAAGTTTTAGCCTATTTCTCCGCCCTTCCCGGCGAACAATGGCAGCAGGTCGTGTACAGCGACCCCGCCGAGTGGACGGTTCGCAGCGTGCTGGCACATCTGATCAGTGCCGAGCAGGGTTTTCTCAAAATTTTCACTTCCATTCGCGATGGTGGCCCCGGCGCAAGCGAAGATTTTGACATTGACCGCTACAACGCCGCCGCGCAGGCCAAACTGACCGACGTGCCGCCCGCCGAACTGCTCATACGCTACCAGTCTACCCGCGCTGAAATGGCTTCCTTCGCCGCCTCCCTAACCGACGCCGACCTGCAAAAAAGCGGGCGTCACCCGGCCCTCGGCCTCACCTCCCTGGCCGACATGCTCAAAATGGTCTATCTGCATAACACCATGCACCTGCGGGATGTGAAGCGAGTTGTGGATGCTTAGCGCATACCTCCGCCCTGTCCACACTCTCTTAATTGCTTTGGCCTACCTGCTGGGCGCATCTCTGGCCCGTTATCTGGGCGCGGATTTTCTCTTTTTACCTTTCCTGCTCGGGTTCCTGTGGTTGTCCTTTCTTTTGACCGCCGCCAACCTGCTCGATGCTGCCTACCGCAACCCGCTCCAGCCCTACCAGCCTGACCAAGCCCCGCGCCAGCGTGACGAATATCGCCGCAAACTGGTTCTGTTCGCCGTCTCTCTTCTAATTTTGGTCGCCGCCATTACTGTCCCTATGCTGACTCTAGGGATGGCCGCGCCGGTCTCCCTCGCGCTGATGGCTTCTTCCGCGCTGACTGCCCTGGCTTTTGCTGTGCCGCCCCTGCGCCTTGCCAATCGCGGCCTGGGTGAATTCGCCCTCGCGATTCTCATCGCCAGCCTTACCCCGGCCCTGGCCTTCAGCCTGCAAAATGGCGAACTGCATCGCCTGCTTACCTTCTACGTCTTTCCATTATTTTTTCTGACCCTTGCCTGCCTGCTGGCGTTCAATTTCCCCGATTTTGCTCTCGATCAGAAATATTTGCGCCAAACCCTGCTCTTGCGTCTTGGCTGGCAGGCCGCTGTTCCGGCTCATAATGCTTTTCTGGCGGCTGCTTATCTGTTGCTTTCGATTGCCCCTTTCATCGGCGTACCATTTGACCTGGCCTGGCCTGGTCTGTTGAGCATTCCATTGGCCGCTTTTCAGATTTATCAGTTCCAGCGCATGACAGAGGGCGGCAAACCCCTCTGGCCGCTCATTCAGGCCCTTGCCATTTCCATTCCTGCCCTAACCGTCTACCTTCTTACGCTCACGCTTTGGCTGCGCTAGGGTTTTGCTGTAATCGGTCTCGATACGCGGCAAAACCCGACGCTACTCGACCTCCGTTCAACCCGATACGCGGCAAAACCCGCCGCTACTCGACCTCCGTTCAATATTCAACCTCAAGAACCATCCTTCGACTGCGCCGAGCAAAAATCGCTCGCCTTCGCTTAGGACTGTGAATACTGGAAATTGAATATGCCTGAATTTTTGACCCTCCTCCCGCCGGATTCCGCCCGCGAAAAACTTTTCTCCCAACTGACTCCTCTCGGCCTGTCTTCCGTTATCGAAACAGAAACAGCCCTGGGACGCGTCGCCGCCGAGGATGTTCGCGCCCCACACCCGCTGCCAGCCTTCCCGCGCTCAACGGTGGATGGATTCGCGCTCAAATCCCGCGATACTTACGGCGCATCGGATTCCCTGCCCGGCTATCTCAGCCTGATAGGCGAAGTTCCGATGGGTGATGCGCCCAACTTTGAAATTAGCCCCGGACAATGCGCCATTATCCACACTGGCGGCATGTTGCCCCCCGGCGCCGACGCTGTTCTGATGCTCGAATATACCCAAACCCTGGGCGAAGAAATTGAAATCATGAAATCGGTGGCCGATGGTGAAAATATCCTCACGGTTGGCGAAGACGTGGCAAAGGGACAGGTCGTTTTGCCACGTGGCACGCGCCTTCGTCCGGCAGAAATTGGGGGATTGATGGCGCTGGGAGTCGATAAACTGCGCGTAGTCAACAGGGTGCGCGTTGGGATTCTCTCCAGCGGCGACGAAGTTATCCCGGCGGCGGAGATGCCTCGTCCGGGCCAGGTGCGTGATATCAACGCTCACACGCTTGGAACATTGGTGGAGCAATCTGGCGGGGTGGCAGTGCAGTATGGAATCGTTCCAGATGTTTTTTCTGCTCTGCAAGTGATGGCCGCCCGCGCGCTGGATGAATGTGACGTGGTCTTGATTACGGCTGGTTCCTCCGCATCCACCCGTGATATGACCGCCGATGTGATTAATACCCTCGGCGCGCCAGGCGTACTGGTGCATGGCATTAACACCCGCCCCGGCAAACCGACCATTTTAGGTCTGTGCAATGGCAAGCCAATTATCGGTTTGCCGGGCAATCCGGTGAGCGCGCTGGTGAATGGCTATATGCTGGTTGTGCCGCTTATTGAGAAATTACTCGGCCTGTTGCCGCGCCCATGCGCCACCCTGCGCGCTACGCTGACGGTTAACCTGGCATCCCAGGCCGGGCGCGAAGATTGGTGGCCGGTGCGTTTGCGTTCTGATGGCGATGGGTTTACCGCCGAGCCGATTTTTGGCAAATCAAATCTTATTTTCACCCTGGCCGCCGCCGATGGCCTGCTGAAAATTCCCCCCGATGCCACCGGTTTTTCAGCCGGAACGTTGGTGAATGTATTGCTGGTTTAGTTTGATCAGCCTGGCACATAGGTTGCCAGGTTGTTTTTTTCTAAAAGACAAGCCAGCGGGTTTTGTTGCATCAGAGAAGGTTCGGCATAGCACTGTTGAAAACAGGAGACGCACATACTCGGCGGTTCTCCGTAGGCGACAGAAGCAGTTTGAAGGGCAGTTTTCCAATCTGGTGCGTTGAGCAGGTTGACAGGCCGGCCGCCGTGCTCGTCGCCGGCTTTTTCAATCGGCAGGCAGGGATAGGATAGATCACCGTTCGGCAGGATGCGCGGGGCCAGGCTGGGGTAGCAGTCGTAGGGCTGGTTTTTTTGCAGATGCTCAAGATAAAGGTCGCTTCCCAGAATTGGGTCGCCTTTCTTTTTGCGCGTAGCCAATTCGCGGGCGAACGAGTGATAGGTTTCGTTGGTGATTAACTCATAGCGCGGCCAGTTATTGCTGGCCTGTGGTGAAAATGAAATCAAGGCTTGGTTGGTTTTGCAAAAATCGATCAGGTTGCTCAACCCATCTTGGGCAAGGGTTTCAGGCGTGATGACGGTATTCAGAATGAGTTGAAAATTGTATTGTTTTTGCAGTTTTGCCGTCTGCTGAATGGTGTTGAGGATATTTTTGGCGTAGGAATCAGGCAAATTTAACGCTGACCAGGCACGGGCGTCGAGCGCGTCGAGACTGATGACGAGGCGGTTGAGGTAGGGCAGGATGTCCTGCCGCGAGGGGAGCAGAATCCCGTTGGTAATCAGGCTGATATGGCGAAAGCGCAGCACCTTTTTGGCGTAATCGAGCAAATCGGCCAGGTGTGGAACGAGCAGTGGTTCTCCGCCGGTGAGCCAGAGCGCGTCCATGCCACTGCGTAGCACGCGCAAAATTTTTTTGGCGGCTTCGGGCGCGGCGGCGGGTTGATTTTCGGCGTTGCGCCGGGCGCCAAAATCTTCGCAGTAACTGCAATTCAGGTTGCAGTGGGTGGTAAGGTAATAGATGCCAACCAGCGGGTTAAGCAGGTGTTTGCCCAGAGCGATTTTTAGCAGGTTGCTGAGATAAGTGGCGAGCATGGGCCTATTCTACATTGTTTTTAAGAAATCACCGTCTGGATACCCGCCCTCAGGTATAATAGCCATCCGAAGGAGCAATACAGACACATGGAAATTACCTGGTACGGACATTCTTGTTTTCGCATGATGGAACGCGGCCTGGCCGCTATCGTCACCGACCCATTCGACAACGCAGTCGCCGGTTTTGAACCGCTCAAACTGCGCGCCGACATCGTCACCGTCAGCCACGACGCGCCCGGACACAACTTTATCGGTGCGGTTAAAGGCACTTCCCATCAGATTGTTAATCCTGGCGAGTATGAAATCGGCGGTGTTTTTATTACCGGCGTACAGACCGATGCCAACGGTAAAAAAGCAACCGAAAAACCACGCAATACGCTGTATGTTTTTGATTTTGATGGCCTCACTGTTGCCCACCTGGGCGATTTGCGCCAGGCGCTCACTCAATCTGAAGTGGAAGCCCTCGGCACGGTGAATGTCTTGCTTGTGCCGGTGGGCGGTGGCAATGGCCTGAATGCCGCCAAGGCCGCAGAAATTATCAGCCTGATTGAGCCAGATATTGTGATTCCCATGCACTACGGCCACGAGAAAAGCAATCCTGATCTGGGCCTCGACCCGCTCTCGAAATTCCTCAAAGAAATGGGCCTGGCTGAAACCGAGCCTGTGCCATCGCTTAAGGTCACTCGTTCGAGCCTGCCGCAGGAAACGAAAGTGGTCGTGCTGGAAGCCGTCGGAACGTAGCACGGCGGATGGAGAAAAATCATGCCTGTTAAAGTATTAATGACCTGGGATATTGCCCAGGAAAAGGAAAGCGAGTATTTCGAGTTCGTCATCGGCCAATTTATTCCCGGCATCCAACGCATGGGATTGGAACCGATAGAAGCCTGGGCGACCATTTATGGTGAATATCCGCAAATCCAGGTTGCCATGCTGGCTCCCGACCTGCCCAACGCCCAGCGCGCGCTTAACTCGGTTGAGTGGACCGCCTTGCGCGATCAGTTGTTTGCGTTTGTTAAAAATTACTCGTACAAACTCATCCAGGCCAGGGGCGGATTTCAATTTTAGTGACCAAATTCTCCACTCGCATCCTCAATTGGTACGATAAACATGCCCGCACCCTTCCTTGGCGACACCCACCGGGGGAGCGCGGGCATCCTGATTCCTATGCCGTCTGGGTATCCGAAATCATGCTTCAGCAGACGCGCGTCGAGACGGTCATTCCCTACTTCGCGCGCTGGATGTCTCAATTTCCAACGGTCAAGGCCCTGGCCGGGGCCCCGGACCAGGCCGTACTCTCTGCCTGGGAGGGGCTGGGCTATTACAGCCGCGCCCGCAACCTGCACAAGACTGCCAAACTGGTCGTCAGTCAGCACAACGGCGAATTGCCGCGCGACCTGTCAGAACTGCGCAAATTGCCCGGCGTCGGGCGTTATACCGCCGCCGCCATCGCTTCCATTGCTTTTGGGCAGGATGTCGCCACCCTCGACGGAAACCTGAAACGGGTCTTCTCGCGTGTTTTCGATGTCTCCCAACCGGCAGATAGCCCCGCCGGCGAGAAAATGCTCTGGTCGTTGGCCGAGGAACACGTCCCGCCGGGCCGCGCTGGCGATTACAACCAGGCCCTGATGGATTTAGGCGCAACCATTTGCCTGCCAAAAAATCCGCTCTGCTTGCTTTGCCCGCTGGCCGAACTGTGCCAGGCGCGCGCCCTGGGCGTGCAGGAGCAGCGTCCGGTGTTGAAGCCCAAGCCGCTTGTGCCGCGCAAAATCAAAGGCGCGGCAATCATCATCCGGGATGGACAAACGCTTTTGAATCAGCGTCCCGCTGAAGGACTGCTCGGCGGCTTGTGGGAATTCCCCTCCGCCGAAGTGGACGCGGACTGCGCTGAAGCCTTGTCCGCCGCCATCGAAACGGGATACAGGCTCAAAGTCCGCCCGCTGGCGCGCATGGACGCCGTCCGCCACGCCTACACCCATTTCAAACTGACGCAAATCCCCTGGCGATGTGAGCCCATCCACATCCCGGCTGATTCTACGCTCAAGTGGGTCGATATTGCTGAATTATCGAATTATCCAATGGGAAAGGTGGACAGGGCGATTGCGAAAAATGCGATATTCGATAATCGATAATCGAGTGACGAACATCGAGTATCGATTATCGAGTAACTACTCCACAAACCGCAAATACGTCTCGGTCGCATTTTCGATGTCGCTGTATTCGCCCCGATATTCCTCCGGCAGCAACTTTGCCAGTTGATACATCATCTCATCCGCCATTTGCTGGCGGATTTCTTTTGAAACCCGCTGGCCGTGGTCGTCCAGGTAAAACTGCCGCCCGACGCGAATGTTGAAATCAGTACGTTTGAACTTCTTGACATTGCGACCAAAATTTTCGCCGCCCCAATGCGCCACCGGGATAAGCGGCGCGCCGCTTTTCAAGGCCAGCATCGCCACCCCGCCATGCGCGCGCAGCAGTTTGCCACTTTTGCTGCGCGTCCCCTCCGGTGAAATGCCGAGAATGTAGCCTTTTTCGAGCATTTCCAGGCTTTTGCGCAGGGCTTCCATATCGGCCTCCCCGCGTCGGATGGGGATGATTTCCCACAAGGTGAAAACCCAGTTCAGGAACCAGTTATCCCAGGTTTCCACTTTTGCCAGCGCGGTCACTTTTGGGCGTGGCTGTAGTTGGGTATACATAATTGGGGCTTCAACCATGCCGGTATGATTGGCATAGGCCAGAAGTGGCCCATTGTTGGGAATACGCTCCCAGTTCTCTTTACGAATTCGGCACATCACTTCCAGGCCGAGTTTACAACCATAGGTCACAATCCAGCGGGCAATATTCATAACCGCGATTATACCCTTGCTGTGATCACTTCGAGCGCATCTGGAATCAACTCCAGGGTTAGTTGCGTTCCGCTTTGGCAAAGAATCTCGCCGTCGGCATGAGCGGGGAAGTTGCTTTGCAGAGCCGTTACGATTACCTTTTTCGAGCGGCGCATCTTGATTTCGGGCTGGCCTTCCTGCGTCCCCTTAATGAAATGGGGAATCAGGCCAAATATGCGCAATTTTCCGGCTGTTTCTGCAATGCACAGGTCGAACAGTCCATCATGTGGGTCGCCGTTGGGGGCCATGCGGAACCCGCCGCCCATGCGTTGGCCGTTCATCACCGAAACCATCAGCGAATATTGCTCGATGGTTTCATCGTCCAGTTCTATTTTCAGGCGCGGCGGGGAGTAATAGAAAAACACCGTCTGAATTGCGCCAACCAGATAAGCCGGCAAACCGCGCAAAAAACGTAGTTGTAACGCCGCAAACCCAACCGCCGCATCGAACCCAATGCCAATTCCGTTGCCAAAATAGCGACCATCGGGGAAATCTCCGCCCGATACTTTGCCGATATCCACTTTGCGGCGATGTCCCTGCGCCAACGTCTCCAAACTATCTTCCAGATTGGTTGGGATACCGACGCCCCCGGCAAAGTCGTTGCCGGTGCCAATCGAAAGAATACCCAGCGCGGTATGGTTGAAACCCGCCGCGCGCGCCTGCATTAGCCCATTCAAGGCCTCGTTAAAGGTTCCGTCGCCGCTGGCGCATACCACCACATCCCATTTTTCGCGGGCGGCCTGGTCGGCCAATTCGGCGGCATGCCACGGACGCTCGGTGCGCGCCAGATGATAATCGAGGCCGCGCTGCTGGCAAAAGGCTTCAATCCGCGCAACCGATTTTTCCCCCAATCCACGCCCTGAGATAGGGTTAACGATGATGAAATATCTCACATGACTCTCCTCAAATTGATGTAATCTTATAACCCCTCACAAAAAACAGAGTGACGTATTTGTCACTCCATTTTTTGTCAGCAAGTATACTCGACTCGCCTATTTCTGTTTCGATGGCAACTCGCCCATCTGTCGGTAGGCAGTTGGCCCCTCCCCAAAAGCCCGCCTCAATAGATTGATCATCTCATCCTGGCCGTAAATTGCCTGGTTATCAAGCACTTTTTTGAACAACTCCAATTCTTCGCACAACTCACGCATGTGCGCTTGAAAAGCGTCCAGATTTTGAGTGTTCACCGCCTCGCGCAGTTCGCTGCTCGCACTGTGGGCGCGGTCAAGCGCGCGCATGGCATTTTGGATCCGTTCCATCATCAGTTCCCGGTCAGTCATCGCGCACCTCCTGTCGCATCTGTGGAATTTCTCTATATTCAGGATAGCATTTTTTCAGCGCAACTTCAAGCCCTGCTGATAATCTTCGGGCGTATCCAGGTCTTTCAAAATCGTTTCATCAGCATTTACATACACAATCTCGGTTTCGCGCGCGCGTAAAAAATCTCGCCCGGTGGTGGCGGCCATTAAATCCGGCCATAAATCGCGCCGCACCAGCCAGGGATGTCCGCGCCGCATTTGGTAACTGGGCAGGATAAGTCGCGCGCCAGCCTGTTTCGCCGCTGATACCACCCCCCGCGCGGATTGCGGACTTAACTGAGGCTGGTCTCCCAGCGCGATGAGCGCGAACTCCGCCTCCGGGCTGCTCGCCGCCAACCCTACCCGAATGCTGCTCATCATCTCCCCGGCCTCATGCTGTGAATTGAAGACCGCCCGCACGGGCAACCCTTTCGCTGCCAGCCGCGCCACCTCTGCCTCAACCAACTCCCGCGCCGCGCCGGTAATCACAAGAATTTCCAACCCGCCAGTGCGCTCCTCGACTTTGCGCGCCATAATCCGTTTTTCCGTGTCCTTATCCGTTCCCGAATCCGTGATTGCGTCGGTTAGCGTTCTCAGCACCTGACCCAGCACTGTCGTCCCGTGCCAGGGCAGCAACATCTTCGGCTGCCCCATCCGCCGCGAAAGCCCTGCCGCCAAAACAATTGCTGTAATCTTTACCATCTCTCACCTTTATGCTTTCTGGTCTCGGTTGGTTGTCGAGTCGTTGGGTCGAGTTCATCGAGACACGCCGCAAAACCCGCGGCTACTCGACCATCAGGTTTTCAATTTGTAACATCTATATCTGGTCTCGATACGCCGCAAAACCCGCGGCTACTCGACCATCAGGTCATCATTCATCATTCTGCATTCATCATTCTGCATTCTGCATTAAAAATCCTCCACCCCCCAGGCCAGCAATCTGCGATAAGCCGTCTCATCATCCACATCAAAGAGCAAACGCTCATCATGCCAGGGAACATACTCAATCGGATACTTGCGGAACAACACCCGTCCGCCGACATCGCCTTGTAATGCGCGTAACGAGTCAAAAGTCACCCGGTCAAACAGGACAGGATTCCCGCGCCGGTCGGCCACCAGCGGCGCGACAATCGGGAACAACCCTTCGGCGTGGCGGCTTTTGAGCGCGTCCAGCACGTGGCGCGTCACCTGCGGCTGGTCGGCCAGCAGGAAGATAGCGGCCCCCTCCCCGGCCCTCCCCCAAATTCGACGAACTTCTGTCGAATTTGGGGGAGGGTGGCCCGCCGAAGGCGAGGCCGGGTGGGGGCTGGGGCCCAGCCCCGCCCGAATCGACGAAGCCTGCCCTTCCTCCCACTCCGCATTGCGGACAATCGCCACATCCAAATCTTTCACCGCCGCCTCGACTTCTTGCGCATAAGCCCCGGTTACGACCACCACTGGCGAAAGCCCGGCGGCTAGCGCGGTTTTTGCCACCTGGCGCACGAACGTTTCGCCGTGAAAATCTAGCAACTGTTTGGGCCTGCCAAAGCGGGCGGCCTGGCCGGCGGCCAGGATGATGCCCGCCACCGGCTCGAAAACAGCGTGAATTTTTTCATCTTTCAGGCTGGTAATCAGCACGCTGTCATACTGATTAAGCAACGCTCCGGCGATACTTCCGGCGGTGGCCTGAATTTCAGCGTTATCGGCCTGGTTGAGCAAGACAACGCGTCTCGCTCCTGCCGGGACGTTTTTTAGCCCGCCCTGGGCATGGTTCAGCATCTTTGCCAGCCCCGCCGCTGTGATATTTTCGCCCATCTTCAACCCGCTCAGCGCCGCGAATTTTTCTGCTCTGTGAATATTTTTCTCTTCGAGCGATTGCCCCAGCCCCGAAAGCCCGCTTACCACAACCACTATTTCGACAAATTCCGGGATGGCGGGTTCATGCTCCGCCGGGGCTTTGAGCGGCAATTTGCGCGAACCGTCGGCTTCGATCAGCAGGGGCAATTTGTGGCTTTCGGCAAATTGGCGCAGGGTTTCTATCTGGCTTTTGTTCAGGCTGCCGCAGCGATTTTTTTGCGGGTCGATTGGCCCGGTAAAAAGGGTAACGCCCTCGGTTGAGGGAATTTCAGGAAATGGGTCTTGGGCTGCCCATTGAATAAAACGGTCGGCAAGGTCGGTTTGCCAGGGGCCGAGGTGGGTGGTGGTGGTGACAATCGCCGAGCGCAACCGGCGCGCCAACTGGAAAATGGCGGTTGTCTTGCCGCCCGCGCCGACAAAGGCAATCGAAGTTGATTGTGAAACACGCAGGGCTTTTGAGATGGTTAGCACGCTGGTCTATTGTCCTTGATCTTTGGTCTGGCGTGTCAGAATCGCCTCCAGCACTCCGCCGCCAATCGCCAGGGCTTTTTCGGAAACCAGGAAGCAGTATTCGCGCTTGTCGCGTTTATCCAGGTCGCCGACCTTCATCCCCTGGGGGACATGAATGCCAGGGCGGATGAGTCCGCGCAGGACGCCGGGGAAGGGCGCGAGGATGGGTTGGCCTGCCAATTCGGCAATGATTTCGCCGGGTTCGACGTGGTCACCGATTTGCGCGTAGCCAATCAGTATGCCATCAGCCGGGGCGCGCAGAACACGACCAGGTTCGCCTTCGGGTAGTCCGCTGTCGATCTGGGCTGGGCCTTGCCAGATGACGCGCCCAAGGGTGTGCCCGCGCTGGCTTTCGATGACGGCGTCGCAATTTTCCCCGCCCACAAATCCGGGGCCGATGCCGATATGCAGTGAGACAGAAAAAGGCAGGGGGGCGGGGGGGCGTTTGGTCAGGCGGGCGTCTATGATGGTTTCGAGTTGAATGTTTAATGGTAAATTCCTGCCTATGTCATGCGTATCACGTCCTGAGCGGGGCTGCGCCCCTGAGCGAATCCGAAGGGTTGCGCAGCGTAGTCGAAGGACACTTTTCGATGGAATTGCCCTTCGACTGCGGCTCTCCGTTACCACTTCGAGCCTCCGCTCAGGGCGTGGGTAGGTAGTTACGTTTAATGTTGAAAGAAGTGCGAGATCGGGATCTACGATGACGGGGATTTGGTCTTGTTCGAGGGCGGTTTGGAGTTGTTCGGCGGTTGCGACCCGTTTGGCGGTGACTTCTTCGACTTGCCATTGTCCTTCGTAAACGGCTTCACTAAAGGAAACTGCCCGGCGCACTGCGAGCGGTTCGGGGAGTTCGGTGATGATGACCTGATAGCCGCAGCGGTGCAGGCGCAGGGCGATTCCACTTGCCAGGTCGCCGCCGCCGCGGAGGAGCACGGTTTTCATGTCTGTGTCCTTTCGGCGTGTTGGACGCGCAGGATGGCGATTTTGGTGGGGTGGTTGAAGGGGGCAGGGTCGGTTGGATGGCCTGCGACTCCGGCTTCGGGTAGCGCGCCGAGGAAATCTTCCGGGACGGGTATCAGGCTTTCGATGGAGACGTAGCCATCGGCGCAGAGCG
The DNA here is from genome assembly GCA_034411635.1 of Anaerolineales bacterium. GTDB lineage: Bacteria > Chloroflexota > Anaerolineae > Anaerolineales > Villigracilaceae > UBA8950. The sequence continues at coordinate 30,317 of DAOUML010000351.1, forward strand.
AGTCCAGGATTTCCATAAAATCGGCCCCGCTGACGAAGAGGGCGTTATTGATGACGATGAGCGCGCCGCCGCTTTTGACCAGCGGGCGGACTTTGTTGATGAGCCGCGCCGGGTCGTTTTCCAAATCTACCCGGCCTTTGGGGGTGACGGAGAAAAACGGCGGGTCGAGCAGGACGCAGTCGAAGGTTTGTTTTTGGCTTTTGAGCCGGCTGATGGCGGGGAAGAAGTCGGCGCTGATGAAGTCGCTTTTGATGATGGGGAAGCCGTTGAGGGTGCAGGATGTTTTGGCGAGGTTGAGAAATTCGCGGTTGCGGTCAAGTTGGACGACGCGGGCCGCGCCGCCGGCCAGGGCGGCTACGCCCAGGCTGCCGGTGTAGGCGAAGGTGTTGAGCAGGCTTTTGCCCGCCATGTTGTCTTTGAGCCATTGGCGCAGGTTGCGCGTGTCGAGGTAAAGGCTGGCGTCGCGGTTCATGGTCAGATCTATGGCGTACCAGACGCCGTTTTCGCGGATTTTTCTATCGGGCGTTTCGCCGTGCAGCAGTAGACCACGTTTTTCTTGCTGGGTGGTTCCGGCGCGGGTTTTAAGGACGATTGCCTGCGCCCAGGGCAAGGCTTCGAGATAAAAGGACTGCGCTTCGCGGATGGCTCCAATGCCCTGAATGGGAATGCTGGCGTAGTTGTGGAAAACTAATGTGCGCGCGAACAGGTCGACGACGAGATTGGGGTCGCCTTCGGTGAATCCATTGAACAGGCGCAGCGCGGACTGGTGTTTTTCGTCCAGCAGGCGCACGCGGGCAGACAGGGCTTTTTTGAGCAGTGGGGTGGTGGGCGGCATGACCCCCATTAAATCACATTGTTGACGCCCTGTGAATGCAGTGATAAAATACAGCCCGCTTGTTTGACCAGCCGCCAGCCCCCATCGTCTAGCGGCCCAGGACGGAGCCCTCTCAAGGCTCAAACAGG
>DAOUML010000352.1:0-3178 GCA_034411635.1 Anaerolineales bacterium
ATAAAACGGATTTTTTTCTGAAAGTGACAGAAGCGTCCCTGTTTTCTCCCCTCTCCCACCGGGAGAGGGGCCGGGGGTGAGGGTGGGTAGGCAGTTACATTTGAAATCAAAATAAGCCAATTTGGACGCGGATTAACGCGGAGAACGCGGAAAAAAACTTTAAGCAATGGTTTACCATGAATTTGAACGTGATTAGCATAAATTTTGCGCCTGGCTGCTCAAAAAACATCCGCGTTTATCAGTGCTCGTCCGCGCTCTTATAAAAAGCGGGTTCTACCATTTTTAACGGGAAAATCTTTTCAAATACAAAGTACACAAAGGTCACGAAGAAAAACACCCGTAAAAGCGCGTCACGTTCCCCCTTTGTGTAATTTGTGACCTTCGTGTTTAGGCTTTTTCCCGCCAAGTACGGGAGAGCCATAAAAGCGCAATGCGTGACCGGGACGGGTATAATCAAAACATGAACAACCCTGCCGGCTCATCTGTCAATTCAACCAACCGTCCGCCTGGGCCTCACCCCACGCTGACCGTTTCGATTCCCGGCAACCTGCCAAGTTTGCATCGCATCCTGATTGGGCGCGAAACGGATATTCAAAGATTGCAGGGCCTGTTGCGAAGCGATGAAACCCGCCTTGTTACCATCACCGGCTTTGGCGGCGCGGGAAAAACCACCCTTTCGATTCATCTTGCCAAATTGCTGGCCGGGCAATTTAGTGGCGGGGCCTATTTTATCAACCTGGCCGCGCTGACAAAAATAGAGGATATTCCGCTCGAAATCGCCCACGCGCTAAAAATTCGTTATGAACCGGGGCGCAATATTTTGGAAGGCTTCAGCGAAAGTCTATTTAATCGCAACATCTTGCTCATTCTCGATAATTTTGAACATCTCATGGGCGGCGCAAAATTTGTGAACGAGTTGCTCGAAGTTCTGCCCGGCCTGAAAATCATCGTCACCAGTCGCGACCCGTTGCAATTGCGCGTCGAACAGGTTTACCCGCTCGCGCCATTGGAAACTCAACACGCTGTTGAACTTTTTATTCAGCGCGCCCAATCTGTCAAACCCGATTTTAGTCCTGCCGATGAAGACGCCCAGGCGATTGCCGAACTCTGCCACAGACTGGGCGGACTGCCCCTGGCGGTGGAACTGGCCGCCCTGCGCGCCAAACTCTTCAGCCCCCAGGCCATGCTCTCCCGCTTGCAGCCAGACCCCGAACCTGCCTCCCGTTTTCTCAACCTTTTCTCAGCCTCAGCCAAAGACCTGCCCGAACGCCAGCAATCCCTGCGCAAAACCATCGCCTGGAGTTATGGCCTGCTCGACAGCGAAGAACAACGCGCCCTGCGATTTGCCTCGGTCTTCCCCGGTACTTTTGGCATCCTGACCCTGGCCGCGCTGCTCGAACTGGACGAATACCGCGTCATTGAATTGAGCGACTCGCTGGCCGATAAACACCTGATTCAAAAAATCGCAGTTGAGGAAGACGAGCCGCGCTTTAGCATTCTCGAAGCCATTCGCGAATTTGCCTGGGACGAAATTCGCGCATTGGGCGAACTGAGCGACATCAAACAGCGTTACATTCGCCTGTATCGCGAATTGGCCCAAAAAGCCGAAGTCTCTCTGCGCGGCGCGGAGCAAATCATCTGGTTGGATATTATTGAGCAGGAATATCCGAACCTGATTCTAGCGATGGACATCGGCGCCGCCGCCGAAATTGATTCGGCCCTGTGGTTCGATGGCCTGTGGATTCTTTGCCATCTCGAACATTATTGGATGAACCGCGCGCTCTATAATGAACTAAATCCGCTCGCCCAACGCGGGCTGGAACTGATCCAGCGCAGCGACTTGCCCGATGAGCGCGCGCTGGCCTTGAAAGCCAGCCTGCTCAGCCTGGCCGGAACCTGCGCCTGGCTTTTTACCAATTTTAAGCAAGCCCTGGCCTTTCATGAAGATAGCCTGTCCATTTTGCGCGCCTTGCAAGATGAAAGCCGCGTTGCCTTTTCGCTCAATAACATCGCAGTTAACCTGACTGAAATCGGGGAATACGAAAAGGCGCTGGAAACTTATCTGGAAAGCCTGTCGCGCTATGAAAAACTCGACGACCACGGGGGGCAAACCCGCCTGCACTGGAACTTGTGTAATTATTACACCTTCATCGCCAGAGATTTTTCAAAGGTCGCCTATCACAACGAGCGCGGGCTGTATCACGCCGAACGTTCCGGCGACCTGTTTATGCTTGGCGCCGCCTATTTAGGGCTGGCCGAGTTTTACCTGTTTCAGGGAGATTGGGAAAAATCGCAGATGCGTTATGCCGAAGCGGCGCGGCTTTCTCGCCGTCATCGTTATCATCAGATTTTAACCAATGCCCTGACCGGGCTTGGCTCCCTTGCCCTGCTGCGCGGCGACTATGTGGACGCTTCCGCCATTATTCGCGAGGGGCTGCCCCTGGCCTTTGAACAAAGCGACCGGGTGATGATGGGCGGTTTTGTGCGCCTGACAACCTGGCTGGCTGCGCTCCAGAGTCAACCGCTGCGCGTGGCTTTTCTCTCTGGGTTGAATGAGGCGATTTGGCGGGGATTGCGCGCCCTCGATACCATTCCTGATATGTGGAACGGGCATACAGATGCGATGCAAACTGCCCGCGCCGCGTTGGGCGAAAAAGTCTTCAATCTGGAATATGAGCGCGGGCAAGCCCAGCCTTTGGCCGAATCCATCGCCTTTGTGCTGGATACCTGCCTGACCCAGCCCCAAACGACGGCTCCCGTCATCGTTACGCCGTTTGAATCTCTTACCGAGCGCGAAGCCGAAACCCTGCGCCTGCTGGCCCAGGGCAAAACCAACCAGCAAATTTCACAGGAATTGTTCGTCACCCTGAAAACCGTCGAAAAACATGTTGCCAACATTCTGCGCAAATTGGGGGTCAAAAACCGCACTGAAGCGGCGGCCTGGATACGGGAAAATCGGCCAGAATAAAAAGGCTCCGCCCGAAAGCGGAGCCTTTTTATTTACAGAAAGGCCCCAAACACAAGAAATAGATGTTTATCTGCCTTTTTTTGTAACTGCCTACGAACTGGTATTCGTAGTGCGACACATCGTCCCCGAATGGGGGTTTATGTCGCCTGAAAGCAAATTCTCAAATGCCTTGCTCCAAACGCGACTTGAAAGTCGCGCTACGGTAGGCAG
>DAOUML010000353.1:0-6150 GCA_034411635.1 Anaerolineales bacterium
AAAAAATTCAAGCCTGCTGCGCATGTATAATGCCCGCGGGTGGGAATTGCGCGTTCCTGCTTTAGAAAAAGCGCAATTCTCACCCGGAACGGGTATAAATCTCCGTAAACGGGATTTCCGTCCTCATATTATCACGAAAAACAAGGCGGATTCTGGCAAAGGGTGTTAATTCAAAAGGGTGTGTTTCATTTCAGTTATTGCAGGTGGTTGAGTTGCAGGTCGAGTTTATCGAGATACGCAGCAAAGAACGCTGCTACTCGCCCCTCGGCTCTATTTTCTACTCAAATGAAACGCACCCAATTCAAAATGGTATCGCGTTTTTACCGCAAGCGGCAATAAAACGGTACAATTCACCCAACACTTCCTGATTTTCATCATACACGAGGAACCTATGAGTCTACAAGAACAATACAAACGCTGGCGAGAAACCACGCATAAAAAATCTATTGAGCGTTTCGCCGAGCGCAAACCGAAATTTGAAACCTCCTCAGGCATCGAACTGCCGCCGGTCTTCACCCCCTCTGTTCTCGACCATCAAGAATCTGATTATATGGAAAAACTCGGCTTCCCCGGCGAATACCCCTTTACGCGCGGCGTTCAGCCAACGATGTACCGGGGACGATTCTGGACGATGCGCCAGTACGCCGGTTTTTCGACTGCCGCCGAATCGAACAAACGCTACCGTTACCTGCTCGGCGCGGGCCAGACCGGGCTTTCGGTGGCCTTCGATTTGCCCACCCAAATCGGATACGACGCCGATGACCCGATGGCGCTCGGCGAAGTGGGCAAGGTGGGCGTTTCCATCTCGTCCATCGAGGATATGGCAACTCTCTTCGACCAGATTCCGCTCGACAAGGTCTCCACCTCGATGACCATTAACGCCCCCGCGGGGGTGTTGCTGGCGATGTATATCGCGGTTGCCAAACAACAAGGCGTTGAACCCAAAGCCTTGCGCGGCACCATCCAAAACGACATCCTCAAAGAATATGTAGCGCGTGGCACGTACATCTTCCCGCCTGCCCCCTCCATGCGTCTGATTACCGATATTTTCTCCTACTGCGCCGCCGAAGTGCCGAGTTGGAACACGATTTCGATTTCGGGGTATCACATTCGCGAAGCCGGCTCAACCGCCGCGCAAGAAATCGCCTTCACCCTCGCCAATGCTATCGCTTATGTCGAAGCCGCGCTCAAGGTTGGGTTGCAAGTCGATGATTTTGCCGGGCAATTGTCGTTCTTCTTCAACGCCCATAACAATGTGCTGGAGGAAGTCGCCAAATTCCGCGCAGCCCGGCGGATGTGGGCCAGAATCATGCGCGAGCGATTCAAAGCCCAAAAACCATCTTCCTGGCAGTTAAGATTTCACACCCAGACCGCCGGTTCAACGCTGACAGCCCAGCAGCCGGAAAATAACGTGGTGCGCGTTACGCTGCAAGCCCTTTCTGCTGTTTTGGGCGGGACGCAATCCCTGCACACCAACAGTATGGACGAAGCCCTGTGGCTGCCAACCGAAAAATCTGTTCGCGTGGCCTTGCGTACCCAGCAAATCATCGCCCACGAATCGGGCGTGGCTGATTCAATCGACCCGCTGGCGGGTTCGTATTTGATCGAATCGCTGACCGACGAAATCGAGCGACTGGCGTCTGACTATATCGCCCGCATCGACAGTTTGGGCGGCGCAATGAGCGGCATCGAGCAAGGCTATCAACAAAACGAAATTCAGAATGCGGCCTATGAAGCCCAGATGGCGATTGAAAAGGGGCAGCAGGTTGTGGTTGGCGTGAACCAGTTCCTGGTAAAGGAAGAAATGGCCCTCGAACGTCAGGTCATCGACCCGGCCATCGAGGCGGAAGCAAGAGCGAGATTAGCAAAATTGCGAGAGACGCGCGATAATGAGAAAATCGGCGTGTTGCGTGTGGCTTTGGAGAATGCCGCCAAAGGCTCTGAAAACCTGATGCCGCTCTTTGTGGAATGCGTCGAAAACAAGATGACCCTCGGTGAAATTTGCAACACCCTGCGCGGGGTGTGGGGCGAGTATGTGGCGGCGGTGTTTTAACTGAACGCCACTTGCCGAGCAGACCCGGAAATTTGATGTTCATATCTGCTTTGCAGGCATGAACATCAAATTTCCGGGTTTTTCTTATTGGCAAGCACATCTCATTTCAATTTGACGAAAACAAACTTTGGCTTTATAATCGACAATGTAAGCGCTTACATGGAGAAACGGCATGGAAACTTCCCCCCAATCCCCCAACCCCGCCACCATTCAGGATGTTGCCGACCTGGCCGGGGTCTCGATTGCCACCGTCAGCCGGGTGGTGAATGGCAAATCGCCGGTCGTGCCGGAGACGGCCCAGCGCGTGATGGACGCCATCCGCGAGTTGAATTACGTCCCACGCGCGGCGGCCCGCATTCTGGCGAGCAAACGCACCGATACCCTGGGGCTGATTGTGCCTGAAATCAGCGGCGAGTTTTTCGCGCCCATGTTGCGCGGCATTGAAGCGGCGGCAGGCGAAGCCGGGTTCGATTTGTTGATTCATACGACCTCCTACAAAACGCCCGAATTCCGCCGCCATACCCTCGGCGAACACAACACGGATGGTCTGCTGGTTTTTATCGGCAGCATGGAGTCAGCCGAACTGCAACGCCTGCACAGCATTGGGTTTCCGGTTGTCTTCCTGCATCAAACCGCGCCAGAAGGACTCAATATTCCGGTCGTCACTGTCGAAAATAAAAAAGGTGCTATGCTGGCCGTCGAGCACCTGATAGAAGTCCACCAGTGCCGCCGCATTTTGTATCTCAACGGCCCGGAAGGCAACGAAGATGCGGGCTGGCGCGAGCGCGGCTACCGGATGGCTCTGGAGAAATATGCCATTCCCTTTGACCCGGCTCTGGTTGCGCCCGGTAATTTTGGCAGCCGTCGCGCAGAGCAAACCGTGCGCGAACTTCTGGCCGGCGGACTGGCTTTCGATGCGATTTTCAGCGGCGACGACCTGGCCGCAGTCGGGGCCATGTCGGCCCTGCGCGAGGCTGGGCTGCGCATTCCCGAAGATGTCAAAATTGTCGGATTCGACGATGTGCCGCTGGCCCGCCACCTGACGCCGCCTTTAACCACCGTCCACGCCCCCACCGAGGAAGTTGGGCGGGTGGCAACCGACCTGCTGGTGCGTCTGGTGCGCCGCGAATCGGTTGAGCGCGAGATTTTGCTACCCACCGAATTGACCATCCGCCAGTCGTGCGGATGTGGTAACAGTTGATTGGAAAGAAGTTCAAGGAGCGTTGAGTATGACTGAACTGGAAGTATCCATTAACAACTCGACCAATGATCCGGAACAGGAGTTCCGCACCTTGATTGGGCCACTTGAAGAGAAACTGGGTGTACGTATCCGCTGCGCGCTGGTCGATTGGGGCCAGGCCTGGAGCGAGATGGTAAAGATTGTGATTTACAAGCACGGCCCGGTGATTTCGCAGGTGGGCAACACCTGGATGGGCAGCCTGGATGCGACTGACGGCATCCGCCCTTTGACCAGCGTTGAGATCAGCAGAATCGGCAGCGCAGCCAACTTCCACCCGGCGGCCTGGCAGACGGTCATCTCTGAATCGGGCCACCAAATCATTGGCGTACCCTGGTTTTTGGATGCTTATATGCTCTACTATCGCCGCGATTTGTTGGCCAGGGCCGGGGTGGATGAATCAAGCGCTTTTGCCAGCCTGGAAAACCTGCACGAAACCATTGCCAAATTACACGCTTCCGGCTGCCAAATTCCGCTGGCTTTGCCGACCCAACGTTCGACGCGGGCCAGCCTGCATCACCTGGCCACCTGGGTTTGGAGTCATGGCGGCGATTTCATTTCCGAAGACGGCCAAACCTTGCTTTTGAGCGATCCCAAAACCCGCCAGGGCATTCGCGCTTATTTCTCGTTATACAAAAACCTGCCGCCGGCCGCCCAAAACCTGGACGATGTCGATTGTTTTAGTACTTTTCTGGATGGCAGAGCGGCCATGACGCTACGCAACGGCGGCTTGTTGCATGAGGCGCGTAGTTTGACCAGTTTTTCGCCCTATCTTGACCATCTTGGACTGACAGCTATGCCAGGCGTAAATTTTGTGGGTGGCTCGAACCTGGTACTCTGGAAGCACATCCCGCCCCACTTGGAAAGATATGCCATCAGCCTGCTCGAATACCTGGCGTCGCCGGATGTGCAGTTTGCGCGCCACCTCCGTTCGGCAATGCTGCCGGCGCATGTCGATGCGTTGGAGAAAGTCCGCCGCGAGACAGATTTTGCCCCGGTGGTGGATGCCATTATGGCCGGGCGTTCCTTCCACAAGTTCCGTTTGTGGGGGCTGATGGAAGACAAATTGACCACCGCCATTGGCCAGATCTGGCAGGCGCTTTACAGCCAGCAAAACCCAAATCTTGAAGCAGAAATTGCAAAGGTGCTAGATCCGTTGGAATACCGTTTGCAGTTGACCATTTCCAATAATTGAAAGGTTTCTATGACCATCCATCGTTTTCCACCTAATTTCATCTGGGGCGCGGCAACCGCGTCCTACCAAATCGAAGGCGCCTGGAACGAAGACGGCAAAGGCGAATCGATTTGGGATCGCTTCAGCCATACGCCCGGCAAAATCACCAACGGCGACACCGGCGATGTAACCTGCGATCACTATCACCGCCTGCCCGAAGACATCGCCCTGATGCGCGAATTGGGGCTGAAGGGCTATCGCTTTTCGGTCTCCTGGCCGCGAGTCATCCCCGATGGCGTCGCGCCGGTCAACTACAAGGGTCTCGATTTTTATGATCGCCTCGTCGACCGCCTGCTGGCCGCCAACATCCTACCCTTCCTGACCCTTTACCACTGGGATCTGCCGCAGGCCCTCGAAGACAAGGGCGGCTGGCGCAACCGCGATACCGCCCATTATTTTGCCGATTACACCGCCGTCATGGTTAAACGCCTGGGCGACCGTGTCAAGCATTGGGCCACCTTCAACGAGCCGCTCGTGGCCGCCTTTGCCGGTCATCTGTGGGGTGAACACGCCCCCGGCATCAAAGATGAAAAAATCGCCCTGCAAACCGCGCACAATATCCTCGTCGCGCATGGCCTCAGCGTCCAGACCATTCGCAGCGCCGAGGCAGATTTGCAGGCCGGCATTGTGCTTAGCCTTTGGCCGGTCGAACCCGCCAAAGACACCCCCGAAAACATCGCCGTTGCCGAGCAGACCTGGCAAGAGGGCGGCGACATCATCTTCCTCGATACGATTTTCAAAGGCCACTACCCGCCTGCCGGTTGGCAGAAGGCCGCCGAAAACCGTCCGCAGGTGCAGCCGGGCGATATGGCCCTCATCAGCCAGAAACTCGATTTTATGGGCGTTAATTATTACTCGCGCCAGTTGGTCGATGCCAGCGGTGAGCGCGTCCGCCCCGAAGGTTCGGAATATACGGAAATGAATTGGGAAGTGCACGCCCCGGCCTTTTACCGTTTGCTGACCCGCATCAACCGCGAATACCGCCTCCCGCCGCTCTATATTACCGAGAACGGGGCCTCGTTTAACGACGAAGTCTCCGCTGATGGTTCCATTCACGACCCGCGCCGACAGTCTTACCTGCGCGAACACTTCATCCAGGTACACAAAGCCATGCAAGACGGCGTCGATCTGCGCGGCTACTTCGTCTGGTCGCTGATGGACAATTTCGAATGGGGCCACGGCTTCACCAAACGCTTCGGCCTGATTCGCGTCGATTACGACACCCTCAAACGCACCCCCAAAGAAAGCGCCAAATGGTATGCGGACGTGATTCGAGAGAATGCGGTCGAGTAATCAGTGTTCAGTATTCAGTCCATCAACGATGGTCGAGTAGTCCTGAGTGACAACGAAGGACGTATCGAGACCAGTGACCAGTATTCAGTAACCAGTCCTGAGCGGAGGGCTGAGCGATTTTTGCGAAGCCCGCAGTCGAAGGACGATTTTTGCGAAGCCCGCAGTCGAAGGACGATTTAGGCGAGACCCGCAATCGAAGAGCAGTATTCAGTGAAAGAGAGTAACTGCCTACGAACTGATATTCGTAGGGCGACATTTATGTCGCCTGAAAGCAAATTCTCAAATGCCTTACTCCAAACGCGACTTGAAAGTCGCGCTACGGTAGGCAGTTAC
>DAOUML010000354.1:0-6210 GCA_034411635.1 Anaerolineales bacterium
CGGCGGTGATGATGTCGCCAGTGACTTCGTCCGGCAGGGGGATGTAGGGCAGGACGATGGGCAGGATTTCTTCCACTTCAGCAGCCGGAGCGGCGGGAGCAGAAGAATCGGCAGCAGGAGCCTTGGTGGCCTCCGGGGCTTGAGTCGCCGCATCGGCGGCGGGTGCGGCTGGGGCGGCAGTTTCCTGCCCACCGCAGGCCGCCAGCACGAGGCTCAGGGCGACCAGAACAAATACGAGGTTACGAAGTTTTGCAAACATAGGTTTTCTTTTTCTCCTTATGAATTTGAATGCCCCGAAATCATATCAAACCACCTTTAAGCGCAATGGAAGAATGGGTTAACGATTGGTTAAGAAAAAGGAATGCGGGTCTTTCCCAAAAACCACCGGCCTGCTTTTCAAGAAACGAAAAGCAGGCCGGCTTTGCAAGGAGGAGAAGATGCGTTTTTTGTTGGTTAGATTGAGTGTTGGCGGTTTTTCTGAACAGCATCGATTGCAACGACGAGAATAAAGGCCAGCGAAAGGATGATTAAAAAGGTCATTGGGTTGCTCCTGAATATTTTTTAGCGATGCTTATACTATACACATCACAGGTTAAATACGGATAGACAAAAGGTTAAGTTTCGTTTAAGAAAAACAGCCTTGCGTTTTTGCGCAAGGCTGTTGTAAAACTTGATGAACTTGTTGCTGTTACGGCAAATCGCGCCAGGAGTTGAGCATTTTCATGTAGTTGGCGCGCTCGAAGGCAGCCGGTTCGCGCACCGCTTGCTGGCTCATGCTGCCCTGCATTTGCTTGATGGATTTGTAATCGCGTTCTTGCATCCAAGACTCAACGACATTCAACAATTCAGGGACACGGCGAATGCCATTGGCCAGCAACTCTGAGGCCAGCATGGTCACTTGCGCGCCAGCCATCATCGATTTGATGACATCCTGCGGGGTGTGTACGCCGCTGGTCAGGGCAAGATCGGCTTTGATTTTGCCGTACAGAATTGAAATCCAGCGCAGGGGCAGGTTGAGGTCTGTGGAATTGCTCAGGTGCAGTTTGTGCACCACTTCCAACTCGTCCAGGTCGAAATCGGGCTGGTAGAAGCGGTTGAAAAGCACCAGTCCATCGGCCCCGGCTTCGACGAGTTTCTGGCAGGCGTTAGGGATGGAGGTGAAGAACGGGCTGAGTTTGACGGCCAGCGGAATGTTGATGCTGGCTTTCACTTCGGCAACCAATTCAGCGTAGGCGTCTTCCAGTTCAGCGGCGGTCAGTTTGGGGTCTGAAGCGAGGTAGTACAGGTTGAGTTCGAGCGCGTCGGCGCCGGCATCCTGAATATGGCGGGCGTATTTGGTCCATCCGCCTTTGGAGACGCCGTTGAGCGAGCCAATCACCGGCACGCTGACGGCTTTTTTGACTGCGGTGACGTGATCGAGGTATTTGCCAGGGCCGGTGGCGTAACTGGTCTGTTCGGGCAGGTACGACATGGCTTCGGCGAAAGAATCTGTGCCGCGCGTCAGGAAGTGGTCGAGTTCGAGGCTTTCGTGGATGATTTGCTCCTCAAAGAGCGAGTACATCACGATGGCACCCACGCCGGCTTCGTCCAGTTTTTTGACGGTATCTATTTTTTTGCTGAGCGGCGAGGCGGCGGCGACAACGGGATTTTTTAGGGCCAGGCCGAGGTAGGTAGTAGTTAGGTCGGTCATGTCAATTTTCCCTTATTCTTGTGTGGTTTCGCTGCCGTTACCAAAGTGCATGGCGGCCATTTGCTGGTAGTACTGCCAGCGGCTTTTCACATCGGCCTGGGCCGATTTGAGCAGCATTTCGGCGCGTTCTTCGTCGCTTTGGGCCAACATGCGGTAGCGGGTTTCACGGTAGATGTAATCTTCAAGCGGGATGCTCGGTTCTTTGGAATCGACCTGAAGCGGATTCTTGCCTTCCGCGGCGAGATCGGGGTTGTAGCGGAAGAGATTCCAATGCCCGGATTGGACGGCCAATTTTTGCTGGTCGAGGCCTTTGGTCATGTCGATGCCGTGGGCAATGCAGTGGCTGTAGGCGATGACAATCGAGGGGCCGTCGAAGGCTTCGGCTTCGAGAATGGCTTTGAGGGTTTGCTGGTCGTTGGCGCCCATGGCGACGCGGGCCACATAGACATAGCCGTAAGACATGGCAATCAGACCGAGGTCTTTCTTGGCGATGCCTTTGCCGCCCATGGCGAATTTGGCGACTGCGCCGGTGGGGGTGGCTTTGGATGCCTGTCCGCCGGTGTTCGAGTAGACTTCGGTATCGAGCACCAGAATGTTGACGTTGCGGCCCGAAGCGATCACATGATCGAGACCGCCGTAGCCGATGTCGTAGGCCCAGCCGTCGCCGCCCATGATCCAGACCGATTTTTTGACGAGCATATCGGCAATTGAAATCAGGTCTTTGGCTTTGCTGTCATTTTTGAGCGCAGAGAGTTTCTCTTTGAGCAGGGCTACCCGTTCGCGCTGTTCCTGAATGCCTTTTTCGGTGCTTTGATCGGCATTGAGCAGGCCTTCCACCAGGTCGCCGCCGAGTTCGGGGGCGAAGTGCGGCAGAAGTTCGCGGGCGTATTCATTGTGCTTGTCGATGGTCAGGCGCATGCCCAGGCCAAATTCGGCGTTATCTTCAAAGAGCGAGTTCGACCAGGCCGGGCCGCGTCCGTCTTTGTTTTGCGCCCAGGGGGTGGTGGGCAGGTTGCCGCCGTAGATGGACGAGCAGCCCGTGGCGTTGGCGATGACGGCGCGGTCGCCAAACAGTTGCGAAACCAGTTTGACATAGGGCGTCTCGCCACAGCCGGTGCAGGCCCCGGAGAACTCGAACAAGGGTTGCAACAGTTGCGAATTTTTGATGGTGGTGGGGGCAAAAGCGGCGCGGTCGGCTTCGGGAATATCGAGGAAGAAGTTCCAGTTTTTGGATTCGCTTTCGCGCAGGGGCAGTTGTTCGGCCATGTTAATGGCCTTGCGGCCCACCTGGGTCTTGTCTTTGGCGGGGCAGGCTTCCACGCACAGGGTGCAGCCGGTGCAATCTTCGGGCGCAACCTGAATGGTGTATGCCATGCCAGGGAATTCCTTGAATTTGGCATCCATGCTTTTGAAGGTTTCGGGCGCATCGGCCAGCAGGGCTTTGTCGTACACTTTCTGGCGAATGACGGCATGCGGGCAGACAAAGACGCATTTACCACACTGGATACACAAATCAGGTTCCCAAACCGGGATTTCGAGCGAGATGTTGCGCTTTTCCCACTGGGTGGTGGCGGTGGGGAAGGTTCCATCTACCGGCATGGCCGAGACGGGCAGGCTGTCGCCTTCAAAGGCGATGATCGGGCTGAGTACGCTCTTGACGAACTCAGGCGCGGCATTTGGCACGGCAGGGCGCATCTTGATGTGTCCACTCACGCTGGCCGGAACGCTGACTTCATACAGGTTGGCTAAGGATTGGTCTACCGCTTCGAAGTTTTGCTGAACGACGGCTTCACCACGTCGGCCATAGGTTTTCTCAATGGCTTTTTTGATTTGCGCAATGGCCTGTTCGCGCGGCAATACGCCAGAGATAGCGAAGAAGCAGGTCTGCATGATGGTGTTGATGCGCGTGCCCATGCCGGTATGGTGGGCCACATCGTAGGCGTTGATGACGTAGAATTTGAGTTTTTTGTCGAGTATCGCCTGCTGGGTTTCAACCGGCAGTTCGTCCCAGACTTCGTCTTTGCCAAAAATGCTGTTAAGCAGGAAGACCGCGCCGGGCTGGGCATATTTCAGGATGTCGTAACGCTCAAGGAAACTGAACTGGTGGCAAGCCACGAAGTTGGCGGTGTTGGGGGCAATCAGGTAAGGGGCTTGCAGCGGCTTGGGGCCAAAGCGCAGGTGCGAGATGGTCAGCGAGCCAGATTTCTTCGAGTCATAAACGAAGTAGCCCTGAGCATTGTTGTCGGTCTCTTCGCCGATGATTTTGATTGAGTTCTTGTTCGCGCCAACGGTGCCATCCGCGCCCAGGCCAAAGAACAGACAACGCACGGTTTCGGGATATTCAACCGAGAACGACGGATCGTAATCGAGGCTGGTATTCGAGACATCGTCGTTGATGCCGATGGTGAAGTGATTCTTGGGCTTGGCTTTGGCGGCTTCGTCGAAAATGGCCTTGACCATTGACGGGGTGAATTCCTTTGACGACAAACCGTAGCGCCCGCCGACAACCTTGATGCTGCGTTCGCTCTCAGCAATGGCGTTAACGATGTCCAAATAGAGCGGTTCGCCAGCCGAGCCAGGCTCTTTGGTGCGATCCAAGACCGACAAGACCTTGACGCTGGCGGGCAGAACATCGACAAAGTGCTGGATGGAGAAGGGCCGGTACAATCGGACGCGCACCGCGCCAACTTTCTCACCCTTTTCGGCCAGGTATTTGACCGTTGCTTCAACGGTTTCGCCGCCCGAACCCATCAGCACCACAACGCGCTCGGCTTCGGGATGGCCGATGTAATCGAAGAGTTTGTACTGGCGGCCAGTCAGTTTGGCGAACTTATCCATTTCAGCCTGAACAGCGCCCGGCACGGCCTCGTAGAATTTGTTGACGCTTTCGCGGCCCTGGAAGTAGACATCCGGGTTCATGGCCGTGCCACGGATAACCGGTTTATCGGGGGTCAGGGCGCGGGCGCGGTGTTCGCGCACCAGGTCATCGTCAATCATGGCGCGCAGGTCGTCATCTTCGAGAAATTCGATTTTGGTGACTTCGTGCGAGGTGCGGAAGCCATCGAAGAAGTGCAGGAAGGGAATGCGCGTGCGCAGGGTGGCGGCGTGGGCAACCAGGGCCAGGTCGTGGGCTTCCTGAACGCTGCCAGAAGAGAGCATGGCCCAGCCGGTTTGACGGCAAGACATGACATCCTGGTGGTCGCCAAAAATCGAGAGCGATTGGGCGGCCACCGCGCGGGCGGCAATGTGGAAGACGGTGCTGGTCAATTCACCCGCGATTTTGTACATGTTGGGGATCATCAACAGCAGGCCTTGCGAGGCGGTAAAGGTGGTGCATAAGGCCCCGGTTTGGAGCGCGCCATGCACGGAACCGGCTGCCCCGCCCTCAGACTGCAATTCGCTGACGAGCGGCACAGTGCCCCAAATGTTTTTCTTACCCTTGGCAGACCATTCATCTGACAATTCACCCATGCCCGAAGAGGGGGTAATGGGATAAATGGCGATGACTTCGCTGACACGGTGGGCAATCGAAGCGGCGGCTTCGTTGCCTTCAATGGCTATCATCTTGCGTTTTGTCATTTTAAAACTCCTTTTAAGGAAGAGAATATGGGCGATGGAAAAATCTTTATCCGTACAAGTTTAGTCCTTTGCGGCAATTCAGGATAGTAATATTTTGCATAAAAAAACCTGCGAGTTGTCACATTTATTCAGACAATAAATGTGACAACTCGCAGGTTTTAGAGTCGTAAATTTGATATTCATGCCTGCGAAGCAGGCGTGAATATCAAATTTCCGTATTTTTCTGTGGGCCGCAAGATAGCCATACACCAACAAGACAGTCAGGGATTTAATAAGGATGATTTATAGATAATGCTGGGCCAACAACAAAGCCGCCAGTGATTTGGCATCAGGGATTTCGCCTTTGCGCGCCATTTCGAGGGCCTTGATAAAGGGGATTTTTTCCACGCTGAGATATTCATCGACATCTGGCGGCAACGGGCTTTCTTCCAATCCCGTTGCCAGGAAAACGCGCATGTATTCGGTTGAGTAGCCCGGCACAAGGTAAAAACTCCCGATTTCGCGCAGTTGGTTGGCTGCCATGCCAATTTCCTCGCGGATTTCGCGCCTGGCGCATTCGAGCGGCTCTTCGCCGGGTTCAAGGCTCCCGGCGGGCAGTTCAAGCAGGCTGCTTCCGGTGGCGTGGCGGTACTGACGCACAAAATGGAGATTGCCTTGCGCATCCAACGGAACGAGAACAACCGAACCGTGATGCTCAATGATGTCATATTTGGCGGCGCGTCCAGAGGGCGTCTTTAAGTGGTCGCGTCGGATATCAAAGACACGGCCTTCAAACAAGATTTCTGATTTCAAAAGTTCAAATTTCATACTGTCTCCGTAAAAGCGAAGTAACTGCCTACGAACCGATATTCGTAGGGCGACATTTATGTCGCCTAAAAGCAAATTCTCACTGTCTTACTCCATAAACGCGACTTGAAAGTCGCGCTACGGTAGGCAGTTAC
>DAOUML010000355.1:0-5106 GCA_034411635.1 Anaerolineales bacterium
GGCTTTGTGGGCGGAGGTGGTATCGGTTTTATTCTCCAACAAAACATTAGTCTTATAAACTACGATGATGCTAGTGCCTCAATTCTGGTTTTTATTATCATAATTGGCGGTGTGGATTTATTAAGTCGTGTCATTTGGTATAAAATTGAAAATAACACGGAGAAAACCGATTGAAAAGCCGCCTAACAAAGCTTCCTCAGAAACCCGCCCCTCACGACCTCCTGCCGGGGTGAAAAAACGGGCCTGGGCCTGCGCAAAAGGCAGAAGCAATGCAAAAAATGGCCGTTTTCGGCCTGACTCTTAACCCAAAACAAGGCGCCTGTCCACCCGGAGGACGCCGCTTTTATTTGCGCCGATCCTGTTTAGTCTGCGAGCGGCAGCAATTCGTAGCCCAGCTTGGCGGCTCGCTTCTTCATGCGCTTGAAACTTCGACAGGCGCAGTACAGGTCTGCTGTTCTTCGTACTGTGCCGCCACCTGAACTATCCGCGATCACGGCGGCCCCTGAGCCTGTCGAAGGATGCACCATGAGACTACCCACGCGGGCGTCTCCAATACGCCAGGTAACGTTAACAATTTTTTAAATAAGTTATAATACCGGCCATGAAACCAGTTCGCCTTACTTTGGCGCTCATTTTTCTGGTGGCGTCGTTAACCTTGCTGGTATGGGGATTTACCCCCAACCGGCGCGAGGTACGCCGCCAGCCAGTTGCGCCAACCCAAATGCAATTGCCCGCGCCCGAAGGCTTCTTGCCCGCGCCGCTTTTGCAATTTCCAGTGGAGCATATCGAAACATCGCAGACCGAGAGAATCTCGGCCTGCTTTGTTTTACTTTTGTAGAGGAGATTCAACCAGGTGACGACTCTTTTTTTTGCCACCGATATTCATGGCTCAGATATTTGCTGGAAGAAGTTTCTCAATGCTGGCAAATTCTATGGCGCAAATGTTCTCATTTTGGGGGGAGATATGACCGGCAAGGCGATTGTGCCGGTTGTTAAACAATCAGGCAACCATTACAAAGTAACCCTTTTACAGCAGGATTTTGAAGTTAACGACGCGGACGAATTAGCCGAAATGACCAGGCGAATCCGCAGCCGGGGCTATTACCCGTACCTGACCGACCCAGATGAACTGGCCGAACTGGCCCAAGCCCCGCAACGCATCGACGAAATTTTTGCCGCCGAAGTGCTGCGCGTGCTGGCCGAATGGCTGGAGATTGCCGATAAGAAATTAGCCGGAACCGGCATGAGGGTCTATGCCGCGCCCGGCAACGATGACCAGTTCGAGATTGACGAGATGATTCGCCAGTCGATGACCGTAACCCTGGCCGAGGGGCAGGTTGTGCCGCTGGACGACCATCACGATATGATTTCCTCCGGCTGGAGCAACCGCACCCCCTGGGATACCTACCGCGAAGAAGACGAACCGCAATTGGCCGAGCGCTACCAGGCCATGATTGACAGGCTGCTCGACCCGCGAAACGCCATCTTCAACATCCACGTCCCGCCGCACAACTCCAATCTGGACGAAGCCCCCGAACTGGATGAAAACCTGCGTCCCAAATATGCCGGAAACGTACTGAAACCGGTCGGCTCCACCGCCCTGCGCCAGGCCATTGAAAAGCACCAACCCCTGCTCGGCCTGCACGGACACATCCACGAAGGGCGCGGCCACAGCCGCATCGGCAAAACCCTATGCATCAACCCCGGCTCGCTCTACGAGCAAGGCGTCTTGCAAGGCGCGCTGGTTAAGTTGGGCAAGAACAAGATTGAGAGTTATGTGTTAACACAAGGGTAGTGAAGAGCGGCATTCGATATCAGAGAATCGATATTAGAGAATCGATACTCGAATACCGAATATCGAATACCGAATACCGAATACCGAATATCGAATACCGAATATCGAATACCGAATATCGAATATCGAATATCCACCCCAAAGGAGAATCCCCATCTATGTCCGACCTTTTTATCCGTAAGGCCACCGGCCTGGTGCGTTCGTGGTCTGTTTTCGACGCATTCGTGTACGCCTTTTTTTCCATCAACCTGGTGACATTGGGCCTATATATTTTCAGCCAGATGTACTTCTTTGAAGGCGGGCTGATTGGCGCAATGCTCTTGAGCGCATTCTTTATCTTGTTTCAGGTGGTTGTGTATGCCGGGCTGATCGCCGTCATGCCCCGTTCAGGCGGCGATTACGTCTGGCAGAGTCGTATTTTGGGCGGCGGCATTGGCTTCATTCTGGCTGTCACCGGCTGGTGGTTCATCTTATGGCTGTGGGTTCCGCTTTATGGCGATATGCTGCGCCACATTTTCATTACCCCGGTGCTGGCCCTGCTGGGCGCGCGCGATGCCGCCCTGTGGTTCAGCCAGACCAATCACGGGTTTTTCATTACGACCCTGATCACCCTGGGCATTGTCACATTTTACATTATGCTCGGCATGAAGCGCTATGCCCGCATTCAGAAAATTTGCTTCTTTGGTGGCATTCTCGGCCTGTTGATTGTAGTCGGCCTGCTGCTGGGTGGTTCGCCCGAAACCTTCCAGGCCGGGTTGGAAAGCAACGCCGCCAGCCTGTTTGGCACCGATTCGGGCGTTTACGCCGCTACAGCCGCCGCCGGAGAAGAAGCCGGTTCCGCGCTAGGGCTAACCGGCGGCTCCTTTGGGGCCTTGCTGCTCACCCTGCCCTACATCGTCTTCTTCAACCTGTACCCCAACTGGGGCGCGACTCTCTACGGCGAAGTGCGCGGCGCAACCGACTTCAAGCGTAATTTCGCCGGCATGGCCTCGGCCCTGATCATCACCACCATTCTGGGCATAATCACTCTGCTGGCAATTGCCCGCACCATCGGCTGGGATTTTTACATGCAAGCCAACGGCGCCTGGTGGAACTATGCCTGGGGCTTTACCGAATCGCAACCGCCCTTCCCCGTCTGGCCCTACCCGGCCCTGCTGGCCGCCTTTCTCACCGAAAACCGCGCCCTGCAACTGCTGGTCATCGCACTGATGAGCCTGTGGTGGTTCGGCTGGAGCGGCACCGTCTTCCTATCCTCCACCCGCGTCGTGTTTGCAGCCGCCTTCGACCGCCTGCTGCCCGAAAAAGTCGCCGAGGTAAACGAGCGCACCGGCACCCCGGTTATCGCCCTGCTGTTAATGGTCATCCCCTCCATCATCGTCTCGGCCCTGTTCGCGTATGACATTCTGGGCTTCAAATCGCTCACCCTGGCCGCCACCCTGGTCATCGCCGTCACTTACCTCGGCACCACCATCGCCGCCATCCTGTTGCCCTACCGCAAACCCGATATGTATAACGCCTCGCCGATTGCCAAATACAAAATCTTCGGCCTGCCACTCATCAGCGTAGCGGGCGTCATTTTTGGCGGATTTCTGGTTTTCCTGCTCTACCAATGGCTGTTTGACCCCAACGCCCTGTACGGCATCGGCTACAGCATTAACCCGGATGGCTACAAAAACGGCACGTCACTGGTCTTCATGGGCGTACTCTACGGCATCGCCGCCGCCATCTACTTCGGATTCAAAGCCTACCGCAAACGCAAGGGCCTCGATTTGGATAAGATTCACGCAGAAATTCCAGTAGAATAAAAAAATGATGAATGCAGAATGATGAATAAAACATTCTGCATTCAATTCTTCATCATTCATCCTTTCCCGGAGACCTATGGAGCCAACCCAATCTGAAATTATCGCCGAAATGACACGTATTGTTGATGCCGCTCGCGAAGCACAAATACACCTGCGCGTCATCGGCGGGCTGGCCGTCCACTACCACAGCCCACGCTTCCACCGCAACCAGTTTGGACGCAACTATGCCGATATAGATTTCGTCGTCCGCAAACACGACCGCCGCAAACTGGAGCCTTTCTTCCGCAACTTCGGCTACCTCAGCGACCGGCAGTTCAACCTCTCCAACGGCGACCGCCGCCAACTATACATCAACCCCCAAACCGGGCGGCACATCGACATCTTCGTCGGCGATTTCGAAATGTGCCACAAACTGCCCCTGCGCGACCGCCTCGACGCCCACCCCGTCACCGTACCATTGGCCGAACTGCTGCTCTCAAAAACCCAAATCGTACAACTCAATCGCAAAGACGCCCTTGACCTGGTCGCCCTGTTGCTCGATAACGAACTCGGCTTCCGCGACGAAAGCAAAATCAACCTCGACCGCATCCTGCGCCTGTGCCGCCGCGATTGGGGACTCTACAAAACCACCAGCATCAACCTGAAACGCCTCGAAGACCTGCTCCAGCACGAAAACCCCGGCCTATCTGAACAAGATACCGAAACCGTCCTGCGCCGCATCGCCCAAATACGCAAAGCCCTGCAAACCATGCCCACCAACATCTTGTGGAAAGCCCGCGACCGGGTTGGTACGCGCCTGCGCTGGTACACCGAAGTAGAAGAAATCGAGCGATAACCTGATAAACGCGCGCCACAAAATTTTCATTCCGTTCTTTTTCGGGCTGACCCTCGCCCTCAGCCTGATTTCCTGCGCCGCAAACCAGGCGGTCGTTCAGCCATCCCCGCCGCAACAACCCGCCGACCCGCTCGACCCGACGTCCGCCACCCAGGCTGGCCTGAGCCAGGCGCGCATCCTAACCCTCGAATACCCGCCCCACATCCGCGCCGGGGACTCCGACCAGATTCGCCTGACCTTTGAACCCGACGCAAACGGCAGCCTGACCGCTGCCGCCGAAACCATCCCAATCGCGGATATTTACGAAACCCACTACGTCATCGCCGAAGCGCGCCTCGATATGGTCGGCGCGCAAACCAGCCCGCCGGGGCTGGTCAGTCAATCACTACAACCCGGGCAAACCGTCACCTTCAGTTGGAGCATTCGCGCCGAAGAACCAGCCACCCAGCGAGGGACAGTCTGGTTCTACCTGCGCTACGTGCCAATGGATGGCGGCCCCGAACAACGCCAGGCCCTTTCAGCCCAACCAATAGAAATTGAAGCCATAAATTTCCTCGGCTTAAAAGCGCAAACCGCCCGCTGGCTGGGGGCGGCTGGCATAGTCATCAGTTTTATCCTGGGCCAACCCATTTTGGGCAGCGCCTTCAAATGGGCCTGGCAACGCGTGAGAA
>DAOUML010000356.1:0-8342 GCA_034411635.1 Anaerolineales bacterium
CATCGAGTTATCGAATTATCGAGTATCGAGCATCGAGTTATCGAATTATCGAGTATCGAGCATCGAGTTATCGAATTATCGAGTATCGAGCATCAAGTTACGCTTTCAAGCCCTCCACCGCGGCGCGTTCGATGGACAACCCGGTTTTGTAGCGTTCCATAAAGGCCGCGAACCCGGCAACATCGGCTGAATCGGGCAAGATGGTGATGGATTTTTCGCCCGCAAAAACATCCTCAGCCAGATAGGTATCCAAAGTTTGGGATGTGCTGCGATGCAGCATGTAAGCGGCCAGCAGAGCCATGCCCCAGGGGCCCCCTTCGCCAGCGGTTTCCATGACCGAAACCGGCACATTCATAGCGGCAGACATCATGCGCTGTCCAACTTCGGGTGTTTTGAAGAAACCGCCATGCCCGAGCAATTGGTCAAGTTTCACTTTTTCCTGCTCAAACAAAATGTCCATGCCGATTTTCAGGGCACCCAGGGCAGAGAAAAGGTGGACGCGCATGAAATTTGGCAGCGTGAAGCGGCTTTCAGGCGTACGCACGAAGAGCGGGCGACCGGCTTCGAGGTGGGTAATATGCTCACCCGAAAGATAGTTGTAGGCCAGCAATCCGCCTGCATCGGCATCGGCTTGAAGGGCCTGGCGATAGAGCAACTCAAAAAGTTGGGGCTGGCTGAGTTCGAGACCAAGAATCTGCGTAAATTGGTGAAAAATCTCGACCCAGTCGTTCAGGTCGGAGGTGCAATTGTTGCTGTGCACCATCGCCACCGGCCTACCGGTTGGGGTGGTGACCATGTCAATTTCGGGGTACCGTTTTGAGAGCGCTTTTTCAAGCACAATCATGGCAAAAACGGAGGTGCCAGCCGAAACATTGCCCGTGCGCGGCGCAATGCTATTGGTGGCGACCATGCCCGTTCCGGCGTCGCCTTCCGGCGGGCAAAGCGGAATCCCGGCCCGGAGTTCGCCGGTGGGGTCGAGCAGTTTTGCGCCGGCGGAGGTTAGTTCTCCGGCTGCTTCCCCGGCCAGGAGCACTTTGGGCAGAATATCTTCAAGTTTCCAGGGCAGGTTCCTGGCGGCCAAACGCTCATTGAGTAAAGTCATCATGCTCTGGTGGTAATCATTGCTTTGGCTGTCTATCGGGAACATGCCGGAGGCTTCGCCAATGCCAAGCACTTTTTGGCCGGTTAGTTGCCAGTGAACATAACCTGCCAGGGTGGTCAGATAGTGAATCTGTTCGATATGAGATTCGCCATTCAAAATGGCCTGATACAAATGAGCAACGCTCCAGCGCTGGGGAATGTTGAACTGGAATAATTCGCTCAGTTGCCCGGCGGCTGGCCCGGTGCTGGTGTTGCGCCAGGTGCGAAACGGAACGAGTTGCCGGCCATCTTTATCAAAGGCCATATAACCGTGCATCATCGCGCTGAACCCGATTGCGCCAACGCTCTGCAACGGCACGCCATATTTGGCCTGCACATCGGCGCGCAGGTTGCGGAATGCGTGCTGCAAACCCGCCCAGACATCTTCCAGGCTGTAAGTCCAGACGCCGTTTTCGTAGCGGTTTTCCCACTCATGGCTGCCGGATGCAATCGGGATATAGTTCTCAGCGATCAGCACCGCTTTGATGCGGGTTGAGCCAAGTTCAATGCCCAAAGCGGTTTTGCCGCTCATAATGATATGTTGAACGTCAATTTGATTCATGGTCATCTCCTGTTATGGGGTCAGCATTTCACCCATGCGCCCTTGGCGTTGCTGGACTGAATCACGGCATCGACAAAACGCACGCCAAGCAAGCCGTCCTGTGAGTTGGGGAAGTGCAGGGCGAGCGGGTCGGGAGTCGTGCCGGCGCGGCGGGCGGCGATGGCTTCGGCAGCGTCGGAATAGAGGTTGGCAAAGGCATCGGGGAAGCCTTCGGGGTGCCCCGCCACGAGGCGGGTGACACGCGCGGCAAGCGGGAGCGTGCCAGGGCCGTTGGGGGTGCGGTTTTCGGAGGGGCCGCGCAAGGGCTTGAAGGTGAGTGACTGGGGAATTTCCTGCATCCATTCGAGGCTGCCCTTTGTGCCACTAACGCGGATGCGCAGACAGTTTTCGACCCCCGCGGCGGCTTGCGTTACCCAGAAATTTCCGCGCGCGCCGTTATCAAAGCGCAGCAAGGCCCCGGCGTAATCGTGAATTTTTCGCCCCGGCACGATGGCGCCGATTTCGGCGGCAACTTCGTCCACTTCGAGGCCGGTAATGAAACGGGTCAGGTTGTGAGCGTGAGTGCCGATATCGCCCATGACGCGCGAGGGGCCGCCGCGCACCGGGTCAAATTTCCAGTTTTCGGGGGAGAACACTTTTTCTTCGTCCGCTTTGCCGCCCTGAACGTATTCGACCTGCACGAGGCGAATGACGCCGAGTTGCCCATCGGCAACCATGGCGCGCGCCTGGCGCACCATGGGGTAGCCGGTATAGTTATGCGTCAGGCAAAAGACCAGGCCGGTTTGCCGAACTTTGGCGTGCAGGGTTTCGGCTTCGGCCAGGGTATTGGTCATCGGTTTGTCGCAGATGACGTCGATGCCGCGCTCCAGCGCCCACATCGAGTAGTCGAAATGGCTGTCGTTGGGGGTCATGATGGCGACTGCGTCGATGCCATCGGGGCGGGCGGCTTCAGCCTGGAGCATGTCTTTTACAGCGGTATACAGGCGGTCGGGCGCGAAGCCGAGTTCTTGTCCCGCTTGCTGGGCTTTTTCAGGGTTCGAGGACAATACGCCGGTGACAATCTCGTAGCGGTCATCCAGCCGGGCGGCCTGGCGGTGCATGGCTCCGATGAACGAGCCGGGGCCGCCACCAACGACGGCCAGGCGCAATCTGCGCCCCAAAGTAGAAATTATTGGATTCAAGTTCATGGAAAACTCCCTGATAAATCATAGGCAAATTATATGTTATCGTTACCGTTATCGTTCACATATTATTATAACAAAGGTATAATAGAAAAGACAAGCGTTTTTCGCGTAAAAAATAATTTTCATTCAGCCTTGAAGGTGATTTATGCCCAAACAGCGCCAACAGAAAGTAACGATTAAAGATATTGCCAAACTTTGCAATGTATCCACGCAAACTATTTCGCGGGTCATCAACAAGCGGCCCGATGTTTCGCCTGAAACGCGAGATTTGGTTGAGCAGGCGATTGCGGAAATGGGCTACCGCCCTTCCGCGCTGGCGCGCAGTCTGGTGCAACAGCGCAGCCATACCATCGGGGTTATTCTTTCGGGGTTGCGCTATGTTGGCATTTCTCTCATTCTGAATGGAATTACCGAAGAGTGTGAAAAATCGGGATATGCCTTATTTGTAGAAGAGTTGCCGCGCTTCGATACCCCCAACATTGTGCCAGTCATCGAGTCTTTAATGGCGCACCAGGTAGAAGGAATTATTTTTGCCGCGCCTGAACTAAATGAAAATGTGAAAATTGTTCAATCACAACTGCCCGCCACCCGTCCACCGATTATTTTTCTGAAATGTCAGCCGAACCCCAATTATGTCACCATTGGCATTGATAATTATGGCGGGGCGCGCAAGGCAGTGGAATACTTGCTTTCGGTTGGGCGGCGTCATGTTGGATTGGTGACCGGGCCGCTGGAGTGGCTGGAAGCCCGCCAGCGAATGCAGGGCTGGGAAGACGCGCTTAAGAGCGTTGGGATTGAGATTACGCCAGCCAAATGGACAACCGGGAATTGGTCTTCAGCCAGCGGCGAATCGGCTTTTGCGGAATTATTACAAAAATACCCAGCCATGAATGCAGCATTTATCAGCAATGACCAGATGGCGCTGGGGGCGCTGCATTATTGCCACAGCAACGGAATTCGCGTACCAGAAGAAATTGCCATCATTGGTTTTGATAACCTGACAGAATCGCCCTATTTTTCTCCCAGTCTGACGACAATCAGCAACCCGCTGCGCGATTTGGGCATCCTAGCGGTTAACACCCTGCTCGGGCAAATCAACGAAAATACCACGCCTGAAAATATCATCACCTTGCAAACCGATTTAATTGTTCGGGATAGCACGCCGTAAAAACAGAGACATTTCGGCATTAAAAAAATTGACGGCTCCTGCTTTTGGCAGGAGCCGTCGTTTCAAGGAGGAAAGAAGAAGCCCGGTAATTAGCCTTTATTTTTGTTATACACATCAAAGAAAACCGCCATGAGAAGCACAAAGCCCTTAATGGCTTGTTGCCAGTCGATGCCAATGCCCATAATCGACATGCCGTTATTCATCACGCCAATCACAAAAGCACCGACCACCGCGCCAATAATCGTACCAATACCACCGCTGGCCGATGCGCCGCCGATAAAACAGGCAGCAATAACGTCCAGTTCAAAGCCAACGCCTGCCTTGGGCGTGGCCGTGTTCAGACGGGCAGCAACAATCATGCCGGCCAGGGCAGCCAAAACACCCATATTGACAAAGGTCAGGAACAAAAGCCGCGGCGTATTGACACCGGAAAGGCGGGCCGCTTTTTCGTTGCCGCCCATCGCATAGATGCGACGTCCGATAACGGTCTGGCTGGTAATGAAGGCGAAGATTGCAATCAAAACCGCCATTACAATCAACACATTGGGCAGGCCCTTGTAGGAGGCCATCAGATAACACAGGCCCAAAATCGCGCCAGAGATGAGCAGGTTTTTGGCAATAAAAAAGTAAAGCGGGGTAACTTCAAAGCCATAGCGCAACTGGTTTTGACGATCACGATAATCCATAAACACGATGAAAGCCACCATCACAATACCGATCAGGATGGTTGTGATGTGAAAGCCTTCATAGTCGAAAAAGTCGGGGATAAAACCGGTGCTCAATCGCTGGAAGGGGATTGGAAATGGCCCAACCGCTTCACCCTGCAAAATCAACAGAGTCAAACCGCGGAAAATTAACATGCCCGCCAGGGTGACAATAAAGGCCGGGATTTTTACATAAGCGACCCAATATCCCTGCCAGGCACCCACAAGCGCGCCCACAAACAGGCATATCACCATCGTAAGACTCCAGTGAACCCCCAACTTGACCATCAGCACTGCCGCTACAGCGCCCACAAAAGCCGCCACCGAGCCAACAGACAGGTCAATCCAACCGGAAACAATAATGAGAAGCATGCCCAATGCCATGACAATGATGTAACTATTCTGCAAGACAAGGTTGGTGATGTTAATAGGCCGAAACAGAATGCCGTTGGTTGTGAACTGGAAGAAAATCATAATGGCAACCAGCGCAATCAACATGCCATATTCACGGATATTACTCTTAAACAGGGTAGACAAGGTTTTCATTATTCAATCACCTCTTGTTAGTAGGTCATGATGCATTTCATAATCGCTTCTTGCGAGGCATCTTCGGCAGGCATTTCACCAACAATTTTTCCATCACGCATGATATAGATGCGGTCACATACGCCCAAAATTTCAGGAAGTTCCGAAGAAATCAAAATAATGCCCTTGCCTTCTTCAGCCAGGCGATTAATAATCGTGTAAATTTCATACTTTGCGCCGACATCGATGCCGCGGGTTGGCTCATCCAAAATCAAAATTTCGGGTTCGGCAAACAACCACTTGCTCAGAACAACTTTCTGCTGGTTGCCGCCCGAAAGGTTAACCGTTTGTTGCAAAATGCTGGAGCATTTAATATTAAGGGCTTCGCGATACCCGATGGTGGCCTTAATTTCACGCGGCTCGTTAATCACCCCCCCCTGGGAGACATTTTCAAGATTGGCAAGCGTAATGTTATCTTTAATCGCTTCAATCAAGACCAGCCCATAACTCTTGCGGTCTTCAGTGGCGTAAGCAATGCCATTTTGGATGGCCTTGTCGATGGAACTGACATCCACTTCCTTTCCGTGCTTAAAAACCTTGCCACTAATGCGCGTGCCGTAAGCATGACCGAAAATACTCATCGCCAATTCTGTGCGCCCCGCGCCCATCAACCCCGAAATGCCCACAACTTCGCCGCGGCGCACCTTAATATTGATATCCGTGCTGACCTTGCGATCTGCATGAAGGGGGTGGTAAACATTCCAATCGCGCACTTCAAAAATAACATCGCCGATATTGCGCTCACGAGGCGGGAAACGATGCGTCAGGTCACGTCCAACCATGCCGCGAATGATACGATCTTCGGTAATTTGCTCTACATGACAGTCAATGGTCTCGATGGTAGCCCCATCACGCAAAATGGTGATGGAATCGGCCACTTTTGATACTTCGCTCAATTTATGCGAAATCAGAATCGAGGAGATACCATGTTCTTTGAACTGAAGCAACAAATCAAGCAAATTCTGGCTGTCGCTTTCATTGAGGGAAGCAGTCGGCTCATCGAGAATCAGTAATTTAACTTCTTTGGCGAGGGCCTTGGCAATTTCGACCAATTGTTGTTTACCAACCCCAATATCGGTAATCAAGGTTTGGGGAGATTCATTCAGACCAACACGGGCGAGCAATTCGCGGGTTCTTGAAATCGATTCGTTCCAATTAATGATGCCGTTTTTTGCGGTTTCATTGCCCAGGAATAAATTTTCAGCGATTGAAAGATAAGGAATAAGCGCGAGTTCCTGATGAATAATCACCAGGCCAATCTTTTCCGATTCTGTAATATCACGAAATCGGCACTCGCGACCTTGATAATAAATTTCGCCATCATAAGTACCATACGGATAAACGCCGCTCAGAACTTTCATCAGCGTCGATTTTCCGGCCCCATTTTCACCCACCAGAGCATGAATTTCGCCCTGCCGAACGCTAAAATTAACATTGTCCAGCGCTTTCACGCCCGGAAATGTCTTTGTAATATTCCGCATCTCTAAGATAACATCAGGCATAATTTTTACTTCCTTGAAGCCGTGCCAGTTTTTTTATCTTGCTCAGGTGCTATTGTACAACAAAAACCATTGTTACTACACAAAAGAGATTGAAAAAGGGTGTGCAGGCAATTCTGCGGCTGCACACCCTTCGTGAACGAAAAACTACTTGAGTTGGTCAGCGGTGTAGTAGCCACTCTCTACGAGATATTTTTCGTAATTGGTGACATCAACGCTGAAGGGGGTCAACAGGTAGGAAGGCACAACCTTGACGCCATTGTCGTAAGTCTTGGTGTCGTTGATCGGAACTTCCTGGCCTTTGAGGGCGGCATCGACCATGGCGGCGGTCTGCTTGGCGAGTTCGCGGGTATCTTTGAAGACGGTATAGGACTGTTCACCAGCAATCATGGCTTTGACGGAAGCGATTTCAGCATCCTGACCGGTGATGACGGGCATGGGCTGGTCGGCGGTGCCGTAGCCAACGCTCTTGAGAGCCGAAATGATACCGATGCTCAAACCATCATAGGGCGAAAGGACAGCGTCAACGCGCTTGTCGGTGTAGTGGGCGCTGAGCAGGTTTTCCATGCGGGCCTGGGCGACGATACCATCCCAACGCAGGGTACCCACCTGATCCATACCCATCTGGCCGCTGACAACAACCAGTTTGCCGCTATCGATGTAGGGTTGCAGGATAGACATGGCGCCATCATAGAAGTAGAAGGCATTGGTGTCGTCGGGGGAACCGCCAAACAGTTCGATGTTGAAGGGGCCAGCGGCGTTCTTCAGGTCCAGACCGGTTTCAATCTGGGTGCCCATGATAACGCCCACGCCGAAGTTGTCGAAAGTGGCGTAGTAATCGACATTTTCTGAGTTGACCAGCAGGCGGTCGTAAGCGATAACGAGCACGCCGGCTTCCTTGGCCTTGGCCAGGGTGTCGGTCAGGGTGCTGCCATCGATGGCGGCGATCACGAGCACATCAGCGCCCTTGGTGATCATGTTTTCGATCTGGGCCAACTGGTTCGGGATGTCGTCATCGGCGAACTGCAGGTCGGTCTGGTAGCCCATTTCCTGGAAAACCTTGACCATGCTCTCGCCATCCGAAATCCAGCGGGTCGAGGTCTTGGTCGGCATCGAAATGCCAACAATTTTTACGTCATCGCCAGCCGAATCAGCCGCCGGGCCGCAAGCGCTCAGGGCCAGTACAAGAGCCAGCATAAGCGACAAAACGAGGGTGAAACTTTTTTTCATTTTTTCCTCTCTTCTTCTTGCTTGGGTAAAAAGGGTAATATGTTTTCTCGGCAAAAACCGCCGGAATTCCCAGAAAAAGGGCGCAAAACTTTTCGTTATCGATAACGTTATCGATAACAATAATACTTGAAGTAAATCAGTTTGTCAATATGATTTTTGTCAGTCATCTTGAAATAGACTTCTTGCATAAGTCCTGAGCGGAGCGTGTTTCGACAGGCTCAACAACCATCCTTCGACTACGGGCTACGCACAATACGCTTCGCCCTCCGC
>DAOUML010000357.1:0-5037 GCA_034411635.1 Anaerolineales bacterium
CCTCACGATGACGCCCTTGCCTTCCGCTAATGGTTGGTGCAATCAACCTCCATAAGGGTCTTTCACCCTCTAGTCAACGCCCATGCTGGGCGCACACAACTACAGGGGCGCGGCAATGCCGCGCCCCTGTAAAAAACTACGCCAATTTCAACGGCAATTTCCTCAACCGCTGACCCGTCAGGGCAAAGACGGCGTTCGCCACCGCCGGAGCCACCGGGCCGAGCGGCGGCTCGCCCATGCCGAAGGGTTTGTCGCCGCTGTTGATGAGTTCGACCTCGATTTCGGGCGCGGCGGCGTTGTTCAGGAACTGGTACGCGCCGAAGTTGATCGGCGTCAACGCGCCATCCTGGACAAGCGTCTCCTCGAACAGGGCCGAACTTAGGGCCATGTTGAAGCCGCCTTCCATCTGCGCAATTGCACCATCCGGATTAACGAAGAGGCCGGCATCGACCGCGCCGGTCAATTTATGCACGCGGATTTTGCCGTTTTCAGCCGAGACCTCGGCCACGCAAGCCACAATCGTATTGACATCATAACTGAGCGCCACACCGCGCGCGCGGCCCGCCGGGGCAGGGGTATCCCATCCCGACTTTTTGCGCACGGCTTCAAGTACCGTTTTCATGCGGTCGCCCATTTCATCAATCGGCAGGTTAATCAACCGGAAGAGCAACGGATCCAGGCCAATTTTGGCCGCCAATTCGTCCATAAACGACTCAATTGCAAACAGGTTCGGCAACAATCCCAGCCCGCGCCACCAGCCGGTTTTCATCGGCAGGTCGGCCATCCAGGCCTCGACGCGCTTATGCGGAATGCCGTAGCGAATTTGCGCGCCGCGATACGCGCCAAAATCGGCACCCATCACCGCGCTGACAAAAACCGGCAGAAATGGGAAAGCCACCTGTCCGCTGACTTGTTCATGCGTCATGGCATCAATCAGTCCGTTCTCGCGCACAACAGCCCGCAGGCGCGAGCGCGAAGGCGGGCGCACAAAACCGTTCTGGAAATCCTCGGCGCGGCGATAGCCCAAATGCACCGGCTTGCCCACCGCCTTCGAGAGTTTCGCCGCCTGCACCGCCGGCACGCTGTTAATCTTCTGCCCAAAGCCGCCGCCCAAAAAGGTCGGGATGACGACCACCTGCTCCTCGTCCATCTCAATCGCGCGCGCCACCGCCCGCCGCACCCCCACCGCCGACTGGGTCGAAGTCCAAACCGTCGCGCCATCCGCGCGCACATCGGCGGCGGCGTTTTGCGGCTCCATATGGGCGTGATAAGCAATCGGCGAGTAATACTCGGCCTCAAGCACATCGCCGCGCAAATTCGCGTTCACGTTGCCTTCCTGCTGCACCGTCACCCCGCGCCCGTTGCCAAACTGAATCATCAGGTCAATATCCAATTGCTGCCAGGCCTTCTCTTCGCTCCAGGCCAGTTCGAGCGCGCCGAGCGCGTTCCAGGCCTGGTCGCGGCGCTCGGCCACCACCCCGGCAAAATCTTCCTCCAAAACCACCTTCACCACCCCCGGCATACTCGCCGCGCCGCCCGCCGACGCGCTTTGCAGCGTCGCGCCAATTTTGGCGGGCATTGCCACCGCGCCGTAGAGCATCCCCGGCAGGCGCACATCGAAACCATATTCGGTTTTGCCGAGCACCTTGTCGCGCAAATCGACACGCGGCATGGCTTTGCCAATATAGCGGAAATCGGAAGTTTTCTTCAAGGCTGGAAGTTCTTCCGGTATCTGCCACTCGCTCACCGCCCGAACAATCTCGCCGTAGGACACGCTTTTACCCGCATCCTGTCTCGCCGTTACGAAGCCGTTTTCAGCAACGACATCCTGCGCCCCCAGCCCGAGCACTTTCGCGCCTTCGAGACGCAGCATCTCACGGACAGTTGCGCCCGCCTGTCGAATGACGCTAAAAAGCGAGGAGGTCGAGTTGCTGGCCGAAGTCCCGACCGGGTCGTCCAGCCCTTTGCCGGTGCCGATATTCAGCACAGTCAGCGCATCCCAGGGCACATCCAGTTCCTCGGCGGCGGCTTGCGCGAGGGTAGTGTGAATGCCCTGACCCATCTCCACCTTCGGAATATAAACCTTGAACGAATTATCCGTCCCAATCTCGAACCAGGCCAGCGGGACGGCGTCCACGCTCGAAGGCGGGCCGCCGGCAGAATCGAGAAATTCGGCCAGTTTCAGGCGCGCAAAAGGCAGCACGCCGAGGGTCACGCCAAAGTACAGGCCACCCGCCACGCCGGTCAGGACGAGAAAATCGCGGCGGCTAAATTTACGCTTGGTCTGTGGGGGTTTCTCGCTCATGACTGGCCTCCCGCCGCAATTTCAGCGGCGCGCGCTACAGCCTTGCGAATGCGCGGATAGGTGCCACAGCGGCACAAATTTTTATCCATCGCCGCGGTAATTTCTTCTTCGCTCGGGTTCGGATTTTCTTCGAGGAAGGCGGCGGCAGTCATCATCTGTCCGCTCATGCAGTAGCCGCACTGGTGAACCTGCAGTTCGATAAAAGCCTCCTGCACCGGGTGCAGTTCGAGCGAGCCATCCGGCAATTCAGTCGCCAGCCCCTCCAGGGTGCGAATTTCCTTGCCAGCCGCCTGCGAGAGCATCGTGATGCACGAGCGGGTCGCCACGCCATCCAGGTGAACGGTACACGAGCCGCAAATCCCAACCCCACAGCCAAACTTCGTCCCGGTCAGGCCGAGTTCGTCGCGCAGCACCCACAGCAGAAGCCGATCGGGGGTTTCATCCACGCTGTAGTTTTTTCCATTGATCAATAATTCCATTGTTGCTCCTTTCGTTGAAAGCAACTGTAACCGATTCGGCTACAAAAAACTATCAAACTTACCGGAATCTCAAAAAAAGAGTAAAATTATCCGCATAGTATAATCTACGCGAAACAAAAGGAAAAGATAATGACCGGGCCACTCTACTTCCAATGGCAAAACGAACACCTGCGCAAAACCATCTACCCACTGCGCGAAGTCAAACTGCGCGATTTTCTGATCTACTTTGCCGAAATCGACATCTGTGCCGAATACAAAAGCAAAACCGCCGATGAACTCAAAGAGGACATCCGCATCTACCACGAAGGCATGGCTATCGCCTCCCGCCGCGCGCTGGACGAATACAACGAAATGCGCGATTACTTCATGCAGCCCGATATGCGTGATTTCTACATCCAAAAATTCGGCGATATAGACGAAACAGAACTCAACAAAATCAACCAGATGCACATTCTTTTCGCTCAAAACCTGCCGAAACTGAAAGATGTGCGCAAAGAAAAGTATTTTATCAGCCAGTTCGAGCCGCAGTGGGTGAACCGCCGCAGCGAAGCCCGCCGCCTGATTGCGGGGAAAAAGCGTCGTATCGCTGGCATTGCCGAGGAGCATCCGCGCCGTCCGCAAGAATTGGCCGAACTTGAAAAGATGGAAACGGTACTGCTGGCAATGGTAGACGAGGAATTGATTCGCCTGCGCCGGTTTATCAAAAGTTTCGAGAAAATCGAGGGCCGCAAACTGGCCCTTTTCCAGGCCCAAGAGAAAGCCCAGCGCCGTCTCGAACAAATCAAAACCAACCTGCCCACCCTTGAAACCAATCTCAAGCCCGCGCAAGCCAAGCATGACGCGCTCACGGCAGAACTGGCGCGCATGAAAAACCCGCCCGATTATCAGCAGGCCGAGAAGCACTTCAGCATCCCCAACCCCGCCGATATTTTCAACAACCTCGAAGCCGGTTTTCTCAAAAAACTGACCGGAATGCGCGCAGCCCTGATGAACGAATACGGTTACGCGGGCAACAAACCGTTATGCCTGCGCAATCATCTCTTTACCTGGCAGCAAACCCTGAAAGAATTGGAAAAAGAAGCCCTCACGCTTGAAGCCAATCTGCGCAACATGCCCGAAACCTGGTCGCGCCGGGCAGAAAGCCAGGCCCGCCTGGATGCCTTGCGCGGAAACATTCTCGATACCGCGCGCAGTGAAATCAACCGTCTAAGCGACTTTCAGGCCGGGTTGGAGGCCGTCACCAAACCGCAGGCCGAACTCGAAAAGGCGATCAAAGCCAAAGAGCAGGAACTGGCGCGGGTGGCGCAAAATCTATCCGTCTTCCGCCAGGAATACGAATCGCTCAAGTCTGAACAAGCGCAAGCCGAAAGCACCCTCGCCATCGACGAAGCCGCCCACCTGAGCGAATACCAACCGAGCGAAACCGTCACCAGCAAACACATCGCCCGACTGAAGGTGGAGCAATACAAGCAAAAACTCGAGTCGAAAAACCAGGCTGAACTGCTCGAAGAGATTGTCGAAAAATTCACGAGCGAACCACAGCGGTTTCCGCTCTGGCTGCAATACATGGTCATCCACTTTTCGGGTATGCGTTACAAGAGCGCCCATAGTTCATGGGCCAGCCCGGCTGATTTTCTTAATCGCTGGCAATTGCTCAAAATCGAGAAACTACTCAAAAGCCTGGACGATGCCGCCGTCCAGGCCCGTTGCGCCGAAAAACTGAGCGAATATGCCAATCTGGGCAACGCCCCGGCCCTGGCCCGCGCCGAAGAAAAAATCTGGGTAAACAAACGCGAAACGCACCTGAAAGGAATCGCCGCCAACGGCCCCAAAACCCGCCGCGCCGCGCTGACAGAACTGCTCAACGACGAAATTCGCTACGCCCACAGCCTGCTCTCTGACGAACAAGCCCTCGAAAACCTGCTGGCCCTGAAACCCGAACTCCCGGCCTGGATGTGGAAGGAAATCGTCGCCCTCACCCCGTTGCGGGTCAACCACGTTCAAGATGCCGCCTGGGAAAAATTGACATCGGAAGAAGAAGCCCAGAAAAACGCCTACGAAAACAGCGAACTGCGCGCCCTGATTGGCAAGTGGAAAGAAGAGAACATGGGCGCCTGGCGCGAAGAACACGCCCGCACCCAACGCCTGAACGTCACCCGCGCGGTATGCAACGAGACCGCCGAACACTGCCAGCACCTGCGCGGACACAAACCGCCCGGCGGCCTGACCGCCAAAGCCCCCTGGTACATGAAA
>DAOUML010000358.1:0-4612 GCA_034411635.1 Anaerolineales bacterium
CCTCACGATGACGCCCTTGCCTTCCGCTAATGGTTGGTGCAATCAACCTCCATAAGGGTCTTTCACCCTCTAGTCAACGCCCATGCTGGGCGCACACAAAAATCCCCCGCGTCTAAGGCGCGGGGGATTTTTGTTCTTGCATTTTCTAATCCGGTTCGCAGAAACTAATGCCCAGGTCTTTGGCGGTCTGAATGATGTCGCTATCCACCGGCACAGATTTCATTTTGCCATAGGCTTCGTCAATCGGGACATAATTCATTTTTTGGCCTTCGGTTGCAACCATCACATTGGACAATCCATTTTCTAGCGCGCGAACCGCCGCCGCGCCAAAACGGAGGGCAATGACACGGTCGAAGGCGGTTGGCGTACCGCCGCGAAGCAAGTGTCCCAGCACCACTACGCGAGTTTCCTTGCCGGTAATGGCTTGAATTTCGGCGGCGACTTTTTCGCCAATCCCACCCAGACGCTCGGCGCGTCCGGCTTCTTTGCCAATAACCGAAAACCCGCCACCAATCGGCTTCGCGCCTTCAGCCACCACCACAATTGTAAAGAAACGCCCCATTTCTTCGCGTTCCTGCACTTTGGCAGAGACTTTGCGCAAATCATAGGGAATTTCGGGGGTGAGAATGATATCGGCAGAACCGGCAATACCGGCTTCCACCGCAATCCAGCCAGCGTAGCGTCCCATCACCTCAACAACCATGACGCGTCCATGTGATGCGGCAGTGGAGTGCAAGCGGTCAATGCCTTCCGTTGCAAACGCCACCGCGCTGTCAAACCCAAAGGTGACATCGGTTTTGTCGAGGTCATTGTCAATCGTTTTCGGCACGGCAATCACGCGCAGGCCTTTTTTAGCCAGCACCTGGGCAATTTCGAGCGAGCCATCGCCGCCAACTGTAATCAGCGCATCGAGGCCATGAACGGCAAAGGCGCGAATAATCTCGTCGGTGCGGTCAATTTCTTCTTTGGTGCCATCTGGCAGGGTGATGGGATAACGCATGGGGTGGTTGCGATTGCTCGTGCCAAGAATGGTGCCGCCCATATGGGTAATGCCGCGCACGCGAGCGCGATTCAGGCGGATAATGCCGCCTTCGGGATATTGTTCAGGGTTAAGCAGACCATGATAACCATCGCGAATGCCGTACATTTCCCATCCGCGTTTGATACCAGCCAGGGTGGCCGCGCGAATTACCGCATTGAGGCCAGGCGCGTCGCCGCCGCCGGTACTAATGGCAACGCGTTTAATTGGGCGCATTTCTTGTGTCATAAAATTATCTCCAAATATATAATAATTGCCCGCTCCTAAAAATTGCGCTTTGAAAGCGCAATTTTTAGGAAAAACGGTATAAGTTCAAAATTTCACGCATTTTGGACAGCATTATACCCGCTCCGGGCAAAATTTGCGCTTTTTGCGTAGAAATTAAATGGCTGGTACAATCGAGCCGATAAAATTCCATAAAAAGGTTAATTGATGTCGAACTGGCTTGAAATATCTTTAACAGTGAATGGCGAACTGGCCGAGGCAGTTGCCGATGTGTTAGCGCGTTTTGCTCCCAACGGGGTTGTCACTGAACAGGCGGTCAGGTTTACCGATGAGGAAGACGAGGGCACCCCGGTGGGCGATATTACCGTGCGCGCTTATCTCGTGGCCGATGAAACGCTGGAAGAAACCCGCCAACGGCTGGAAGAATCGCTCTATTATTTGGGCATGATTCAGCCCTTGCCTGCCCCTGTTTTTACACCCATCGCAGACCAAAACTGGATGGAGGCCTGGAAAGTACGCTACCAGCCTATTCCGATTGGCGAAAAACTGGTCATTGTTCCGGCCTGGATGGACTCACCCGACCCAGCGCGTGTTTCGATAAAAATTGACCCTGGCATGGCTTTTGGCACAGGAACCCACCCAACCACCCAACTTTGTCTCGAATTTTTGGAAGAACATCTGCCTGAACATTGCCCGCTGGTAATGGATGTCGGTTGCGGTTCGGGGATTTTGGCAATAGCGGCCTTGAAATTAGGCGCGCGATTGGCCCTGGGGGTGGATATTGACGAGGCTTCCATTCGCAACAGCCAGGAGAACGCTCAAAATAACGGCGTAGATAGCGAGGCGTTTCAGTTGAGGCTGGGGTCGGTGGAAGAGATTCGGAGCGGGAAGTTCGGGGCTACCTCTGCGCCGTTGGTGCTGGCAAACATCCTGGGGCCGGTTCTCATCCGCCTGTTTGAGGGGGGGCTGGCAGGTTTGGTTGCGCCGGGCGGCAAATTAATTCTTTCGGGTATTCTTGCGCACCTGGCAGCGGATGTGGCTGCGGCGGCAGAGCAGCACGGCCTGAAACTCATTGATTCGAAGCAGATTGGCGATTGGGTGGCCCTGCTGGTTGAAAATCCGACAAGTTAATATCGAGAAGGCCCGCGCCCAACGCGGTAGAGATGGCGGTAAACGCACTCAAGACAAACACCTGGCTTAACGGCCAGGTGTATTCATAATAAAGCACCGGAAATGGATGCAGCGCAAAATTAAGATGCGCCCACCACGAGCCAAACAAAGGCAGGAAAACGCCCAACGCGTAGAAAAGCATTTTCAGCCAGCGCGAGCGGGCCAGGCTGGCGAGTGAAAATCCCCCGGCGATGAGCAAACAGGCGCTAAGCAGAAAGGCCGTTTTGGGCAGGTTGACAGCCTGTAAAATTTCATAACGTTCAAGCAGCAGGGTGTGATAAAGCAGGATGATGCTTGTGAGGGGCAGGCTGCCCAGCAAGGTGGCCGCCAGAACGCGCTGCCAGGTTGACGATTTCGGGAATCGCTCGATAATGATGCGCGCAAGTGGAACCAGCAGCGCAAAACCGACCCCAAGAAACAAGCCATGCTGAACGGCGGTCAGAAAGCGGGCGGTATCGAGAAAAATATTGAGACGATAGACGGCGTAAGTGTAGACGCCAAAGCCCAGCCCCGCGCCAAACAGGCTGGCAAGAAGCAACAAGCCCAGGCGAAATGGGGCGGCAAAAGCCTGGGCAAAAATCCATTCAAGATAGGCTTCCTGGCGCGGTTGAAATGGGATTGAGCCTGGCAGGCTGCCCGCATTTTGCAAAACGACGAGCAGGAGATGCAGGCGGCGTTGGGGCGCAACCGTTTTGAAAGCCGTCTTTAGAGCAGTTTCGGCGCGCAAGTGTCCGATAAGTTGGGCAGCCTGGTCGCCGGTGGGAGAATCTTCAAGGGACTGGTAGGCGAGCAGCGCGTCTTCTTCTTCTCCCAAAAATACGGACTGCCAGGCCCGACCTGGTTCAAGAATCTGGTTCAGAAGCGCAAGCAAATCATGGCGAGTGCCGGCCTGTTGCGTCAGGCCGATGCTTTGCAAAATAGACTTGACCAGCGCGGATTGGGGCTGAATTTTTTGACCCGCGAGTTCGGAATCATGGACGAGTAAGGCAGTAACCCTGGCGCGTATTTCTTCAGAATCGGTTGCCAGCAATCCAGCGGCAACCGCCAACCGATCACTTAAGGATGTGGTTTTTCGCCACCAATCTTCGTGTTTGTAGCCATAACTGAGCGCGCTATTCAGCGCAAATTGTGGAGACTTGGCGATGGCCTGCTCAGCGTGCGGCGACGTATCGATCAGGGCAAAAGCCGTCAGACTAAGCGGAAGCGTGCTACCGGGCGAATTCCAATGTCGCCGGCTTTTTTCATAAATCTCAAACGCATTCAGGTTTTTGATACGCTCTTCGCGCCAATCTTCAGCCGATTCAAGCGGCACGGGCGCGCAACCGGATGCCTGGTAAAGCAACTGCATGGCCTGCTGGATGGTCTCTGGGCGGGCTTCGGGCAAGGTGGCGGTGATTTTTCGCAGGACAGGGGTAATTTCTCGCGGCAGGCTGGGGTTAAGTTCGCACGGGTCGGGCAGTTCTTCACGCGCCTGGAGTTGCTGAATGCCGAGCATTTTTTCGCCGTGCCAGGGAAGTTGCCCGGTTAGCATTTCGTAGAGAACAACCCCAAAACTGTAAATGTCGGATTGCAACAGGGCTTCAGACATGGTGTGCTGTTCTGGCGAGGCGTAGTAGGGGGTGCCACGCCCGGTGTGCATGGCCTGGGTACTGTTCGAGAGAACCCGCGCCAGACCAAAATCAGAAAGATAGATGTTGTGATGCAGATCGAGCAAAATATTGGACGGTTTCAAATCACGATGGATGATTCCCTGCGCGTGGAGATGCGCCAACGCCGCAGAAATTTTGGCGGCATATTGGATTACCTTGGGGAGAGCAATTGGCCCGGCCCCAACCAGATTTTCAAGCGAACCGCCGGGGATATACGGGGTGACAATATAGCGCAACCGATTGAGGATGCCGTAGTCAAACATTGGCAAAATGTAAGGATGCCGCAAACGCGCCAATTGTCCAATTTGGCGTTCCAATAAAACATCTTCGCTTGATTTTTTCTCGCGTGAATCAGGCAATTCTGAAAACTTAATCGCGACAATCTGGTCGTTTTGCCTGTCCACCGCCGACCAGACACTTCCCTGCCCACCCTCGCCAACCTGCTCAAGCAGGGCGTAGTGTTTGAGTTTTTCATTGAAGCGAATTTCTTTCAAACTGTTAAAAGGCATTGGTGTCACCAATTTCATCA
>DAOUML010000359.1:0-6149 GCA_034411635.1 Anaerolineales bacterium
AAAACAGGGACGCTTCTGTCACTTTCAGAAAAAAATCCGTTTTATATGTCCGATTCCCTCTCCCTTCGGGAGAGGGCTAGGGTGAGGGTAGGTAGTTACTTTAATTTTGTGGTGAGGCTATGCGAGTGATACTTCTTTGGTGCTTACTTCAAATTTGGGCGGATTCTCGAAGTGCTTTTTTACTGCGCAGAGTTCTGCCGAGCGAATCAATGAGTCGCGGTATTTTTCCGGGAAGGTGGGCGGAACCTGAATTTCGAGGTCAATTTTTTTTATCATTCCGCTGAAGTCGGCGTGCATGCGCTGAATAATGCGAATGCCGGTGCTATCCAGTCCGCGTTGGCGGCAAAATCCCAGCACATAAATTCCGGCGCAGGTGCCAACTGATGAGAGGAAAACGGCAAAGGGGGTTGGGGCAGAGCCTTCTCCGCCGCCAGCCGGGGGTTGGTCGGTGTGAACGGTGTAAGGGCCAAAGTGAGCGTCGACGCGCGCGCCGCC
The DNA here is from genome assembly GCA_034411635.1 of Anaerolineales bacterium. GTDB lineage: Bacteria > Chloroflexota > Anaerolineae > Anaerolineales > Villigracilaceae > UBA8950. Next base: position 496 of record DAOUML010000359.1, read on the forward strand.
GGGGAAGTCGATAATCATTTCCATACCAGTATTTTCTCCTTGTGTTTGAGTTCTGTACCCGTTCTGGTCATAAATCTCAACGGGCATTCTATTCCCGTCCCGGTAACAAATTGCGCTTTGATAAGAGCGTGAACGCGTAATTTGTTACCACGGGCATTCTACAAGGTTAGATGAATACTGCCCCAAAAAGTTACATGGTCTATTTGAACAGATTGCCTATCCAATCCAGAATACCGCGTTCAGGGGTTTCGCCATGCACTTCTCCGCTTGCGCCATTGATGACGACTTGATAGCGTTGCGCCTCAACCATGTAAGAGGTTGTCCATACTGGCACAAAAACCAGTTTGAAGGAAAGGATAGAGATGGCGGTGGTATCGTAACTCAAATCGCTAACCGCGGATTGCTGAGATTGAATTTGCCTCCTGAGCAGTTTTACGGCCTGTTGACGGGCCAGTAACGAGGCGTCAGACATGGTATGCGCATAGACTTCTGCCGGCCAGCCCGAAAGGTAGCGCGGGTTGTAGGCTGGCGCGTTGGGAAAATCGAACTCAGGAAATAAGCGCATCATCAAGCCTGGCAGCCGTTTGACCGCTGGAACGCACAGGTCGTTTAGCAAGACCGGGTGAATTCCCGAAACCGGGATGTATCGCTTTTGACGGTAGACCCTGCCCGCCCAGGGAATGTTGCCAACGATGTCAAAAGTCCACACGGGCAGGTAGACCCCGCGCGGCGGGTGGACTTTTTCTTGCGGCACGATTTTATTTTGCTCCACCCAGGCCGCCAGACGGCGAATTGCTTCGCGCTGGTTAAATGCCATCGGGATAATGGCATCTGGCTCAATCAGATTCCTGGAATCGCCTCGAATAATGTGGGTTGAGGCGCAATAGGAACAAATTGCCGATTTCGCGGTTGGCGGTAGCAGAAAGTCTGCGCCACAGCCCTGGCAGTGAAAGGTTTGCATGGCAATTGGTTTGCGATGTCCCTTGCCGGTTGCCATGGCGAGGACAAAATCTTGCTCCTCTTCGACTTTTTCGGTGGACATGGGCTGATTGCGAGCGCAATATTCGCACATGAGGGTGCGCCCATCGCCATCGAATACCATTCGCCCGCCGCAGTTGGGGCAGGTAAACCGGTCGGTGTTCACTGCGCGAGGGCTGTCTGGTTGCGGGCTTGGGGCGTTTGGGTCGACGATTTCTGCGGGGTTGAGTTTGCCATCCAGAATGGCGAGTTCTCGGCGGGCTTCGCCGTGCGTTGGCTCAATTGCGAGCGCACTTTCGAGGTGACGGCGTTTCAGGGCGGGGTCGTCTTGCAGGCGGCTGAGGTAGAGATGGGCTTTAAAGCGCGTGTCGGTATCGTCGGCTACTTCGAGCGCGCGCTCAAAGTAGCGTTGGGCCGCCAGGAACTCGCCCGCTTTGAAGTGAATGACGCCCATGCGCGCCATGTCATTGTCGTATTCACTTCTCACAGGACTAAACCATCTGGTCGAGCGGTTTCGAGAGCCAAACTTCGGCTTCTTCAAGCGTTGAGAAAATCTTAACTGCTGCGCCAGTTCCGGTTGCTGAAGCAGCCACCTTGAGAATGGCTTCTTTTACTTGTTCGCTGGCAACTACCACCGCAGCGCGAACATTGCGGGTCGATGGGTCGTTATTGACCTCGACTGCCATTTTGATGGCCTGCTCCGGAATCTCTTTAACATCGCGTAAATCGTACAGGTTGCGGGTCAGGCGGTCAGACCCCATCAGATGCTCAAAGGCAAATTCGCGCCAATCGCTGATGGTCGCATCGCTCAGATCGCGAAAGGTCAGGGTCATGCCGCCATCAGGACGGCGGGTTACAACGTAGCCAATGCCCGATTTGGGCGTCCACATAAGGGGTTTTGAGTCGCTCATCGTGCCTCCATTTGTAATTGGGTTATACTCAGGAATAGAGAAAATGCTTGTCAATCACTTTTTCGCTAAATATCACTGGATAATCTTACCGTGAAATGTTATCATAGTATTGTTTATATTTATACCCGCTTCGTGTAAAAATGTGCTTATCTGCAGCCTGAACGCGCAATATTTGCATATAAGCCTTATCCAATTATCAGTCAGGAGGAATATATGCCAGCGTTAGATGAAGTCCTGTCCATTATTCTTGGGGGTGGTCGAGGCGCGCGCCTGTACCCGCTTACCAAATTGCGATCAAAGCCGGCTGTGCCGATTGCCGGGAAATACCGTCTGATTGATATTCCGATCAGTAACTGTATCAATTCGCATATTTATCGTATTGCGGTTTTAACCCAGTTTCACTCGGTTTCGTTGCATCGTCATATTACCAACACCTATCAGTTTGATCGCTATCACACCGGCTGGGTGCAAATTTTGGCGGCAGAGCAAACCCTAACCAGCGATGACTGGTATCAAGGCACGGCTGATGCGGTTCGCAAGCAGATTCGCGAAATTCAGGCTTCGGGGGCCAAACACGTTCTCATTTTGGCTGGCGATCATCTTTATCGCATGGATTACTCCAAGATGGCTGCTTTTCATTGGGAAAAAGACGCCGATGCTACCGTAGCGGTGCAGCCGGCCTCGCGCGAGGAGGCTTCGCGGTTGGGAATTCTCAAGCGTGGCGCCGATGACCGAATTACGGCTTTTGTTGAAAAACCGAAAGACCCGAAAATTCAGGCGCAGTTTATCAGCCGCGATGATGATGAAGAGCGGCCTTTTCTGGCTTCGATGGGAATTTACATGTTCAAAACCGAAGTGCTGATTGACCTGCTGACCAACTTCCCGGATCATGATGATTTCGGCAAGGATGTTATCCCTCATGCCTTGGGCAAGCAGGCTGTTTTTGGTTATGGCTTTGACGATTATTGGCAAGATATTGGAACGATTCGCTCCTTTTATGAAACCAATCTCGAACTTGCCACCGCCAACCCGCCTTTCAATTTTTTCGACCCGGAACGCCCGATTTACACCAATCCGCGCATTTTGCCGGGTTCATTGGTGATTGATAGCAGCCTGAAAGATACGCTGGTTTCAGAAGGATGCCGAATTCAGAAAGCAAAAATACAGCACTCGGTGATTGGTTTACGCAGTCAGATTGGGCCAGGAACGACCATCAAAGATACGATTATGATGGGCGCAGATGATTATGACATCATGCCACACCGTCGCACAGATGTATCGATGGGTGTTGGCCCCAATTGCTACATTCAGGGAGCAATTCTGGATAAAAATGTGCGTATTGGCGAGGGCGTTGTGATTAAACCTTTCCCGCGCGGCACTGAAATTGACGCCGGAACCTGGGTGGTGCAGGATGGAATTGTGGTTATTCCTAAGGATACCACCCTCTTACCCAACACCCGTATTGCGCCAGAATAAGCGCGACGGGTGAAATCAAAAAGGCTGACCGGGCGATTTTCGCCGTCTGGTCAGCCTTTTTTTTGATGTTGAAATCAAATGTTAGTCGCGGCTGCGGCCTGTCACCAGGCTGACATAATAAAGCAATTGCAAGATGGCCGTTACCAGTCCCGCGACGTAAGTGAGAGCGGCGGCATTCAAAACAGCGTTCACGCCGCCTATCTCCTCCTGGCCTGAGATGATTCCAGAATCTGCCAGCAGGCGTTTGGCGCGTGCCGAGGCATCGAACTCTACGGGCAGGGTTGCCAGCGCGAAAACAGCCCCGGCAGAAAAGGCGATGACGCCAATCCAGGCCAGTTGCATGAAGTTGAGAAACAAACCAATCAGAATCAGGATCCAGCCCAGGTTCGAGCCGATATTAACCATCGGCACCATTGCGCCGCGCAGACGCAGGGGGAAGTAGTTTTCGGCATCTTGCATGGCGTGTCCGAGTTCGTGGGCGGCAATTGCCAGGGCCGCCACCGATGGGACGTTGGCAACGCCCTCTGAAAGGCGTAGCACTTTGTTTTGCGGATCGTAATGGTCGGTCATTTCGCCGGCGATTCCTTCTACGCGCACGCCGTAAAGGCCGCCAGCAGCAATCAGGCGTTGGGTGGCTTGGGCCCCGGTCAGGCCTGAGCGGGCGCGCACTTTGCTCCATTTGCTGTAGGCTGATTTGACATACCAGGATGTCAGCCCCATCAGGATGAAGGCGGGGATCATGTAGAAGAAGTAAGTAATGTCAAAAATCATATTGTTCTCCTTTGCACCTGTATTTTGCTATTCAATTGTGCCATTAATCATTTGTTCAAGAACTTCGAGCGCCTTATCAAGTTGCGGATCTCGTTCTTCGGCGAAGTCTTCTTCGGTCAGGTCTATTTCAAAATCGGGCTCGAGGCCAACTTCGTGAATGGTGCGTTCAAGAGGCGTTAGCCATTTGGCAATGGTGACGCGCACCGCGCCTTGATTGTTGGAAAGTGGGTTCCAGATTTGAACCGAGCCTTTGCCAAAGGTGGTCATGCCAACCAGTTTTCCGCGTCCGTAATCCTGAATGGCTCCGGCCACAATTTCTGATGCTGAAGCCGAGCCCTGATTTACCAGCACAACCAGCGGAACATCGGTTGCCAGCCCGCCTTTGCGGGCTTCGTAGATATCTTCGCGCCCGTCGCCATAGCGCTCAATCAGCACCACTCCCTCAGGGATAAATTGCGAGGCCACATCGACTGCGGTTTGTAAATAACCGCCGCCATTGTTGCGCAGGTCGAAAATGAGTCCGCGTGGGTTGTTGCCCATAATTTCTTCAAGGGCTGCGCGCAATTCGCGGCTGGTGGTGTCGCCAAAGGTGTTAAGTTTCAGGTAGCCAATGTTATTTTCAAGCATTTCGTGTTCAACGCTGGCAACAACAATCGTGGCGCGTTGAATTTCAATGTTGAGCGGTTCTTCTTCGCCTTCGCGTTGAATGGTCAGAACAACCAGGCTACCCGCCGGGCCTAGCACTTTTCGGCGCGCCAGTTCGGGCTGGATTCCGGTCATATCTTCCCCGTCGATGGCGATAATTCGATCTCCGGGGCGCAGGCCGGCGGCTTCGGCAGGCGAGTTTTTGATGGGGCTGATGATGGTCAGGTAATCGCCGCTCGTATCTACATACGCGCCAATGCCTTCGTAAGTTCCTTCAAGGCCGGCGTTGGCGTCTGTAAACTCTTGCGGGTCCATGTAAGAGGTGTGTTCGTCGCCGAGGGCCTCCAACATGCCGCGAATGGCTCCCTGCATCAGGGCGATATCATCAACCGGTTGGTCTACATACTGGGTATGGATCATTTCCCAGGCTTCCCAGAACGGTTGGAAGAGGGTTTGTAACTCTTGCGGGGTGCTTTCTGTTGCGCCTACGGGGGTTGCAACCGGGGCCCGTAACGGGGCAGGGAATGGATTGGCCGAGGCCGGGATAAGGCCCGAACTGTTGGCGAAATATCCAATTGCCAGTCCGCCCACAAAAGTACCGGTAAGGAGCATAAGGGCTACCAGGGCAATCAGGGCATATTTGATAAATTTCATAGATAGTCTCCAATCTCTAGAACTATAGATTAGCGGATTTATATTAAAAAAGGATGAAAGAATTGGTAAGAACTTTGTAAGAAATGAATGCCCGGATCATACTCCACTTGCTCTGGCTACAAATTGCACTTTTGTAAGCGCAATTTGTAACCACGGGCATTATATATCAGGCTTTTCGTGAAGCAAGTTGTTTGCGCAAGGCGATCAGGGAATTTTTGA
>DAOUML010000360.1:0-7794 GCA_034411635.1 Anaerolineales bacterium
GCGGAGGGCGAAGCGTATTTTGCGAAGCCCGTAGTCGAAGGATGGTTGTTGAGCCTGTCGAAACACGCTCCGCTCAGGACTTATGCAAGAAGTCTAGTAGACTTTATCGGTAATAGACCAAAGTCTTTTTTGGGGGACGCGGATTTTATTGGCGGCTTTGCGTGGGCGTTTTTTACTCTGTGTTTACGCTTTCTTTGACTACTACAGTTTTTCCGCGCAATCTGTGCTCGTCCGCGTCCAAATCCTTATTGTCGATAATGTCTCGTGTAGCGTCGCCTTTGCACAGCAGGCCTTGTCTTGTTGTTTGGGAAAGACTCTAAGCCCGGAAAGATTGCGGCGATTTGCCAATTTGTTTGCTAAAAACGCGGCTGAAGTAGGCCTGGTCTTTGAATCCCACCAGATGCGCGATATCGGCAATGCTGCGCTGCGTTGTTTGCAAGAGCGTCTGGGCTTGCAGGATGCGGTAGCGGTTGAGATAATCCCAGGGTGAAATGTCCAACTCGCGGTTGAAGACTCGCGTCAGATAATCCTGGCTGACGTTTACGCTTTCGGCAATTTCCCAGCGGGCAATGGGGCGGTTGTAATTTTGATGAATGTAAGCCAGGGCGCGTTTTACCAGCGCGCTGGTATGGGCGGGCAGGCCTTCGGAGCCAAACAAGGCCCGGTTGAGGGCCGAGATGGTTTCGCTTTCTGACCAGATTCCCTTGCTTTGCAAAGTAACCTGGGTGTGGTGTTCCAGGCGTTTGACATCCTCCAGGCTGAGTAATTTGCTGCTTAGAATCACTACCGGCACGCTGCGCAGGCGCGGATTGGCGCGCATTTGGTCGAGCACATCGGCGCCGCCCAGGCCGGGCATGACAAGATCAAGGAGTACCAGCGTCGGAGTCTCGTTTTGCATCCATTGCAGGGCAATTTCCCCGTTTTCAGCCAGGCTAATCTGGCTGCCTGGCAATCCCTGCGCCACCAGTTTTTGGTGCGCGGCGCGTATTTCGGGGTCGTCATCCACAATTAAAATCGTGGCGGTGGGTTCTGGCGGGCAAAGGGCATTCAGCGTATCGAGCAGGGTTTGAGAATTGGGGCCTTTTGCGACAAAACCGGTTGGGCCAGGGCCGGGCGAGTCGATTTCAAGGGCGCGCCCGTAGACGATAATGGGGGCCAGGTTAAGGCCAGGATGGTTGCGCAGGCGGCGCATGAGCGGCCAATCGCCGGGCCGGGAGGTCGATAAATCCCAGGCAACGGCCATGGGCCGGGTATTGGCAAATGCCGTTTCCAATTCACTGAGATTTGAGACCGGGTATGGTTGCAAGTTTTGTCGTTCGCACAGGGTTTTGATTTCGGGCGTTATATCACCCGAGGATGAAAGCAAGAGCAACACTGGCTGGGCCTCGATTGGCCTGGCCTGGTTGTGTTCAAGGGCGGGCAGTGGCAGGTGAATATGGAAGGTGCTGCCCTTGCCGGTTTCGCTGTTGAGGGTCATGCGCCCACCGTGCAGGGCTACCAGGTGGCGGGTAATCGACAGCCCCAGCCCAATGCCGCCGGCAATGCGGCGGTTGTTTTCCATGGTGACAAAAGGCTCAAAGATGCGTTCCTGCTGTTCGGTTGGGATGCCCCACCCTGTGTCGCTGACCCACAAGTCAATGTATGGCGGGGCAACCTGCGCGCCCAGGCAAACCACGCCCTGCTCGGTAAATTTGCGCGCATTGCTGAGCAGGTTGAGGAAAATCTGGCGCAGGCGAACGGCATCGGCGCGGATGAGCGGCAGGCGCGCCGGCAGGTCGAGTTGCCAGTCGACGTTGGGGCTGTGGGCGTTGCTCGCAATGGCGTGAAAGGCCTCTTCAAGCAGCGGGCGGGGGTCAATCAGTTCAAGTGAAAGGTCCAGTTCGTCAATTTCGGCGCGTGAAAGGTCGAGCAAATCGTTAATAACCCGCAATTGGTGCTCGGCGTGATTCTGTATTTTCTTGATATCGTCGAGCAAGCGCGTTTCGAGCGGCTCAGACAAAATGCTTTGCGCATAGCCAGAGATGATATTGAGCGGGGCGCGCAATTCGTGGCTTACATTGGCGAGCAGGCGGGTTTTGATCCGGTCGGCTTTTTCGGCGGTCAGGCGCGCTTGCTGAATTTCTTCAAACAGCAAGGCTCCTTGTATGGCGCTGCTCAAATTGGAGCGCAGCAATTCGTACACATTGCCTTCGCGCGGCCCAACTTCAAAGATGGCGTATCCCAATGATTTTTCTTGAAAATAAAGCGGCTCCACCACCAGGCTTGCGCGGCGGTGGTGTGGCAAAAATTCGGGCGGAATCATTTGCTTGGTTGCAAATTGCCAGCCTTCAGGGGCAAGGTCGGCGCGGCCTTGTTCGCTGTAGGCCATCATCAGGCGCGAAAAACCGGGGGTATCGTACAGAATCAGATACGCGCTGGGAATTCCCAGTTGGGGCAGGCGCTCATACAGCACATCGCCAAGTTGGTGGATATCAAAGGTGGTGAGCAAGGCGCGGTTGGTTTCTCGCAGGGTTTCGGCCTGCCTTTCGGCTTGCCATTGCCAGTAGGCCTGGGCGCGCCGTTCGGCTTCGCTAACCACCACGCGCGCCTGGCTGAGCAGCGCTTCGATTTCCGTCTGAAGGTGTTGCGCGTCGTTGGGCAGACGCGAGAGCGTCCAGCGCCGCAAAATTGAGAGTATGTCGTTCCATGCCAGCACATCCAACCGCGCGCGCATTGCCTGGTTAAGCAGATGATCGAGGGTTTGCAGAAAGCGCCCTTTTTCTTTGGGAAGGATGGCGGCCTTTTCTATGCCTTTGGCAAAAATCTCCATCAGGGCATTTAACCCTGCCTGTAACGATTCGGGAATCTCTCCACCCGCCGCCTGGGTCATTTCAAACAGACATTCTTCCCGCGATTGCGGTTGGGGCATTTTCGATGCGCTCATGGATGCCAGGGCCACCGCCGCTGAGGCGCAACCGCACGATTCTCTCACTATCATTTGGGTTGGCAGCGTAATCAGCGCCGGGACGCTTTCGCCTTTTAATTGGGCCAGCAACAGTTCCAATGCGCGCGCGCCCTGGTTGTAGAAAGGCAAATCGACGGTTGTCAGCGGCGGGGTTGAGAGTCGTTCTTCAATCGAGTTGTTAAACCCGGTAACGGCCACATCGCCAGGAACCTCGTATCCGCGCGCCTGAAGCGTTTTCAATGCCCACAACGCGAGCATATCACTCACGGCCACAATGGCCTGGAAATCTTTTCCCGGTTTCAGGCCGCGCTCGTCAAGTAGAATCTTTACCGCTTCCGCGCCCGATTCCCAGCGCAGGGGGCGGGTTACCAGTTGCGGATCAATCGCTAGTTTATTGGCTTGCAGGGCGTCGAGATAGGCGCGGTAACGCTCCTGGGCATAATAATGTTCCTCGGGTCCGCGAATAAAGGCCAGGCGGGTGAAGCCGTGTTCTTGAATCAGGTGGTTAAGCAGGGCGCGCATACTCTGGTAACTATCCAGCACAACCGCCGGCAACCCCTCCATGAATTGCGCCAGGCTGACCATGGGCAGGCCGGTGTAGCGCAAGTGAAAGGCGTTCGTTTCATCGGGGCCGAGCACCCCGCCCAGGCTGGAAGCCCAGGTGACGAGGCCGTCGAGGCCTTCGGCGTTGGCGAGGTCGAAAATCTGATTGCGCTGGTGTTCAAAGGCTGTGCTGGCATGTAAACGCCCGCCCGGAAAACTGACCAAATTGACATCCAATCGCTCCGCGGCATCCAACAGGCCCGGCCAGAGCGCCCGGCTGGCGCCGGTGTTCAGGCTGGCGAGTAAAAAGCCCAGGGTTGGACGCAATTTAGACATGTTAAAAGTTTACTACAATTCTGGTGATTTCCAGGCAGGACGTTTTTGTCCAAAGCCTGTGCGGTAAAGTCCAAGCCGAACCTGCTAAGATGCCAGGTACAAGAAAAGAGAATGCCTTGCTGGTAGTTGGTTTGGCGCAACCATAACGAACAGGAGAAAACAATGACCTTAAAGACAGTTCCTTTGTCCAATTCGGCAGATACCAGGCCCGCGTTTTTCAAAACGTTGCGCAGCGCCTGGCGTCAGCGCTGGATTTATGTATTAATGACGCCGACCATCATCTACTTCTTGATTTTCAAATACATTCCGCTTTGGAATGCGCAAATTGCGTTTAAGGATTTCAAGCCTTTGTTGGGGGTTATGGGCAGCCCCTGGGTGGGTTTCAAGCACTTCGAGGCTTTTATCAATTCGTTTTACTTTGCCGACCTGATGACCAACACCATTTATTTCAGCGTGGCAAAACTGATGTTTGGCCTGCCATTGGCGGTCATTTGCGCCATCGCCTTGCATGAAACCTGGTTTACACGTTTTCGCACCTTTGTGCAGACGGTTATCTACATGCCGCATTTTCTTTCCTGGGTCATCATGTTTGGTTTGTTGCTGGTGATTCTTTCACCCGGCAATGGCCTGCTCAACAAGATCATTGAATACTTTGGCGGCGAACGGGTTGCATTCCTCACATCGCCAGACCATTTTCGATGGGTGGTCATTATTTCGGAGATATGGAAAGAGACAGGCTGGAGCACAATCCTGTACCTGGCGGCCCTGCTTGCCATTAGCCCTGATTTGTACGAGGCTGCCGCCGTCGATGGCGCCACTCCGTGGCAGCGCATCTGGCATATTTCCATCCCTGGTATTTTGCCCGTAATTGTCATGGTCACTTTGTTGCGCATGGGGCATATCCTTGAAGCCGGTTTCAACCAGATTTTTGTCCTGTATTCCGTGCCGGTCTATAGCGTCGGCGATATTCTGGATACCTGGGTTTATCGCCAGGGCATTCTGCAATTTCAGTTTAGTCTTGCCACGGCAGTTGGTTTCTTCAAGGGCGTCATTGGGCTGGTATTGATCCTTGTTGCCAACCGCGTTGCCAAGCGCGTGGCCGAACAGAGTTTATTCTAGGAGAATCGCCATGTTACAGACCAAAACCCGCGACGCCAGAATTTACCAGTTTTTCCTTGTCCTCTTCCTGTCACTGCTCCTTTTCATCATCGTTGTACCGTTTTGGCAGGTAATTATGACTGCTGTGGTGCCGCTCGATATTTATACGCGCGAGGGTGTCCAATTCTTCCTGAACCCTATGGACTGGAGTTTTGAAGCCTTTGCGCAGTTGATGGGGCATTCGCAGTTCCCTCGCGCTTTGTGGAACAGCGCCATCATTACCCTCTTGGGCGTCACCATTAGCATGACCCTGACCGTGCCGCTGGCGTATGGCTTGTCTAACCGCCACTTGCCGGGGCGCAAATTTCTGATGGGGCTGATTCTCTTCACTTACCTGTTCAGTCCAGGCCTGATACCGGTCTATCTCTTGGTAACAGGCATGAATTTAACCAACAATTTTCTGGCTGTCGTTTTGCCGCCGGCGGTGAGCGTTTACAACACCTTTATCATGATGAGTTTTTTTGAAGGTCTGCCGGAAGATTTCAAAGACGCCGCCCGCATCGATGGCGCGAATGAGTTTCAGGTTTTGTGGCATGTGATCTTGCCTCTGTCCAAACCGATTTTGCTGACCATTGGCTTGTTCTATGCTGTGTATTTTTGGAATGAGTTTTTTACCCCTCTGTTGTATTTGAGCGATAACAAACTTTTGCCCTTGCCGGTTTTGCTTCGCAACATCCTGATTTCAGCCAGTTTCAATGAATTTGTTGAGTATGACGCGTTTAGCACGACTCCCATTGAGTCGCTCAAAGCAGCCGGAGTGCTGATTACGATGTTGCCCATGCTTCTAATCTACCCGTGGATCCAACGTTATTTCACAAAAGGAACGCTTGCAGGAGGTGTCAAAGGATAATATTTTACAGATTTGCCCGGTAATTTGCGCCCATATTTTGTCAAAAAGGGAATTTGCGACAAATTCCCCCTTCATAAAAACCCATAAGGAGATGAAGATGAAAAACTGGAAGTTGTTTCTTGTTGTATCGATCCTCGTAATTGGACAGATTTTAGCCGCTTGCGCCCCGGCGGCCACGCCGGAAGCAGTTGCGCCAGAACAACCTGCCGCGAGCGCCCCCGAAGCGGAAGCCCCTGCCGCAACGCAAGCCCCCACCGCCGAACCAACCACCCCACCCGAACCGGTTGATATTACCCTGTGGGCGTTGGCGACTGTCACCGAAGCCGGCCCGCCCCCCGAAGATTGGGTTGCCTACGATATCATCCGCGAAGAACTGAACATCAACCTGAACTATGTCATCATGCCAACCGGCGGCGATGGCGAAGCCAAACTCAACGCATCTGCGGCAGCCAACGACCTGCCTGACCTTTTCCAACTGGTTAGTTCCAACAATGACAACCGCGGCGCGCTCCTGCGCATGGTCGATTTGGGATTGATTGCCCCGGTTGGCGATATGCTGCCCATGATGCCCGAACGCACCAAACTTCATTACAACGATGCCCTCGCGCTTGACCTGGTGACTTTCTATGGCGAACAGTATGGTCTGCCCGAACCGCCTCCGCTTCCCCGCCGCGAAGGTCTCGTCATTCGCAAGGACTGGCTCGATAAACTCGGTCTGGCTGTTCCCACCACCCCTGAAGAACTGTTTGTGGTTGCCCAGGCTTTTACAACCCAGGACCCCGATGGCAACGGCAAAAACGACACCTATGGTTTTGGCGGTTTCATTAACGGCCCTGGGCTTGGCAATCGCTTTGACTTCATCATGGGCGCTTACGGCGTGCCGGGCGTCTGGAACTTCACCGGCGAGGGCGAATTTGGTCTGAACGTTCGCAACGAAAACTACCCTGAAGCCCTGGCTTACTTCAAAAGCATCGTAGATGCCAAAGTTATCGATCCCGACTGGCCGACCCTCAAACGCGATGACTTCCGCGCCCGCTGGAAGCAAGGTCTGTTTGGCATCATGTGGGAAGATTTCGCCGCCCTGACCAACAAATCGAACTACACCCCGTTTGATGAGAATTTCCCCGAAGCCGAATGGGTGCCTGTTGCTGCCCCGACCGGCCCCGATGGTGACGCTTACTACGGTGTTTACACCGGTCGCGGACAAATCTTCGCCGTTTCGCAAAAAGCCGCCGATGATGGCAAGAAAGAAGCCATTGCCCGCCTGCTCGAATGGATGGCAACCGACGGTTACTACCTGCTTGGCTTCGGTCAAGAAGGCGTCAACTACGTTATCGATGGCGATGGCAACATCTCTGTTGAAGGCATCGATCCCGCCCAGGCTTACACGGCCCCTGAGCAACAACCCTTCACCCAGTTGCGCAACCAATTGATTTTCTACAATTCCGAACAGGAAATTGCTGCCCGCTACCCCAACTGGCAGACCATCAATGGCCGCACAATGTACCCGATGGATTTCCTCGGCTTCTACCAGAGCCAGCCCTGGGTTGATGGACGCGGCATTCAGGTTATCCTGCCGCCCGCCAACGCCGCCGATTTTGACCGCTACTATGCCGAAGGAATGTTGCAGTTCGTGCTTGGACAAAAAGAACTCAATGAAACCGCCTGGGCCGATTACCTGGCCGGCCTCGACAGCCTCGGCGCAGCCGATTACGAAGCCGCCGCCCGGCAAGCCCTGATAGACGCCGGTCTGCTCAAATAATCACTCACCTGTAAGTAAGGCGGGCGGTTTCAAAAACGCCCGCCTTACTACGCCGGGAATACCCTATGCCAACACCCCTCCCTCTCAAAATTGCCTACATCGGCGGTGGCAGCCGTGAATGGGCGCGCAAACTCATGATCGACCTGGCGCTCTGCCCTGAACTCACCGGCGAAGTGGCCCTCTACGACATCGACCTCGATT
>DAOUML010000361.1:0-24584 GCA_034411635.1 Anaerolineales bacterium
CTGATATTCGTAGGGCGACATTTATGTCGCCTGAAAGCGAATTCTCAAATGCCTTACTCTAAACGCGACTTGAAAGTCGCGCTACGGTAAGCAGTTACAATTAAATTTTGTCTATCTCCGCAATCAGGTAGGCTTTCCAGCCGAGTTGTTCGGGAGTTTCGATGAGGGGATAGCCGGGCGACATTTCGCGCAGGCGGTATCCGGCATCGGTGAGGGTGCGCCAGGCGACTTGCTCAGATTCAGGGCCGTGCAATTCGAGCAACAGCAGCGGATGGTGTTCGCGCAAAATGCGCTTCATGCCAGGCAGGGCCAGCACTTCGCCGCCTTCAATATCCATTTTGACAATTTGCGGAGCGGGATTGCCATGCTGGTAGACGAATTCATCCAGTGAAACGCTCGAAACACGGATTTCGGCCTGATACTGCTCCTCAGGCCGCCCGGCAGACCCGGCAACTTTGCCCATGCCAACCGATTGGTGAACGTAAAAGGTCAGTTCGCCGCTCTGATCAGCAACGGCTTGCGGGAGGAGATGGATGCGCTCTTCGAGGCCATTCAGGCCGATATTGGCGCGGATGCGTTCGATATTGGCGGGCAGGGCTTCGAAGGCGAAAACCTTTCCGCTGGGGCGGATGGCGTGAGCCAGCAACATGGAAACGTAACCAATGTTCGCGCCCACGTCGTAAATAATCATGCCGGGGCGCGCAAATTCGCGCACTGCTTCGGCCAGTTCGGGTTCGTAGGTGCCGAGCCAGCGGCTTTTTTCGGCTTTCAGGTTGAGCAGGATTTTGTATCCGCGCAGGTCTCCGGCGGCGATTTCCACTTCGCTCAGGCCATCTGTAACAGATGCGTTAATAGAGCCGCGAATGAGACGCGCCAGGGGCGGAAAGCGATAAAGCCCCTGCTTGAGCGGCAGGGGCAGGAATCGGGCTGCGGCAGAGAAGATGGGAAAGAATTTTTTTTTCACGAGTGGGTTTGGGGCGCAAGCGGTTGTCGATTTTCTCAGGGTTGCGGGGCGGGTGGTTGCGGTTCAACCGGAGCAGCGTTCGGGCTGATGCGAATATCGTCACCAAGATTGTTGACGGCATTTTCCAGCACTTTTTCACCAACCAGGTTCATCAGTGAAAGGCCGAGCAGGAGCGATTTAACGCGGTTGTGCATGGGGGAGTTGGTGAGCAGGGCCACTTTGCGGGCGAATTGATCTTGCTCTTCGGCGCTGAGATTTTGCAAAAGGCCAAAACAGTAGGCAGGCAACGGACGGGCGGCCTTGTCGAAATCAATGTTGTGCATGATTTTGCTGACGGCAATGGCACGTTGCTGGGCGCGCTTGCGATCTACGGCGCGATCGACGGAACCGAGCAGGATATCGAGAAAATTTTTCAGTCCGATGGAGACTGTTTCATCACCAACTTGCACATTCCAGAGCGATGCGCGCAAGAGGGCCATCGCGCCAAACCCGGCCACCAGCACCTGGGTCCAGGATGCGCGTGTACCTTGCAGACCAAAGTCCCATTCAAAAGCGCGGACACTGAGCAGGGCGATGACAGAAGCCAGGGCATTGACAAACAAGTAAAACAGGCTGGGAATGGTCCATAAAACGCTGTACGGTTTGTCACGGTAGCGAGAAATGATGTCGGTGATGCCAACAAGCAACCCAATTGCGGCGACGGTCAGCCATTCGTACCAGAGGATATTCATTAGTGTTTGTCCTCCTCATCGTCGTCATCGTCAGACATGGAAATTGCCCAGCGTTGTCCTTCTTCTGTCAGTTCGATAAGGCTGCCTTCGTCGTCATCGTCGATGCGAATTAACCCGGCGGCGCTAAGTTCTTCAAGGCCGTAATTGAATTCCTTGAACGATGCGCGAATATGGGTGAGAACAGTTTCTACACGGGCTTCGTGGGTATGTGAAAGGTAACGAACAATTTGGATTGAGGTGTGGTTGGGCGCGCCTTTACTTTTCATGGCGCGATTGACACTCTCTAAAAAGGTGTCAAAATCATCCTGGGGAAGGTTTCCTTTGTCCATAGAACTCCTCGTGAATGCTTTTATTTTGGAACATAAATTTACAAGTTTGGCGCTCTGCGCCACGAACGAAACAGGCTTGCTTTTATTCTATCTTTTGCGCGGAGGCAAGTCAAGCAGGGTTAATGCTTTCGACGAACTTTTAAGCGCAGGCCTTTGATTTCAACAACTTCAACATCCTGTCCTTTTTTGATGCGCTTTTCGCCTTCGGCCAGTTCGGCGCTCCATTGCTCACTATGAACGAGAACCTGGCCGGCAGGGCCAATATCGCTGAGGGCGATACCGGTTTTTCCGGCTAGCGATTCGCGTCCGGCGCGTTGAGGGGCGCGCAAGGCGCGTAGCACGAACCCAAGAATGACAACGAAAGCCGCCCCGGTCAACACGGCAGTGCCGACAACCAGCGGAATGGAAACCCGCTGAAAGGAAGGAACGCCGGGAGAATTGAACAAAACCAATGCGCCCACAATAAAAGAAATTACCCCGGCAACGGTCAACGCCCCCATGGTTGGCGTTTGCACCTCCAAAAAGAAAAGGACGAAGGCAAGTACCAAAAAGATGACCCCAAACCAGTTAACAGGCAAGACGCCAAATCCGTAGGCGGCCAGCAGCAAGCAGGATACGCCAATAAACCCGGCCACCCAACCACCCGGGCTGGAAATTTCAATCAGGATGGCTTGCACGCCAATCGTCACCAACAAAAAAACGATATTGGGGTTGACAAGGATATCAAGCAACTGCTCGATAAACGACATGCCGAATTCATCAATAACAGCATTTTCGGTGTTGAGCGCGCGCGGGCCATCCGACATTTGTACCTGAAATCCGTTTAATTGGGTGAGCAGGTCGGCCAGGTCATTGGCGATAAAATCGACCAGCCCGACCTGGATGGCTTCATTGGCTGAAACGGCTTTTGCAATTTCGATCATATCTTCAGCCAGGGCAACTGCTTCAGGCGAACGGCTCTCGGTCAGGGCGCGTACCTGGGCGCGCAGGGCTTCTTTCTGTTTACGCTCCAGCGTTTCGGCCATGTCCTGCCCGTCGCCACTGATGGGGCTGGCCGCGCCGATGATGGTTTCCGGGGCCATGGCTGAAGCATGGGCGGCAATAGTCATCACGGCGCCGGCGCTGCCTGCCGTCCCGCCGCGCGGACTGACATAAACGACCACCGGCACTTCACTGGCGCGAATGGCCTGCACAATGATTTCCATTTCGCTAATTAACCCGCCAGGCGTGTTGAGTTTTATGACCAGTAATTCTGCGTTGCGCTGTTCTGCGGTTCTGATGCCGCGCAGAATGTATTCCTTCATCGCAGGGGCCACCACGCCTTTGGCGTCTAACACAACCACCAGCGGCGCGCCCGTTTGGGCCTGAGTCGGTTGGAGGAAGAGCGAAAGAGCAGCCAGGGCAATAACAAAAATGCGTAAAAGTTTCATGTTTTTCTCCAGTAAATGTTAAATTGATTATATCCCGGCTCGGTTAACAAAACATAAACTTTTACAACCCATAATTTATCTTCTCAATAATTCGGGAGAAACAATCTATAGCGCAGCCACGTCGCAGGCCGCAACCAACGGTTGCTATACCCGTCCCGGTCACACATTGCGCTTTTTATGTAACTACCTACCCTCACCCTGCCCATCTACCACTTCGTGGCACACGTCCCAAAGGGAGATGGAAACGGATACAAAAAGCGGATTTTTATGCTGAATTAGAAGCGTTGGGGTTGCTTGCAGAAATACGATACCCCGCTATATCTTGTGGATATAGCGGGGTATCTTGAGGGGGAGGGACACCACCACAGGTCAGCACGGGGGGGGCATGCAAACCCTTTTCGGTGGATAACATCCGGGCTACCAATAAAAGGACGGATGTTATGCAGTTAATATACACCAAATCAGGTCTTATTTGCATTAATTTCTTATTAGAGTTTTCGCTTGCCTTTGCCTGCCTTTGTAGAAAATATTTCCAACCACTCGTCCACTTCGGCAGGGGAGATGGCAGGGTCTTTTATTGGCGAGGAAACCGGGTTGGTACGCAACGTCTCCAGTACCTGGGCAGCGAATTGCTCGGAGGAAATCACCTCGGCCCCAAGAGACCGCGCTTCGGCTTGAATCTGACGGTCGGAGGTGACTACGCTCCAGTTGCGGGCGGATCGCCCCAGAGCGCGCAACCGGCGAACGATGGCGGAATCTGCCGTCTGGCCGGCGCGGATGAAGTGGGCTTTGATCAGGCCGATTTTGCGGGAGCCGGACTGGGCTTCGGGCGCGCCATCGAAATAAATTTCGAGGCCGGTTTTACGGCTCAGGTTGCAGAATCGGTTGAGGCGTTCGATGAGTTCCTGTTCGTCATCCAGAGAATCGAGACGTAAGCCGATTTTTGGAATGAGATTGTGTCCATCAATCAAAAATGGCATGGGATGACGTTCTTTTAGCGCAAAGTAGGTTGTTCTTTTAGAAATTCAGCGGCCTGGACGGTTTGCAGGTTGTATTTTGCGCGGATTTGCTCAATGAGGCTGTTTGCCAGCGATTCGCCAGAAATGCGCGCCACCAGTAAGCGGGCTGTTTCAAGCAATTCAGGCAATGCTTTTTTTATTTGCTCGTAGGTTAGTTTGCTGGTATCCAAACTATTGGGGTGCATTCGGATTTTCCAGCCCTTTTCCTGGGCCTTTTTTTCCAGGTCTGAGAAGAAGGTGTCGGTAAACAGGCTGCCGCCTTCGGCCAGTACATGGTTGTAAATGGCGGTGAAATAAGGTTGGTAATAGGCCAACAGGAATTTTTTTCGCTCTTCTTGTTCAATTTCGTCGACGCCGGTTTTGTTGAGGAGAGAGCGCACCATGCCTTTGTCGTAAGCATCGAGATCGGGCTGGTCTGGGTTTAATTCTGCGTGTAAACGGGCCAGAAAGAGCGCGCCAGAATATTGTTTTTGGGGGTTAAGGACGACGATGCCAGAAAGCCGCAGGGTTTGAAGGCCATGAGCGGTGCTAACCTGAAAAGGTTTTTCGGCCAGGAATCCGTTTTCGTAGATTTCTTTCAAAATATGGCGCTGGTCCTCCTGCGAAAGACCGAGGGCTTTGGCGATATGTTTGCCAACGGCATCACCTGTTGAATAAAATCGGACGTAGGTTCGGCTGTTATAGATAACGGTATCGTCGCCTTTTGTAGAAAGAACGAGATAGGTATTGGGGTAGGCGGGCGGTTCTTTGACCTGTTCAATAATCGGCGCGTAGGCTACGCGCAGGGCATTGACTTCCTGCAAGGCGAAAAACCATAACAGGAATGCGAGGTTATACGGCACATCGACGCCAAAAACGCTGATCGGGTTGGTCTGGTTATACAATTCTATGCGAATGGTGTAGGCATAAATTACGTCGGCAATGCCAATCAGCCCAAAACCGGCGGCGATCAACAACCAGGATTTCCCATAATGCCCCTCTTGATATGAGAATAAAATCTGTAACACCAGCAAAAGCAGCGAGAGCGTGAAAAAGGGATAGAGAATGCTGATAAAGCCTTCAAGCAAGACCACGAGCTGGCTTTCTCGAATGACAGGAATGATAACAAAAAAGAGCATGAAAATCGATAGCGGCACAGAAATTGCCCAAAGCGCGCGGCGCTGGGCCACGCTCATCTTTTGCGGTAGCGAACGCAGACGCTTCCAGAGGGCAAACAAAATCGCGGCATAGCCACCCAGCCAGAAGAAATCGGCCAGGGATGGGTACGGCACTTCTTCCAGAACAATGGTCGCAACTGCCCACCAGATTTCTGCCAGACTCCACAGCGTCCAACCGACGGCGAGGCCCAACCACAAGATTTGTTGCTCTTCAAATTTATTTTGCAGCCAGAGCAACCAGGCCAGGATGGTGATACCCACCGCAAGCGGAATCACGATGAAATTATTAAGACTGACAATAAATTCATCACCCCCAACATGAAAAAGATTAAGGACGATGTAAATAAATACGGCCAACAAGCCGAGCATTTTTTTTGGGGATTCAATAATATTCATCAGAGTCATGACATCGCGCTCCCTGGGTTGGCCTTCTTATTTTCTCACAAAAAATATGCTTGATTATACCCGTCCCGGTCAACAAATTGCGCTTTTTATAAAAACATGAACGCACAATTTGTGACCACGAAGGGATAAAACGCAGATACTTCGGCATGGTGAACACAGCCTGCCGTAGCGCGATTTTCAATCTTCGTTTACAAAAAGACATCCGAAGCGAAAATCGCTTCGGATGTCTTGAAAAACCGTTACAGTTCTTTGGCCCGGCGTTGAATACGGTCTTTTACCCGTTCCATAAATTCGACCAGCGCGATATTGTTCACCTGCGACCCATCGCGCAGACGCAGAGAGACAACCCCCGCCTCGGCTTCATTTGCGCCAATGACGACCATGTACGGCACTTTCATCAACTGCGCCTGGCGGATTTTGGCATTCATGCGTTCTGTGCCGAGATCAGCGCTGACGCGCACGCCTTGCGCCTTGAGTTGCTCTGCAACGCTGGCAGCGTATTCGTTCTGCCCATCCGTAATCGGGATGACGCGTACCTGTTCGGGGGCCAGCCAAACCGGAAAAACGCCGGCATAATGCTCAATCAGGAAGCCGATCATGCGCTCGTGGGTGCTAAGCGGGGCGCGGTGGATACAGAGCGGAATCTCATCTTGCCCTTCGCGGTTGACAAATTTCAGATCAAAACGTTCCGGCACGGCGAAGTCGACCTGGTTGGTGGCGAGGGTGAACTCGCGTCCGATAGCGCTCCAGATTTGGACATCAATCTTGGGTCCGTAAAATGCGGCTTCGTCTTTTACTTCAACGAAAGGTACGCCACCGTTCTGCATGGCCCGTCGCACCATGTCTTCGGTTTTGAGCCACAAACGCTCGTTATCGACATATTTCTTGCCCAGCCCGGCCTTGCCATGCAACGACAGGCGCATGACAAACTTTTCAATGCCAAACAGGTCAAAATATTTTTTGTACAGGTCAATAACGCCCATGAACTCGCTCTCAAATTGCTCTTCGGAGCAATAGATGTGGGCATCGTTCATCTGCATTGAGCGGACGCGCATCAGCCCGAACAACTCGCCCGATTTCTCGTAACGGTAGCAAGTGCCATATTCGGCCAGGCGAACGGGCAGGTCACGGTATGAGCGCGGCCTGGCGCCAAAAATCTTGTGGTGCATGGGGCAATTCATCGGCTTGACGTAATATTTCACGCCTTCGAGTTCCATCGGCGGGTACATGCTCTCGGCGTAATACGGCAAATGGCCTGAGCGAATGAACAATTCTTCTTTGGTCAGGTGCGGGGTGCGCACGCGGCTATAACCGGCTTTGTCTTCCATCTCTTTGGCAAGATTTTCCAACTCGTCGATCAAAATACCGCCGTTTGGCAGCCAGAGCGGCAGGCCGGGGCCAACCTCGTCGTCATAGATGAAAATATCGAGTTCCTTGCCCAGTTTGCGGTGATCGCGCTTTTTGGCTTCTTCAAGCATGTGCAGGTACTGCTTGAGTTCATCGGGCTTTTCCCAGGCTGTGCCATAGATGCGCGTCAGCATCTTGTTGTTCTCGTCGCCGCGCCAGTAGGCCCCAGCAATTGACATTAATTTGATGGCGCTGGGGTTAATCTGACGGGTATTTTCAACATGCGGCCCCCGGCATAAATCGACAAAGGCATCGTGCTTGTAAATCGAAATATCGGGCTTAACATCCAGCGGATTGCCATACTCGTCAAATCCGCCTTGCTCGAGGCCCTCGATTAACTCCAGTTTATAGGGCTGGTCTTTGAAAATCTGTCGGGCTTCGTCTGCCGAAAGGACTTCTTTCTCGAAAACGTGCGCGCCAGAAACAATCTGACGCATGCGCTTTTCGATTTTTGGCAAATCTTCGGCAGTAATCGGTTCGGGCAGTTCAAAATCGTAATAAAACCCGTTCTCAACCGGCGGGCCAATGGTGTACTTGGCGGTGGGATAAAACTCCAACACGGCCTGCGCCATCACATGCGCGGCTGAGTGGCGGATGCGATAGAGTTGCGAATCTTCATAACGGTCAGACATTTGTGCCTCCTAAAAACAAAAAAACTCTCACCCACACGGGGCGAGAGCAAATTACGCTTCACGCGATTCCACCCGATTTACCCAAGCCGTTGGTCGAGTAGGGCGTAGCCCATATCGAGACCCGGCTCCTGGTATCTCTTCGGCTGATAACGAGGCCAACCGTTTCGCTTACTTGGTTTTCAGTGAAAACTGTTCTGCTCTATGCTCGCGGGTGGTTTTCGGCGGTTCTTGCTGGGGCAGGCTCTCAATCTATGGCCTTGCCCTCCCTGTCAGCGGAAACCCGTCTACTCGTCCCGGTCTTCGCATTTAAAACTGCATCTGTTTGCTGGATACTAAAACTGTGGGCGGAATAGGACTCGAACCTACGACCTTTGCGATGTCAACGCAATGCTCTAACCAACTGAGCTACCCGCCCGAACAGACCGACATTATAACAAGGGTATTAAGAAATGACAAGGAAAAGACCGGTCTTTTGCAAAACCGGTCTTTTAGAAACTAAGCCTTCTTCAAAACCGGCAAACCGTTTTTGGTTTCAGCAACCTGATAGCCAGCCGGAACAGCATCCAGAGCGCCTTCTTTCTGTTCCTTCGAGAAGAAATACAACGTCTGGGTTCTGCCACTCTTCATGACGGTATCTTTCGAGTGCAGAATGTAGGATACGCCTTTTGAATTCGTAAAACTAAAAGCCATACAAACCTCCTTGTGGAATAAATCTCTGAATTTACAGAGCCGAGTTCTGATTATATCTGATAATCAAAAAAAAGCCATGCCCTTTGCGGTATAATCGATTGCGCTATGGAAAAACGGCCCGAAGATTTATCGGTAGAAGAATTGCGCCGCCTGTTGCTGGATAAACGCCGCGTTACCCGCAAAGACCGCCTGGAGCGATTTCGGCGCACGGGTCGCGCTATTTCGCTAACGCTGGAACCCCCCGTCAATCAGCAAACCGAGGAAGTTGACCCTGGCCGCGTGGTTGAAACCCCTGGCGAGGAAACGTCGGCGGCCCCGCGCAGCCCGCGCCGAATTTGGATGGACAGGCTGTTGCTTGGCGTTGAAATTCTCGCCATTCTTGGGTTAATTGGCATTGGACTTTCCTTTTTTGACACCATGCGCGCGCTCAATCAAGAAGTAGCCGCCTCCATTCAACAACCAACGCCCGCCCCAACCGCGCTAATCACCGCCATTGTGCTACCCTCCGGCCACACCCCGCCGACATCTGAAGGCGGCGCGCAGCCCAACGACGCAGAAATCCCCGAACATCTGCGCCCCCTCGTGCAGACCATCGCCAATATGCCGGTGCCAACCCCCGGCCCGGCCCAGGCCATCCGCATCCAGATTCCGTCCATTGGCGTAGACGCGCCGATTGTTCAGGGCGATGGTTGGGAGCAACTCAAAAAAGGCGTTGGTCAACATATTGGCACAGCCAACCCCGGTCAGAGCGGCAACCTTGTCCTTTCCGCGCACAACGATATTTTTGGAGAAATCTTCCGCGAACTGGATAAACTCCAACCAGGCGATGTGGTCATCGTCTACAACAACCAGCGCCAGTTCACCTATGTCATTACCGGCACGCAGGTTGTTGAACCCACCCGCGTCGAGGTCATGGCCCCCACGCCCAACCCCACGATTACACTCATCTCGTGTTATCCTTACATGGTTAATACCCAGCGAATTGTCGTCTCCGCTGCGTTACAAAATCCTTAGGAGCAAACAAATGTCAAAGAAAACCACTTTCAGAGCCGCATCCAACGAATTTAATCCCGATTACGCCCCTGTTATCAAAGACCTTAAGCGCATCGGCATTCTGGCGGGCAGTTTTATCACCATTCTGGTCGTGCTATCATTTTTTCTGGGTTAAGACAAACCCATTAAGGTAGCGCGGCATTCACTTTCTCAACATGAATCGACAACCGTCCGCAAGCCAAAAAGACGCAAATGTTGAACTGAATGCAAAATGCCACAAAGCAACGGATGCTTTGTGGCATTTTGCATTCATGTATACCGTCCCGGTAACACATTGCGCTTTTTATAAGAGCGTGAACGCGCAATGTGTTACCACGGGCATTATAGTCTTTGGTAAATATCCTAATCCTTCTTCACCACCCGCTTCTTGCTAACCGGTTTGAGCGGCTCGGTTTCATCGGCTTTGGCCTTTTTAGCGGGCGCGGCGCGTTTTTTAGCGGGCTTTTTGGCTTTTTCATCTTGTTTCTGCGGCTCAGGCTTCGCGCCAAAGGCGGCCTGGAATTTCTCCTGCACCGATTGCGTTCCCGCGCCGTTCAGTTCGGCGTGAATCTGGGCCCATTGCTCGCCATGCACAATTTGCCAATCGAGGAAGACATGGCATTTGTACGCGCCCAATTCGGCATACAGGCCGGTTTCGGCCAGTTGCTTGCACGAGCGCATATATTCCAGCCCGGTCATGTTGTCACGGAAGATGACAAAGTCCAGTTCGCCGCTGGGCAGGGCCAGGCCCTCAACCAGCGACTTTTGCACCAGCGCACCATCCACCAGGCTGGCAACCGAAGTCTTCACCCATCCGCTGGCCTGGGCATATTTGTTGTGATAAATCACCAGGCTGCGCTGGCCGTCCTGGTTGTTCGAGTAAGCCAGCACATCTTCGTTGACGTACCCGGCGGAGGTGAAGAAATCATACATCCAGAAATTATCAACCCCGGCGAACAGGTGACGGCGGTGGTTAAGCGGGAAGATGACCTGCTCGTGATAGGTGATGAAGCCTTCGTCGGCAGTTTCTTGCCACTTGGCGCGCCGGTATTCCATGCCATATTTCTCGGCAAAGCCCTCGATTTGGCCGTGTCCATACATGGGCAGGCCAGGCATGGTCGCCATCACCACACAGACGCCGAAGTATTTATCGGCCTTGCCGAACTGCTCAACGGCGGTTTTCTCGTCGGGGTTGTTCATGAAGTTAACATAGCGCTGTAAAATGCGCGGGTCATATTCGAGCGTGTTCTTAACCAGTTGGCGATATTTTGAATTATCTTCGTCGCGCAGCATGTGCATAAAAGCCGAATTATAGACACGGTGCATGCCAAGCGTGCGCACAAAGTAGCCTTCCATCATCCAGAAGGCCTCGGCCAACAGCAGCGTATCTGGCACTTCGGCGGCCACCCGGTCGACCACCTCGCGCCAGAACTCATTCGGGATGGCGGCCTCGAACTCGGCGCGGGTCAGTCCGTGCTCCGAACGCGATGGAATCGCCCCACCCGCGCCCGGCTCAGGGAACCACAGCCGCTGGACATGTTTCTTAGCCAGCGTCATGGCTGCATCAAAACGGATTACCGGGAAGTTGCGCGCCACGTGCAAAATGGTCTGAATCACCGCTTCGCGCACTTCGGCCTTCAAAAAATTCAACTGGGCGGTATCGTTCCAGGGCATCGAAGTGCCGTCGTTGCCGTGATAAATGTAACGCACCTCGCCCGACCAGCGATCAATGCGCTTGAAAACTACGGCCGCATCTGAATGGTTATAGTAATGGTCTTCCAGAATAATGCCCACCCGCGAATCACGCGAAAGATCGCCGCTGTTGAATTCGTA
Source organism: Anaerolineales bacterium (assembly GCA_034411635.1). GTDB lineage: Bacteria > Chloroflexota > Anaerolineae > Anaerolineales > Villigracilaceae > UBA8950. The sequence goes on from DAOUML010000361.1 coordinate 11,630, forward strand.
ATTGGGGTAAGGCGAATAGGGCAGCGAAAGAAACCAATCGGGGTGTTCAATCACCCATTTCGAATCGATGCCCATGTGGTTCGGCACCATATCCGCCGCCAGACGCAGGCCAACCTGCCAGGCGCGCCAGCGCAGGTTATTGAGCGCATCCCAACCGCCCAACTCATGGGCAATATCATAATCATAGAGCGAATAAGCCGAAGCAACGGCATCAGCCTGGCCCATGCGCTGTTTGATTTCCTTCGAGGCGGTGCTGCGCTCCCACAGGCCAATCAGCCACAGGCCGCTAAACCCACGCCGTGAGAGCAGGGCCAGTTCTTCATCCGGCACCTGGTCGAGGCGCGAGATGTCGCGTCCGTACTGGCGCGAAAGTTGGTCGAGCCAGACATAAGCGTTCTTGGCAATCAGCACCAGGCGCGGCATCCACTCACGGTCGGGGCTGAATCGTTCGTACTCATGCTGAATGCTGCCATAATCGGGCAATGGCTCGCTACCCTTAAACCCGCCCGGCCCGGTATGGCGGATAATTTCTTCCTTCACAAAATCCATGCCGCGTAACAGGCGCGTAACAAAAGCCTCGCCCAAAATCGCCCCCCATTTTTGCAGGACAAATTCGAGCTGACCAGCCAGCGAGTAGGGGGATGCCGCTGCCGGGGCCTTTAACACATCGAGCAGCGTTTCGCCGGAGCCTTGCCCACCGAATCCTGGCTCGCCCTTAAAGAAACCTTCGATCCCGCCGACAATTTTCTCGTAGGCGCTGGCCTGGCGCAGGGTCTGGTCGTCGAAAAGTTCTTTGTAGGGCTGAACCGCCGGGTTCAGGTTGGTCACGTTGAGCAGAATCATCTCTTCCAACGTAGTCTGGCGGCGCGGAATGCCGTTTTCGGTCTGCCCGTTCAGGTAATTGACAGCCGTCATTTGGTTTTTGTAGACAACCAGGGCCGGGAATTCCTCGCTAAAGCGGTAAAGAGTGGCATCTACCGCGCCTTCACCAATCTCGGCTTTGAGCGCGGCCAGGGCGCGCGCGATGACCCCCGGATTTTGTCGCTCATAATGGCGAATGATAATGTGCATAACCTCGTCGAGCAGGCCGAGAGCATTGATATCGGAAGCAGGCACCGGGTCAGCGCGCCCGGCTGATAGTTTGGCGGCGAATCGCCGAGCGGCCTCGAAATTGGCGACAACGGCGCGTCCGTCTGTTGAGAAGAGTTCTTCGTCAAATTGATATTTCTGGCGCGCCTTGCGCGAAACATGAAATTCGTAAATTGCCATTTTGTCCTCCATCCGTTTATTTTGTTCTATTATAGCCTGTGAATGGCCTGATTGGGGTTGTTAGGACATTCTAACCACTATAATTTCGGTTATACTATGGCAATATGGGCGATTTTAGCGTGTATCAACCCATTCTTTTGGCTTCACTAACGATAATTCCTTATCTGGTTTTGTCGCTTGTTTCCGTTCGCCGATTGCGCAAGCCAGATACTCTTTCCGTGCTTTTGCTGGCCTTTCTGCTTACCGGCCTGGGGTTGGAAGTTGTCTTTTCGTTGGGCAAATTGGGCTTGTGGCAAACCAGCGGAGAATCTCTCGCTCTGATTACTCAAATTGGCGCAGTTGCGATGCTGGCACTCATGGCGCAAATGATTCGAGTGGCTTCCATTCCAATGGCGCGTCATTGGCCATTATTGCTTTCGCTTGCCGGCCTGGCCGCCTTAATCGCGCTTCAAAATTTGTTGCTGGTTTTTATTTTTTGGATCATTTTTGCCGGTTTAACAATTTTTCTACTTTTGGGGGCCATTCGCAATGCCCACATGCCCATTTTACGCAATCGCATGATTTACTGGGTGGTTGTGCTGGCTTTGCTATTGGCTAACGATATTGCTCTGTTTTACCTTGAAAACTGGGTCGATAACCTGTTGCGCATGGGCGCGGCGATTTTTCTGTCTTTTGTGGTTCTGCGCGCCCACCTGCCAGATGTCCGCGATACTGCCCGACAGTTTTTGATTTATCTCTCTTCTGCTGTTGTGATGATGCTGCTTTATATTGGCATCTTTTGGGCCGCCCAGCAACTTTTTGGAGATCTTGTTTCTGTTAATCCTTTATTTTTAGGCGCAGGCGTGGCTGTTTTGCTCTCGCTGGTTTTTTCGCCCTTACTTGGAGCGGTACGCAACACCTATAACGCGCTCTTTCATCTGGAAGTGTACGATCCATCCCAAATCTTGCGCGAGTATTCCACCAGCATTAGTAACATCCTTGATCTTGAAAAACTTGCTACCGTGGCGGTTGGCTTGATTATGGAAGCCATGGAAATTAACAAGGGTCTGATTTTCCTGATTGACCCTGAAATGGACGAAAACAAAAAGAAAATCTACCGTCTTACGCCCATTCGCGGCGCGGGCAGTTTGCCTACCAGTACCGCCACTTTTTCAGAGGCAAGTTCAATCACCCGATTCTTTCTGGAGCAGCGCGAAGCACTGTTGCAATATGATGTCGATTTTGCCCCAGCCTTTATGGAGGCCCCCATTCAGGAACGCAAGTGGATGAGCGGCCTGGGAATTGATGTATATGTGCCGATTTACTCCAAAGGCGATTGGATTGGCCTGTTAGCGTTAGGGCCGAAGGGCTCTGGCCTGCGCTATGCAGAAGAAGACCTGAACCTGCTGGCGGCCATGGCCAGCCAAACCGGGGTTGCGCTGGAAAATGCCCGCCTGGTAGAGAACCTGCGCAAACTCAACGACCAGATTCGCGAAGCCTATGCCTATCTCGATAAAGCCAACCATGACCTGGCCAGCCTGGAAATGACCAAATCGAACTTCATCAGCATTGCCTCGCACGAGCTGCGCACCCCGCTTACGGTGGCGCGCGGTTATGCCGAAATGCTAATCGAAGACCCGTCCCTGCCTGAACAAGTGCGCGGACTGGTGCGCGGAATCCACAAATCGACTTTGCGCCAGGTCGAAATCATGGATTCAATGTTCGATATTGCCCAACTTGACGCCAGCACCCTTGAATTACACCGTCAGGACGTTTTTCTGAACGAACTGGTGCGTTTTGTCTCGGAAGAACTTGCCGGTTCGCTAACCGAACGCGAACTGGAACTGGCGATAGACCTGCCGCAGTTGCCCTCCATCAAAGCCGATCCCAATACGATGCGCAAACTGTTTTATCACCTGATCAGCAATGCGATCAAATTCACCCCCAACGGCGGCAAGATCAGAATTTCAGGCCGCCAACTGCCACCCAATAACCGCGACCTGCCCGAAGGCGGCGTTGAATTGGTGGTGAGCGATACCGGCGTGGGGGTCGATAAAGCCTTGCAGGAAATCATCTTCACAAAATTTTACCAACCCGGCGACCAACTCAACCGCCACTCCACCGGAAAGACCAAGTTCAAAGGTTCTGGCGCAGGGTTGGGGCTGGCCCTTTCGCGCGGCATCGTCAATGCCCATGGCGGACGCATTTGGGTGGAAAGCGAAGGCCAGGACGATGAAAAATGTCCCGGCAGCGATTTCCATGTTGTCTTACCGTTACGCTCACAAGGAGAGAGCAAAACGGTGCGCATGGGCAGCGCCGTCAAATTAAAACTTTAGACCGCGCCTGGTGCGCGGTCTTTTTTTGTTTTTAGTACCCTCGCACGGACTCGAACCGTGCTCTCTGGCTCCGGAGGCCAACGCTCTGTCCACTGAGCTACGAGGGCGCGGGCGAAATTTTACCATATTACGGGCTTGTTTAAGGCTTAATCTGTTGCTGTGCTGTGTTATTTTAATAAAAATAGACATCTGGGTGGCGATACGATACGCAGTATTTTATCCCTTCGGGGAGTCGCAGGCTTCCGCTTGAGCATTTTCAATCAACGACCGGCGAATTTTGCGGTAGGTGATAATCGGCCCATCGCCGGGGATTAATTTCTCACCAATATCCAGGTCAGGGCGTAGGGGGCGCTGGGTGATGACCACTGGCCTGTCTTGCCGTTCAATAACATAATTGCCAATCTTGCCAAAAAATTCATTAATTTGACGCAGGATTGGCGTCTTTATTTTGTGGTAATAGCGCAGATACATCAGCGTATTTTCATCATCCACCGGCACAAAGGCTACCAGAACGCGAATATTTTCTGCTATCCAGTTATGCCAAAGGTTGGGGTAAAGAAACTGTAAAAACGGATGCCGCTCCGGTTCTGGTAATTCTGAAGCGCGGCGTGGTTTTTGGCCTTCATCGCGCTCGTTGAACACCCAGATATCGAGCAGGTTTTGTCCCTGAGCAGGCTGACTTACCCTGGTAAGCGGCCCATTGACCAGGGTGCGATTGCCGCGCCCAATGGTGGTGCGATGGACAAAAGGCAGGTGAACGACATCCAACTGGTTCTCAATGGCGCGGGAGTAATGGGTGGGCCAGGGGTCGCGCAGGGTGGCATAAACAAAATCGGGGCCAATCGCATCGAAAAAGGGTAATTCCGGGTATTCTTCGCGCGGTTCACCCCACCAGAGATAGATAAATCCATGCGCTTCGCGGATTGGGTAGGTTTTTACTTTCATTGCCTTGGGCGGCTCGGCCTGTTTGCCATTGGCCGGAATGAAAGTGCAGGCGCCGCTGCTATCATATTCAAAGCCGTGAAACGGGCACTGAATTTTATTGGCATGAATGGCGCCAATTGAAAGAGCCGCTCCGCGATGCGGACATAAATCGCTCATGATTACCGCTTTGCCGAAGCCATCACGCCAGGCAATCATCTTTTCGCCCATGCGCGTTACGCCGATAACGCTGCCAGCCCTGACTTGATCGGATTCCAGAACAACGTACCATTGATTTTTTATCATGTTCGCGCTCCTTGTTCGCGCCATTTTTCACGATTATAATCTTGAATCAGGTTACAATCCTGGCATGAAAAAACGTTACTGGTTGATTTTGATTCCTTTTATGCTGGCCTGTTGCGGGTTGACCGTTTTTGCCTATTACGCCGGGCGGCCTGCCAGGGTTGAAATGCGCGAGGAGATTTACCCCGGCATTATTTATTACCGAAGGGTGCATACCACCCCGCGCGCGATGGTTGCCCACATTGTGACCGCTGATTTAAGTGTTGACGGTGTCAGGGCGTTTGTGACCCCGCCCGACCGGCGCGGGCGTGAGACAGAGAATCCGCTCGATGCGCGCTCCACTTGGCAGTTTGCGCGTGAATTTGGGGTGCAGGTTGCGATCAATGGGGATGGATTCTTGCCCTGGTGGTCGAACGCGCCCTGGGATTACTATCCGCGCGTCGGCGACCCGGTGCGCCCGCACGGGTTTGCTGCATCAGACCGGCGGGAATACGGAACGTTCATTCGCAATGGGCCAACGCTGTTTATCAATGAAAGAAACGAGGCATCGTTTGGCGCGCCCACGCGCAAGGTGCATACCGCGATTTCGGGCATGAGTTGGCTGGTGAAAGACCGTGAACCCGTGCCAGATTTGCAGGACAAACAAATTGCCCCGCGCACGGCCATAGGGCTTAATCGCGGCGGCAATCGCCTGATTATGATTGTTGTTGATGGCCGCCAGCCATTTTACAGTCAGGGCGTAACAGTGCAGGAAATGGCTGAGTTGATGATTCATTATGGCGGTCACAATGCCATCAATCTGGATGGCGGCGGGTCTTCAACGCTGGTCATCCAGAACCCGCAAACGGGCCAGTATGAGGTGATGAACTCCCCGATTAATTTCATCTGGGGGCGGCAGCGTCCGGTTGCCAATCACTTTGGCGTTTTTGCGCCGCCATAAATTCAAATAAAAAGGAGCGTGTATGTCACAAGATTTGTTGATTTTTTTTGAAATCGGTTTCAATGTGTTGTACCTGATTGTTATTTGGGTGTTGGTAGGCCTGATGTTCCGGCGCATGGGGCAGGTAGAAACCAAACACCAGCGCGTTGCCCGCCTGTTTGGTTGGGCTTTTCTGTTGCTCGCTGTTGGCGATAGCGGCCATGTCGGGTTTCGCGTTTTAGCCTATGCGCAGGGCGGGGTTGAGCAGAATTCCTTGCTGGTGGGCTTGGGCGCGCTGGCAACGGCGATAACCGTCACGTTCTTTTATGTGCTGATGTTGTATATCTGGAAGGCGCGTTATAACGCTGTTTTTGGCTGGTTTGAGTATCTTTTGCTGGCTTCTGTGCCAGTTCGCTTGGCTGTGATGGCTTTTCCGCAAAATGAGTGGGGCAACGTAACAGCCCCCGAATTTTGGGGGCCGTTTCGGAATGCTTTTTTGGTTTTTCTTGGGCTGGGAGTGCTATACCTGATTTTGCGTGATGCGCTTAAATCTGGCGACCGGCTTTTCCGTTGGGTGGCTTACTGTATTTTCTTTTCGTACCTGTTTTATACGCCAGTGATTCTCTGGGTGCGATATTATCCCTGGTTGGGGATGTTGATGATTCCAAAAACCATCATGTATATTGCCATTGCCGGGTTGGCCTATTATGGGTTGTGGCTGAAGCCAGCCCGAAAAAAACACAAGCGACAAGCCGCCTGATTTATCGCACCGTAAGCGAATAGACGCCCACTTCACGGGTGAAGCGGGTTGTGCCGCTAACGGTGAGAATCACTTCGCTGATATCGCCGCCGATGCTGATGGGAATTTCCAGAATCTGATTGGCGGGAAGTTCGAGTTTTTCGATGCGGGTATCGCTGCCTTTGTAAATTAACGTCAGGCGGAAGGTTTGCGGAAGTTGGTTTTGGATGCGGGCAAAACCTGCCGCCTGCCAGCCGCCATCGTCCTGCTCGAAGTCGGTGAAGTAGCCGATGGCCGGGATGCTGATGTCATCGAGCAGGAGGCCTTCGCCGTTGACCGCCGCGTCGGTGACGTATTCGAAGCGCAAGAGCGCTTCTTGTCCGGCAAACTGCGAAAGGTCAACTGTCTCTTGAATCCAGCCGTTGGTTGTGCCGTTGTAGCCCCAGCCATAAGAATTGCCGGATGGGTCTTCGGGGGTGCCGGAGGGGGTAGGCAAAATTTGCCAGGTTTCGCCGCCATCGGTGGAGGCTACCAGATAGATGTAGTCGTAATCTTGCTCGATATCGTACCAGGTTTGGTAGGTGATTTCGATTGGACCAGAGACTTGGCTGAAGTCGAAAGCCTGGGTGAGGGTCATGTTTGATTCGTCGCCTTTGTTTGACCAGAAGGCGTATTTGCCAGAGTAGGCATCGGCGCTGGCGGGCAGCAGGCGGGTTTGAGTTGCGCCTTCAAAGCGCAGGCTGAAATCACCTTTGCAGGTGATTTTGATGTAATCGGTGCCGTATTGTTTGACGGTGCGGCCATCGAGCGTGGCGGGGCAATTTCTAACGGTTTCAGTGGCTGAGGCTTGGGGCGCGTTTTCGTATAAAGTATAGGCGTAGAGTCCGCCCAGGATGCGCGAATCACCCAGGTAGTTGGCGAGTGTCCAGTCCACAAAAAAATCATCGGCCAGAATGGGTTGACCGGTGAGCGGGTGACGGGCGTTGATTTCGCGCAGCACGGCATCGACGCTGTCCAGCCCGTTTTCAGGGTGGCGCACCAGCGATTGGGTGGCTTCTTCGCCAAATCTATCGAGGAAATAGGCGGCGAAGAGAAAACTTGCGCCATAGTGCGGGGTGGTTGCGCTGGAATTATTGGGCCAGTCGTTAAGTTGTAAATCGGGGTTGGAGATGAAGGCATAATCAAATCCGCCAGCGTTGTAGCCGTTGAGCAGGGTTGCCAGTTCGGAAAAGCCTTCGTTGAGCCAGGAGGTTTCGTTGCGGTCTTGATGCCAGTGAATCATGTGCTGAAATTCATGAGCCAGCACGCCGTAGGTAAATTTATCGTTCAGGCGCACGGTATCTGAGTTGAACAGGAACATTTCGTGGGCGTTGGAGTATTTGTGCGCCAGGGGGTGCGCGGCATCGGCAGAGGAGAAGTAGCCCGCCAATGAACGCCCCAGGCCGCTGGCGTACAGGATGTGGATGCGCGGGTCTTCATCGATGCCGGGGCTGGGTTCAGAACCGAAAAATTCGCGATTGATGGGGTACATTTTTTTATCGAAGGCTTCGGCCAAATCTTGCAGTTCTTTTTCGTTGTAGCGCACGCCATTTTCGATCCAAAAATAAGAACTGGGTGTCAGGTAACGCAGGGTGGCGGCAATTTGAAAACTTTCGTTGGTATCAACATTGGTGACCCAGAAATCTTTTGAATCGCCCACCGAAAATGGCCCGCTAGGGGCGGTGGCGGGGATGTTGGGAATGCCAGCCAGCCGTTGGGCCAGATCGCGCGGGTCGTTGATGGGGACGATGGTGTTTTGCAAGATGGTTAGGGTATCGAGCGGAATTTGCTCCACCGGAGTACGGTCGAGCGGGGCGGGGGGGGGGGTGCTGGTATCGAAGGAGAATCCGCCATCCTCGTTGTAGGGGATGGTTTCGTATTCTTCGATGGCCGAGCCAAGGGTATAGAAGCCGTAAAATCCGCCCACGGCCAGGGCAATACAGCAACAGCATAAAACAATCAGCAATAACAAGATGATGGTGATGGGGGAGGTCCAGAAACTTTTTTGTTCCATACCGCTAAATCCTTATTTTTTGAGGGTTTTGAGCCAAAACTGAAAGAGAAAGAAACCCGCCAGACTGGTAAGCACAATGAGACTGACGAAGAAGAGGATGACCGCTGAAATGCCGGAATTGAAAATTGGTGAGGGTGGCGGGTGCATGACATATTCGGCATTTGAGAAGGTATACAGCAGGGTGGTGATAAAGACGATATTGCCGAACGCTGTTAGCCAGGGCAGGCCAAAAAGCCACAGACTGGCTTGCAACAGGATGCCGACAACGGCAAAAGTGAGCGCCAGTTGGAAGCGTGGTTCGGCCAGAAATAGGCCGCTCCAGTTGGCTTGCATGGCCCACATCGAAAGCGGCAGGTAAGTGACCCAGAAGACCAACCCGGTAAGCCCCAGGGCGGCAGAGCCTTTATAAAGGGCCGCTTGCCTTTGGGCAAGGGGTGGAATTTTGCCAGAAAGCAACCCCAACGCGCCAATGATGCCGGCCAGGATGAAAGCCGCTTCAGCGACCAACACCCAGGCTCCGTGCAGGTAGACGATGCGCACACTTGCGCCGAGCGATTTTTCCTGCGGGCCAAGCAGGGACATCAGGCCGATGATGATCAGGGTGGCGAAGAAGGCCAGGAGGGGGTTTGAGGTAAGTTTTTTCATGGGATTGATTTTACACGTTTTTTGAAGAAAGGTTTTGATATGGAAACTTAAGCCCGCTTGTGGTAAAACTTGCTCAAAAATTATTGGAGATTCCCATGCCGAAAATTACCAGCATTAACCACGTCGCCATTGTGGTCGACGATATGGAAAAATCACTGCATTTCTGGCGCGATGCGCTGGGAATTGAACTGCACGAACTGCGCGATGTGCCTGCCGAGGCCAGCCAGGTGGCCTTCCTGCCGGTGGCCGGCGCGGAAATCGAACTGGTTCAGCCCACCAGCACCGACTCAGGGCTGGCGAAATATCTGACCAAGCGCGGGCCGGGCATGCACCACGTTTGCCTGGAGGTGGATGACATTGTGGGCATGATGGCGCAGTTAAAGGAAAAAGGCATTCGCCTGATTAATGAAGAACCGCGCAGCGCCGCCGATGGCAAACGCTACGCGTTTATTCACCCCGAAAGCACCAGCGGGGTGCTGGTGGAGTTATACGAGGTTTAGATTCAGCCGCTTGAAGGTTATGCGTTCTTGCCACAAACCGGGCGGGCCTGCATTCACCGACTTCCTTCTCAGGGGTTCAGTCTTTTTAGCAAATGTTCGTGAAACCCATCGAGATCGCGCCAATGTAAAGCCGCCAGCACTTCATCACCATCCAGGTCGGGCAGGGTCAGGCCGTCGTCGGTGATTCGCAGTCGGATTCTTTCCATTTCGAGCAGGTCAGCACTGTAAGCCAGATAAACCGCCACCGTGTCGAACAAAACCGAAGACCGCGCCGCCTCATAATCCACCGTCATCCACGTCACCAATTTGGCCCAGATTTTGTAATTCTCGATAAGCGCCTTGAGAACAGGATTTTCTGAACGGTAGACTTGTTGGTAACGCGCCCCATCCAGAACCACCACCCCGCAGGTATCAAGCGGGGTGATAATTTTTTGCAGCCAGGGCGCGGCAAAGACTTTGCGCAAGGCCGGAACGTCGTAGCGCGCATTCGTCTCTGGCACTGCGCCCGGTTGCCCATCGTAGCCGATATGGACGCTGCCGTGCATCCCGACAAAGCGGCTTTTGCCAGCAATGCGCGGCTCAATGTCCAACGCGCGGGCTACGTTGGTTACCACCGCAATTGAAATAATTGTGACTGGCTCAGGCGAAGCCATGATAATCTCCACCATTTTCTGCGCGCCGTCGTCGGTAATTTGGCCGGGGTAGGCGGCTGCATCGAAACCATCCAGCCAGGGCTGTTGGAATTTGTGCGTTCCCTGCGGATCGTTCAAGCCCGCCGCAATCGGAATATCTGTCCGCCCGGCAGTTTGCAGGAATTGGGCCGTCAGGTGGGCGCGGTAGACTGTGTCGCCACTGGTGGTCACAATCAGGCGCGGGTCGAGTTCGGGACAATTGAGCAGCATGGCCAGCGTCCAGGTATCGTCGATGTCGCTGCCGATGTCGGTATCGAGAATCACGGGGATTTTATTCATTTTCTGCATCCAAAATCAATACCCAATCTGGCCCGCCGAGCACGGATGTTCGCTTGCATTTGAAAGTGTTGCCTGTATTCCCTATTCATATCCACGTTTCCTGGCTTCTGTGAGCATGGCTTCGGTGGCGGTTGCGCCGCAGCGGGTGCAGCCTAACTCGCGGACTTTGAGCAATTGGTCGAGGTTGCGCACACCGCCGGCGGCTTTGAGTTGCACTTCGGGCGCGGAATACTGGCGCATCAATTTCAGGACGCGTTCGGTTGCGCCCTGATAGTTATAATCGCCGTTGGGCTGTTTGACGAATCCGTAACCACTGGAAGTCTTGACGAAGGCCACCTTCAGTTCCGAGCAGATTTGGCACAGTTTGATAATGTGTTCGTCTTGCAGGTAATCGGTCTCGAAGATGACCTTAAGAATCGCGCCGCTGCGGATGCAGGCCTGGTTGACGGCTTCGACATCGGCGCGGACGAAGTCCCAATCGCCGCCCAGGGCTTTGCCGATGTTGATAACCATATCGATTTCGGTTGCGCCGTCGCGGATGGCCCGTTCGGTTTCGGCGACCTTGATTTGGGTCATGCTGTTGCCGTGCGGGAATCCAATCACGGAGCAAACTTCCACGCTGGAGCCTGCCAGGGCTTCTTTTGCCAAATTGACGGCATAAGGCTTGACGCAGGCGGTAGCAACATCGTACTTGCGGGCCACATCACAGCCCGCCAGGATTTCGGCGTCGGTCATGGTGGGGTGCAGCAGCGAGTGGTCGATCATTTTGGCGAGGTCTTTCAGGCTGGTCATGGACTGATTCCTTTTGTGAGATTAGATGCGGGCAACCGAATCCCGGCGGATCAGGTCGGTGGTGATGGTAGTGATGATTTTGGGGCGTTGGGGCATTCGCAGCCGGTCGATGAGCATTTGGACACCCTGCGAACCCATCCAGGTTTTGTGAACGTGGATGGTGGTCAGCGGTGGCGAAACTTCGGCGGCCAAATCAATATTATCGAAGCCAACCAGCGACAAGTCGCGCGGAATTTCCAGGTTCAGGCTGCGGACGGCGTTCATTACCCCCAGGGCGGTTTCATCGTTGCAGGCAAAAATGGCGCTCACTTTGCGCGCGGGGTCGAGCAATCGCCGGGCGGCATGTTGGCCGCTCTCGCGTGATAAGTCGCTTTGAGCCACAAACGGCTCGAGCCGGTGCATCGCCAGGGTATCGCTGTAGCCCTGCTGACGTTGATGAATGCCCGGCGGCGAATGCGGATTCCAGCCCACCAGACCGATGCGGGTATGTCCATTTTCGATCAGGTGGCGCACCGCAGACTGCGCCCCGCCGTAGTTGTCGGTGACAATCGTATCGAAACTCAAGCCGGGCGCGTGACCATCGACCAGGACAATCGGCACTTCCGATCTGCGCCCAACCATCTGGACGGTCTCGTCGATAAAAGCGCCGGCCATAATCAGGCCGTCGATGTGCTGTTCTTCTATCATGGCCGGCCAGGCGATTGGCCGGTTGCTGGTATCCACTTCAAGATTGGCAACCATCAGATTGATATTGTGCTGTTGGCAAGTATTGGTCACGCCCAGTTGGACAAGCGAATAGAAGGGGTTAATCTCCCAAATGGTCCTGGCATCGTGTTTAATGAGCAAACCAATGGTCTTGATATCGCTATCGTTTCTGCGGTCGTTTTTTTCTTTGGGTTCGTAACCAAGCGAAAGAGCCACGTCCAGCACGCGCGAACGTGTTTTCGGCGAAACGCTCGGCTGGTCGTTCAGGGCGGCAGAAACGGTGGCAATGGAAACACCGCAGGCTTCGGCGATTTCTCGCAGGGTAGGGCGTTGAGATTTTGGCATATTTTTGAAATTTCAATTTAACTTTCAGCTTATAATTGAATATTAGCACGGTTATACTCAAATGGCAAGCACGCTATCCCCAAAAAGGCAGAATCTCATGCAAAAACACCTCGAACTCACCCGCCAGCGCGCCCGTCCAACTGAACGCCTTTCCCGCGCCGGGACGCATCCCGTATGCCGAAGCCATGCGCGGCGATTTTGCGCCCATCCAGGTCGGGCATAAGTTTGGGCCGTTGTGGTCCACCCATTGGGTGCGACTCAACCTCGAAATCCCCGCCGACTGGCATGGACAGGAAGTTCACCTGTTGTGGGATTCCTCGTCCGAAGCCTGCGTTTTCGTGGATGGCGTGCCGTTACAAGGACTGACCGGCGATTTCAACGGCTGGCACGGCTGACCAGCCCGCTGACGGTCCAATCTGCCGCGCTGGTGAACCTGCTCGAAGACGAACTCGCCCCGCTCGACTGGCGGGATGGCGTT
>DAOUML010000362.1:0-5777 GCA_034411635.1 Anaerolineales bacterium
CTCCATAAACGCGACTTGAAAGTCGCGCTACGGTAGGCAGTTACAAAAAATCCGTGTACTGCCGTGAAATCCGTCCAATCCGTGTACAAAAGTTTTGCTGAGCATAATCATAGCCGACAAATCTGATAAGAGCCAAAAATGCCCACCCTGACCATCATTTACGGTTCACAAACCATCGAACGACAAGTCCCAGCCGGGACCCTGCTCGGCGCGGCCATTGCCGAGGCCGAACTGCCGCTTGAACAACCCTGCGCCGGACGCGGCACTTGCGGAAAATGCAAGGTACTGGTCGAACGCGGGGCCTGCCCGCCAAACGAAATCGAACGCAAAAACCTGACCGCCGCCGAACTGACCCTCAACCAGCGCCTGGCCTGCTGTTCGCGCGTCGAAAGCGATATGCAGGTCGTGCTCTCACCGATGGTGGTTTACTCAGCCAAAACCTTCCGCGCCAGCAATGCCTACAAGACCCAGCCAACCGCGCCGCTCGGCCTGGCCATTGACCTGGGTTCAACCACCGTCGCCGCCTTCCTGACCATGCTGGAGAGCGGCGAAGTCTGCGCGGGCGCGGCCAGCCTGAACCAGCAAGCCGTCTATGGCGCGGATGTCATCTCGCGCCTGGCCGCCGCCCAAAATTCCGAGGATGACGCCGGACGCCTGCACCGGCTGGCAGTTGCCTCCATTAACCAGGCCGTTCAATCGCTCAACCTTTCGCGCGCCGCCCGCAGCCGAATTCGGCGCGTCAACATCGTCTGCAACCCGGCCATGCACCACCTGCTGGCCCGACTACCGGTCGACAGCCTGGCCACCCTGCCTTTCGAGCCGCTGCGCAGTGACTCCATCCCGGACGCCAACCCCCTGCTCGATGGCATTTTCGAGGCCGACATCCAGGTCAGCCTGCCGCCGCTGATTGGCGGATTTGTCGGCTCGGACGCCCTGGCCTGCCTGGCCTATTTCGACTTTGACCGCGCAACCGTCCCGACCCTGGCGATTGACCTGGGGACGAACGGCGAAGTCCTGCTGACGGACGGGGAGCGCATCGTCGCCACCTCGACTGCCGCCGGGCCGGCCTTCGAGGGAGTCAACATCTCATGCGGCAGCCGCGCCGTCGATGGGGCCGTGACCAAAGTGCGACTGGAGAACGGGCAATTTATCACCGAAACCATCGGCGGGGTCGAAGCCGTCGGCCTGACCGGTTCGGGGCTGCTGAGCGCCGTCCGCGTCCTGCGGCAGGCCGGGGTCATCGAAGCCAGCGGCCGATTCCAGCGTGAACATCCGCTTGTGATTAATCGCGCCGTCCGGCTGGCGGAAAATGTCCATCTCAGCCAGTGGGATGTGCGCGAACTGCAAAAGGCCAAAGGCGCCATCCGCGCGGCGGTTGAGATTTTGCTCGAAAGCCTGAACCTGTCCGCCGCCGACCTGGGGCGCGTCATCCTGACCGGTTCTTTTGGCGGGCAAATCCAGGCCGAAGACGCGCTTGCGCTCGGCCTGCTGCCGCCGGCGCGCCCGGAAACCATCGAAACGGTCTCGAACGGGGCCGGGTTGGGGGCCGCGCTTTTCCTGACCGACTCCGGCCCGGCCCGCGCCGAATCCCTGGCCGGACGCGCCGAACACATCAACCTGGATTCTGATCGTGAGTTCATCGAGAAATTCAACACAGCGCTCAGGCTGGAGTAGGCAGAGTGGGCTGGAACACAAAAAGGACTATCTGGCAAAAATGCCGCCAGATAGTCCTTTTCTTGTTTTGCTGTAAATTTAACTCATCGTGAGCGCCATGACCGCCTTTTGAGCGTGCAGGCGGTTTTCGGCTTCGTCGAAGACGACCGACTGCGGGCCATCGAGAACGCTGGAGGTGACTTCAATATCGCGGTCAGCCGGAAGCGGGTGCATGTAGATGGCGCCTTCTTTGGCGACCTTGAGTTTGGCGTCGTCCATAATCCAATCCTGATACATGTCTTGCAGGCGTTTGCCTTCGACTTTGTCGGTGGTGGTCAGGAGCGGGCCCCAGGATTTGGCGTAAATGACATCGGCGTCTTTGCAGGCTTCGGTCATGCCATCTTTGCTGTCGATAATTTCAAAAGCGGTGCCAGCCTTGCGGGCTTCTTCCTGAGCCTGGGCAACGATATCGGGCATGAGCGGGAATTCGGGCGGGTAGGCCAGGGTCACATCCATGCCGAAGCGGGGCATTTGCAGAATGAGCGATTGGGGAACGGAAATCGGCTTGAGATACGAAGCGGCATAGGCCCACGAAACGACGATTTTCTTCTTGCGCAGGTCGCGGCCTTTCTTTTCCATGATGGTCATCAGGTCGGCCAGGCATTGGAAGGGGTGGTAAACGTCGCATTGCATATTCAGGACGGGGGCGCGGCTCGATTTGGCGACTGCGTTGAGGTAGTCGTTGCCGTCACCATAGTCACAATGGCGGATGGCGATGCCGTCGAAGTAGCGACCAAAGATTTCGCCAATTTCAACCGGGGTGTCGCCGTGTGAGATTTGGGTGGTGTTGCTGTCGATGAAAGCGCCGTGCCCACCGAGTTGGGCCATGCCGGCCTCGAACGAACCGCGCGTGCGGGTGGACGAGAAGAAGAACAGCATTGCCAGCACTTTGTCGCGCAGGTAGGGGTGCGGCTCGCCCAGAGCGCGTTTGCGCTTGAGGTCCCAGGCGACCTCCAAAACGGTTTCGACTTCTTCTTTGGTGAAATCGAGGTCGCCGATAAAATCTCGGCCACGGAAGTTGGTTTGCATATTGAAATACTCCTTTAGGGTTGGTAATGGGTGATTAGCGATTTTTCAAACGCGTAAAACTTGAACGGATGTAAACTTGCCATCTGTCCACGTCAGGCGCACGCCTTCGCAATAACTGACATGCTCTCCCAGAGCGGGAAAATCCGCGGTGGGCAGGCAGGCGATTGCGCTGAGTTCAACCACGCCGCCATGATTGACCACCAGCGCGCGCCCCCCTTCAGGCAGGGATTCGGCCAATTTAACGTAGAAATCAGCGAGGCGTTGGGCGTAGCGCGCCGTCGGCCCGTTTTGGCGGGATGCGGCGGCGTATTCGGCAAAACTGGCGGGCCAGGGGCATTCCATGTCCACCGCATCGCCCATCGAGGCCAGCAGTTCGACGGTTTCATCGACCAGGTAGCCCATCGCTTCGGCGGTTTGGATGGCGCGAGGCAGCGGGCTGGTGATGACGCGCTCGAATTGACCCATGAGTTGACCGGTGAGATTGGCAAGCATGATGCCTTCTTCAGACAGGTTCGGCTGGGCCAGGTTGCGCAGGGAATGGCGGCGGATTTCGAGGGTTTTCATGGTTGGTTTTAGTTTGTGTTGTAGGGGCGTAGCAATGCTACGCCCCTACGCCGTTACGGAATGAGAGAAGGCAAAACCGCATAAAACTCCGTCGCCTTGACCATGTCATCGAGCGGGACGCTGTCTTCGGTGGTGTGGGCGGTTTCTTCGTCGCCGGGGCCAAAGCCGATGGACGGAATGCCGGCCTTGCCCGCCCAGTAAATGCCATTGGTCGAGAAATTCCACTTGCCGCTGGGGGCTTCAGGCAGACCAATCAGCGCGCGGGCTTTTTGCCCGGCTTCAACCAGCGGATGATTCTCTTCATAGGCCCAGGCGGGGAAGTATTTATCGACCTCGAAGACAAAGCCGGTATAGGAGGGTTCGTCGTAGAACAGTTCTTCGACCTTGACGGAGTCTTTGAATTCGGCGGGAATCAAATCTTCAACCTGTTTCTTGACTTCTTCTTTGGTCTCGCCAAAGGTCATGCGCCGGTCGATGAAGATGACCGCTTCGTCGGGGACGGCGTTGATGCTGGGGGTCTGGACTTTCATGTCGCTGACGGTGATTTTGCCATGACCAAGGAAGGGGTGGTCGCCGAGTTTGGGTTCGAGATCGCGGATGCCGGCGATAATGGGGAGCAATTTATAAACGGCGTTATCGCCCAGGTGGTTGGATGCGGCGTGGGCCGATTTGCCTTTGGCGGTCACTTTCATCTCAAGGCGGCCTTTGTGACCACGATAGACGTTCATTTTGGTCGGTTCGCCGATGACGACAAAATCGGGGCGCACTTTCGGGTCTACTTCAACAAAGGTGTTGGGGGCGATTCCGTCGCACCATTCTTCCATGTTGCCGAAATACCAGGCTGTCCAACCATCGAGCAGGCCCAGGTCGCGGGCAAAAGCCATGCCATAGACCATGCCGGGGGTGGAGCCTTTTTCGTCGCACGCGCCGCGCGCATAGAGGATACCGTCTTCAACTTTGCCGATGAAGGGGTCCCACTGCCAGGCGGAGGGGTCGCCAACGCCAACGGTGTCGATGTGCGAATCGTAGACAATGACGCGCGGGCCATTACCGATGCGCCCCATGATATTGCCCATCTTATCGAAACGGACTTCTTCAAAGCCGAGTTTGGTCATTTCGGCGGCGATACGTTCGCCAACGTCTTTGAGTTGGCCTTCCATGGATGGGATTGCGCAAATATCGCGCATGAACTGGATGATGTCGCCGCGATGCTGGGCGACAAGGGCTTGGAGTTCGGGGATTTTAGTCATAGGTCTCCTGAGAGTGAATGAAGAATTCAAAACGCAGAATGATGAATGGAATTCTACATTCTGCATTCATCATTTTGCATTTTTTTACGCTCCGCCAACTTTGCGAACGATGTGGAATTTGAAATATCCCGGCACGAAATAACTGTGCGAATAATCGAGGACTTTGCCGCTGACAGAAATAAGCCTGGCCGTAAAGTGCAGCAAGACATCGCCGCGCTGGATTTCAAGTTTTTTGGCAACGCCGGAACTGGCATTCGAGGCTGTTACTTCGGTGCGGCTGGCGGTTAGCGGGTCGCCGCGCTGAATCAGGTAATCAAGCACAGAGCCGTTAAATTTGCTGGTTAGTTCTTCGGGGCGCAAAATTTCTTCGGGCAGGGTATCTACCAGATAAGCGACAGGTCGATTATCGACGCACATGGTACGCGATACGCACACCAGAGGGGTGTCAAGCGGCACATCCAACGCCTCGGCATATTCCTGGGTGGCCTTCACGCGCTCAACGCGAACCGGGCCAGGGCCAACATTCATATTGGTTCGGCGCGCCATGGTGAGCATGCTCTCCAGCAATTCGAGTCCATCTTCCATCACCGGCGGCTGACCAACGACGAAGGTTCCGGCCCCCTGGCGGCGGCGGATGAGGCCCTGGGTTTCAAAGGTGCGCATGGCTTCGCGCAGGGTGGCACGGCTGACACCCATATCGGCGGCCAGGTCTGGCTCGGAGGGCAGGCGCGAGCCGGGGGGGAGTTTGGCAATCAGTTCAGCCAGGTCGGCTTGCAGGCGTTGGAAGGGGAAATGGGGCATGGAAATCTCCTAAAACGGAAAAATCATCCGCGAAATATTATTCTTTCGAAAAAGAATTTTATGGGGTGGATAGAAAATCTAGTCACCAGACACTTTTGTAGCAAAGTGGTCAAGTAGCCCCGCGGTTGTCGAGATTGTCGAGACAGGAGCATATTGAGACCATTTTTCACTAACATAACACCTGGCACGCTTTTTGCTATTGAAGAACGTTGTCTTGAAAAGACTCTGGCGGCTCGATGCCTAAAAACTCTCTGTAAATTCGCTCTTTGTATTCTTTGCCGATTTCATTTACTGCGGATATGAATGCTTGATAAGTACCCAAACCGCCAATTTTTTCCCAAAACTCATCACCAATTAAAACAACTTTATCTTCACGCATATTAAACCATCGTGCTGGAAAACTCCAATTGTAGTTTTCTC
>DAOUML010000363.1:0-11116 GCA_034411635.1 Anaerolineales bacterium
ATGCTGGTGGTGCTGGACGAAGCCAGCTCTGTTCTCACTGCCCTGGGCGGCGCGAAAGGCGCGATGGGTTCGGCCCTGGCTACCCTCGGCTGGCGCGGACGCAAGTTCGGCGTTCACTTTGTCTTTGCCGCCCAGGAATTCACCAAGGACATCCTCGGCCCTGTCCGCGACCAGGTTGGCCTGACACTGTGCTTCCGGGTGCGCAACGGACAGATGGCTGAGCGCATGGGCTGCAAGCGGGCCGAGCGCATCCCTGAGAACCGGCCTGGTCTGGCCATCAGCAACCGGCATGGCCCTATCCAGACCTATTTCGTGGAGGCATCGAGCCTGGGTCAGGGTCAGAAGTTGTTGCCCAGCCTGACGGAACTGGAACACACCTTGTTCACCCATGCCCTGGTCGAAGGCGGCAAATTGCCAGCATCGAAGGTGCAGGAGTGGGGCAGGGTTTCGGAATGGCAGGCACGCCGCCTGATGGAGACCTGGGCATTGAAGGGTTGGGTGTCCAAGGACCCAAATCGAGATAACGCCTTCTGCGTGACAGAAAAAGTCCAGGTTCTCATCACAAACCACCAAACCGCTCAAACCGGCTCAAACCGCATCGAGACGTCTCAAACCGCTGTGAAAACAGCATCAACCCCAAAAAAGGAGAAATAAACATGTCAAAAAACTCTGTTGCCATCACCGCCCATCCAAGCCAGTCGTTTCGCATCCCTGGCAAAATCCGCGCCGAATTCGAGGTCGTAGAGCGCTGGTTACACAATGAGGCCGCCCTGAATGGGCTGAGCGTTTCGCAAGTTGTGGAAGCGATGCTCCTGTTCGCAACCCGGGAGGTGCGCGCCAATCGCGTGCAGTTCCCCGAATTTTCCCGTTGTCGCCGCAATCCCATCATTCTGACATGGGTTCATATCCCGGAGTCAGAGCGGAGCGGGCCTCCCCCAACTTTCCCCAAGCCAACGCCGCGTAATGAGCGTCCCAAGCCGCTTCCCACACGGACGGTGAGTTATCGCATCGCACCCGACCTTGCCGACTGGGTACGGCGCATGGCAAACGATTATTTCGCCATCGGCGAGATGCTGCTCATCCTGCTCTCTCACAGCATGACCGCTATGCAGGAAGGGCGCGCCCAATTGAAAGTCAATTTTTCTGTTCAGGTTGAGCCCATCACAAACATCCCTGCCAATAATGGCTCGGAAGAATAAGTTAAGGAGAAAAAACATGAACATCCTCGCATTAGACCCCGGCTACGGGAATACCAAAATCTGTGTCAATGGACAGGTGGCCTGCACCCAGTCTGCCATCTCCCGCCCGCAATCCATTGGGTTGGCCGGGATTGGCATGAAAACGGCCACCCAGGTTCGCACCATCAAAGTCGACGGCTATGAGTTCGCCATCGGGCCAGGAGCCTGGCACTGGGGCAGCCTGCGCTCCAGCCGCGATTACAGCGCCATCACCTCGCCAGAACGGCGCGCCCTGGCATTCGGCACCCTGGCAGAAATCCTGCCACCTGGCGAGCATGTCTTCGACCTGATGGTCGTCGGACTGCCAGTTCCGCTGCTGCAGGACCAGATTCAGGCCGAAGCCGTCTTGAGCGGCCTGAAATTTTACAAGGGTAACCACGAGTTCAGCGTGGACAAAGCCCACTACAGCCTGGAAATCCAAAAACTCAAAGCGCTGGCCCAGCCAGTGGGTGCCTACGCCGACTGGCTGCTGGATGGAGACCTGCGCCAGCGCAAGGGTGGACGCCATGCCGAGGTCGGCGTGCTCGACCTGGGCATGAACACCCTTGACCTGTACGCGCTCCGTGACGGCCAGGTAGAACCACGCTTTGTCGGCGGCGATAAAGTCGGAGTGCGCCGCTTGTTGGAACTGCTGACCAGCAACGGCCACGACCCCGAAGAGCTGGACGCCGACCTGCGTAACGGTCGCCTGAAACCCAACCAGGGGCAACTGGAATCCTGGCTGGGGGAAGTGCTTGCGGCTGTTGAGCGCGTCTGGCCCAGCCTGCGCCGTTTCTCTGCGGTCATCCCAACCGGCGGCGGTGCGGTGGTGCTGGGTGATTTGTTTCGCTCTGCCCTGCTATCCAAAGGGGCGTCAGTGGGCTGGCCGGAAGACCCGATTACGGCCAACGTGCTGGGATTGTGGAAATGGGGTGCCTATGGCGTCGCTGACAGTGCGCCCAAACGGTAACCTGGTACTCACGGTGAGGATTACTCTGGTTCCAGGCCGCGATGACGACCTGATTGCGCTGGTTCAGAGCGCCCCACATGGCGCTCTGGCCCGCCAAATCCGCGAAGCAATGCGCAATGGGGTCACATCCTGGGTTTCGCAAGGCGAACTTGACGCCGAATCCCCGCTCGATATGCAATTGCTCGGCTTCGAGTTGTAAAGGCAGGCAAAACCAGCCTGCCAGGTGTGTAACATTCACCCCCCAAAATGGCCGGTGTGTAACACGGTTTCAGGCCAAGTTGACTGACAAAAAGCAAATTATCTACGTGTATGGAGATTTCAATGACCACTCTCGATTTGTTCCACGACCACCTGGTCTCCCAGGACTGCGCAGCCGCAACCTGCAAGGGGTATCTGGCCGACCTGCGCAAGTTTGCGACCTGGTTTCAGCAGACCAATGGAGAATCGCTGACACCACAGACCCTGACGCCAGCAGATGTCCGCGAATATCGCCAGTTTTTGCTCACGGTTGAACGTTACAAGGCTGCCACCATCAACCGCCGCCTGGCCGCCATCACGGCTTATGCCAAATGGGCGCTCATCACCGGCCAGATTCAAAACGACCCGACCCTGCACATCAAATCGGTCAAGAAGGTGACTGGCGCGCCCAAATGGCTGGACAAGTCTGAGCAATTTGCCCTGCAACGCGCGATTGAAAAAGATTTACAGATTTCGCGCCTTCGCTATCCAAAGCGGGTTGTCACCCGCCGCCGGGATGCGTCCATCACCCTGTTCCTGCTCAACACAGGAATACGACTGGCAGAATTGGCAAGCATGCGCATGGGGGATGTGCAACTCTCCGAGCGCAAGGGGACGCTGTTGGTTCAGAGCGGCAAGGGCAGCAAGCAAAGGACCATCCCGCTGAACGCCGAAGCGCGCAAAGCCTTGCAGGAATGGCTGGATGTGCGTCCCAAATCGAACAGCGACCTGGTGTGGGTCGGGGTGGAAGGCGCTACCGGCGGTCTGAGTACCCGCGCTGTCCAGCGCATCCTGGAACGCTACGCAGTGGAAGCCGGGCTGGAAGTTTTTACCGCCCACACTTGCCGCCACACATTCGCCAAAAACCTGGCCAACCAGGGTGTTGGACTGGAGAAAATTGCCAGCCTGCTCGGGCACAGCAATCTGAACACCACCCAAATCTATCTCATTCCCGATGCCCGCGACCTGGAACAAGCCGTTGGCAAACTGGAACACTACTAAACCCAGGAGGTATCCCCATGTCCTTAAAAGCAATCGCCGCCGGGCGCAATCCGGCGGCAATCAAAAACGGCGGCAATGCAAAGCCATGTTCTGGCGGCCATTATAGCACCGATTTAGTGCGTGTTTTCTTAAGCGAAGGCTTTTCGTGGGGTCAATCATGCTAACCCAGCGCATGCAGATTCAAGCCCTGGCAGACCGTCTGGCCGGGATGCCGGTGCAGGTGCGCTCCAGCGATTTGCAGCAACCCTGGCTGGCCTGCTGGCAGGCGCTAGAACAGGCCGAACCCGGCCAGGAACACATTGCTCTTGAAAAGACCGTTGCCGCGCTTCCGAATGCCAAAGACATCCTGCAAGCCATCCTGGCCACCCGTCCCGGATACCGCCCCACGATTCCGTCCCTGGCTGACATCGCGCCTGGCCTGGCGCCCATCGAATGGGTTTGGGAGGGTTGGATCCCACGCGGTTTCCTGACCGTGATGGGCGCGTCGCAAGGCAGCGGAAAATCGTTCGTTGCCACCGATTTGGCTTATCGCATCATCCACAACAAAGGCTACCCGGACGGTACGCCCATCCAGAAGCCCGGCGGCAACGTCATTTATGTCGATGGCGAAATGGTGCCGCAGCTGCTGAATGAGCGTGCTGAGCAGTACGGCATGGACAAAGGTAAGCTGTTCATGCTGCTGGCGGACCCTGGCGAGATGCTTGACCTGGGCAATCCGCGCTACCAGGACCGCCTGACCGAGATGACCGAAATTCTCAAGCCGGAGTTGATTGTTATCGATTCGCTCTCGTCCATCCATTCGAGCGGCCAGAACGGGGTCGAGGATGTGCGTGCCTTGATTGGGTATATGACCCGCCTGGTCTCGGCGGCCAACTGTGCCCTGGTGCTCATCCACCACATCCGCAAGACCAACAACGGCCAGCGCATGTTGAGCGCCGAGTTCGGCATGGAAGACCTGTCCGGCTCCGGCTACATCACCCAGGCTGCCCGGGTGGTGCTGGGGCTGCGGATTGTGCAGACCGGGCCGGACTTCGACCCCAACGGGCCGCGTGAGTTCAAGATGTTGAAAAACAATCTGGGCACGGTCCCTGCCCCGCTCGGGTTTTCCTTCGCGCCGCTGCATCCCAAGGGCGTCACGCTCAAATGGCAGCAGGCAGCCCCGCAGGTTTACCGCGAACCGAGCAAACTCGATGATTGCAAGGACTGGCTCGAAGACCTGCTGCGCGTCCGTCCGGATGGGATGCGCCCCAAAGAAGTCGAGGAACTCGGCATCGCGTTTGGTTTCAAGCGCAGCATGATTCACGCAGCCCGCAAAGAACTCAAACGGCATGTCAGGAATTCAGCCGGACGCCAGGCTCCCAACAACTTGTGGGTTTGGTCTGACCAGTTCCTGCTTGATGTGGACGAAGACGAGTAACTATCCGAACTGTCCGAACTGTCTGGTCACTTTAAGACACCCCCGTCAAAATCCCGCCAAACAGTTCGGACAGTTCAAACAGTTCAGACAGTTCGGACAGTTGAAAGGAGTACCCATGCAAAACCTTGAAGAAATCCGCCAACGTATCTCTCTTATCGCCCTGGCCGAAGCCGCCGGGGCCGAATTCGACAGCCGCATGCGCAGCATCTGCCCGCTGCCCGGCCACAAAGGCGACCGCAGCAGCCGCGCCTTTTCAGTCTATGACAATGGCCGCCGCTGGAAGTGCCATTCCTCCTGCCCGCCCGATGCCAGCAGTGGGGATGTGATTGCCTTCTACATGGCCTGGAAGGATGTCGATTTCAAGACCGCCATTCAGGAATTGGGCGGGAACGCCCCGGAACACGCCACGCCTGCTCCTGTTTCGCCAGCGTTGTCCACACCGCAGCCGCCTGCTCCGGCCTGGCGCGAACGCGCCGGGCAGTTCATCACCTGGGCCGAAGCCAATCTCGAACAGCACCCCGGCGCACTGGCTTATCTTGAAAACGAGCGCGGGCTGTCCCCGGAAACCATCCGCGCCTTCCGCCTGGGCTACAACCCGACTAATCTGTACGACGACCCGGCCCGCTGGGGGTTGGATGGCAAGAAAATCTGGCTGCCGCGCGGCATTGTCATCCCCGGTTTCTGGCAGAAGGAAGCGAATTACATCAAAGTCCGCCGCCCACTGGCCGGGGACGCACTCGGTGACTGCATCGGCGCGTGGACGCCGAAAGATGGATTGGGGGATGTCAAGTTTGGCGGGCCGCGCGGTGGGGTGTCCTGCCTGTTCCGGCTGGAGTTGCTCGGCCATCTGCCGGTTTTGGTTTTGGTGGAAGGCGAGTGGGATGCCATGCTGGTCTGGGAATACGCCCCCGACCTGTGCGATGCCGCCACCCTGGGCGGGGCCGGAGCCAAGCTAGACCTGCTTGATTTGTCCCTGCTGACACGTTACGCTGCCATCATTGCCGTTTACGATGATGACGCCGCTGGCGACAAGGGCCGCGCCTATCTGGCAGAGCTACAGAAGAAGATTCCGCGCATCCAGGTGGTCCCGCCCCCGGCCCACGACCTGACCGATTTCTGGAAATCTGGCAGCGATTTGCGCGCTTGGCTGGCCGAGCAGGTGGCCGGGGCGCTGGAAAGCGCGTCAGATGGCCTGTGTGTGCCCGAAGCCTGGCAACGGATTTCGTCCCTGGCGTCCGAAAATATCCAGATCTGAATATTTTTTCTGGACAAACTCGTCTCCGACCTGTTATAATTAACTTAACGTTTCCCGCAGCAGAGTCTGCCGGAAAAACCCGCCCGAGAAGGGCACCACTCGTTTGTAACGTAACACCCCCGTTTGACACACATTTCCCGATTGCAACACAACACAAGGAGCCCAGGCGAAATGTGTCTTTTTGTTTTAAGTCCGTTTCGCCACAGCAGCTCGTAATCCTGTGTCCTGGGAGGCTGCAAGTGCGCTGGCGATCGGACTGGCCCAAGGGGGCCATCGCGGGCGAAAACAACTCCCCCTTATTTCCGCCCCCGGTACAAACGGGAGCGACCGGCTCAACGTGTTTTTTTTACCATGATTTTTAAATAGAAACGTACAGAAACGGGAAAATGCCCGAGAATGGAGTGTATCTCAATGTCTAAAAAATGTAAGTCTTTGCGTGGCTCGATTGTCTACCAGGTCTCCCAGGCCCTGAATAGCCTGAAAATGAGTCCTGCTGAAATCCAGGCCTACAAAATCAAGCATAATGTTGATTCCGTCAAGAAGCACATGCGGCCCAACGGCGACCCAACCGCCCAGTTGCCAAGGATTCCGGGTGAGAATACTTATGACACCTACTTCGATACCCTTAAGCCGTTTTTCGAGAACGCGCGTGCGCTGACGGGTCTCAAGTTGTTGAAGGATTTGCTCAATCCCAAGATGTTGCAACTCACCTTCGATGAGTTTTACCGCCACCAGGCACCCGCGACCCATCGCAAGCGCATGTCTGCGATTAACAAGCTGTACCTGTGTTGCATCAAAGAAGGGTACATCGACGGCGACCCGAAGGATTTGCCCATCACCCCGGAACTGCGCAAGCACATCCAGTCCTATCGCGAGGACTTTGACGTGCGCAAGCCCAGGTTTGGCTACAACCCAGAAGATGCCGAACTCATCCTGGAAACCATGCAGGAGCGCGATTCTCCATTTGCCCTGGCGGTGGAGGTAGCTTTGCGGGCCGGGTTGCGGGTCGACGAGATTGCCATGTTGCGCGGCAACCAGGTGGACAAGGCCGCTGGGGTGCTGCGCGTCAAGGGCAAGGGCGGGCTGTGGCGCGATGTGCCCCTGCAGCCCGAACTGGCTGAGAAATTGAACCCGTCCCTGGAATACCTGTTTACCCCCAACCAATCCTGGAAGGATGCTTTTGGTTATGAAGTCTTCAAGGTTACCGAAGACCTGGGCATTAGCGCCAGCGGCATCCATCGTTTTCGCTCGAACTACGCCCAGACCCGCTACAATGAACTCACTGCCGAAGGCAAGACTGACCGCGAGGCGCGCAAACAGGTTGCCCGCGAACTGGGCCACCGGCGTGTGGGTGTGACCTATTGCTATATTCCGAAGGCAAAAAAAGGAGAGCACGCCATAATTCAAGCAAACCAGCCACAGCCGAAGAATGAGAAGGCTGAGTAAATCGGTGTCCGGTTCAAAACGATGCGCCCAAGACAAGTACCTGAAACTGCGCAAGAAGGGCAAGTCCGACTCCCGGCCCAGACAGGAAGTCTCGCACCACCTGGGGCACGATCGCGTCGATGTTCTCAAAAGTTATATCTCAGCGGATGATTAAATAAACCCAGCGGCAGCCAGGAGGGGAAATCTGGCTGCCGCTGTTTTATGTTGCGATATACTACGGCATAAACACGAAATAAGCGAGATTACTTATGCTGCGAAAAATCTTCAAAACCGGCAATAGTCTGGTGGTTTCACTACCCAGAGAGATTTTGGATGCCCTGGGTCTTTCGGCTGGCTCAGAAGTTTTACTGGCGCTGAAAGAGGGCAAAATCATTGTTCATCCGGAACATCAGGCTATGCCAGGCGTGGATGAAAACTTTGCGCATCAGGTGGCGGAGTTCATTGACGAGTACCGCCCGGCCCTGGAGTTGCTGGCGAGCTGAAACAGGCGGCTCGCATGGCATCCGTGACCTGGTCTTGCTGCAATCGGTGCGGGCCAGGTTGCAGACCACCTTTTCGCAGCCCTGCTGAGCTTTGGCCGATAGACAAGTTGGCGGGGCGGTTTCAGAAACACGCCCGTCAGTAAAATCAAAAACCTATAGGGAATTACTTATGGAACTTTCAGAAGCACGACAGGTATTATGGCTGAAAAGCAATTCACGCCCGATGGGCGAGTTATTTGACGAAGGCTACCTCACGCAAGAACGGCTGGAGTGGGCAGCACAGTGGGCCTATAACCCGAACCAAAAACAGGCTGCACAAGTTTTGCTTGCTAATTTGAGCACCCAGCCCAAACAAGAACAGGCTCCTACCCAAGCACTCCCTGCTTCGGAATTACAACTTGGCATAACCTTGGAACAGGCGCGTAAAACAACGTGGCCATTTGGGGCATTGAAAGGTCAGCCAATGGGGGATTTGATAAATTCCGGGCAACTTTCCTTAAAAGACCTGGGGTACGCAATTGAAACCGCCTGGGATGCGCGAGTTAAACAGGCCGCCATTGGGCTAACGCTGGCACGCCTGGAACAAGCGCTCAAAGAACCACCGCCGCCAGCAGGGCCAGTTCATATTGTTTCGGCAGGAAAAAGCTATGCCCAAAAGCAGGAGACCCGCTTGACCCTCATTCAAGGATTAATTTTTGGAATAATGTTTGGGGGAACGCTCGTTGGCTCCATCATGTCTTATATCAATCGACCAGAGACTGGACAAAATATCAGCATAAGCCTGCTCAGCCCTCTCGGGATAACACTCTCTTTTCTGGCTATTTTGGCCGGAGCAGGGTTTAGTGCTATATTTTTTTGGATTCCTGAACAAATTTCCAAACGACTTGACAAAAAAATTCAGGAATACCGTTTGGGACAAGAGGGGGAAGATTTAACCGTCCAGGCAATTGCTGGCTCTCTGGATGGTAACTGGCATGTTTTTCGCAACGTCAGCCTGCCGGGAAGAAACCAAGGCGACCTGGACATCGTCCTGCTTGGGCCATCCGGCGTTTGGGTGTTGGAAGTCAAGAACTTTCGCGGCGAGTATAGGAACCGGGGCGAAGATTGGGAATTTCGGCGTGGAAACAAATGGGTGAAAGCATCGGTCAACCCAAGCCGCCAGGCTGTGGAAAATGCAGTGCGACTTTCTGGTTTTCTCAAGGCTGACCACGTGGATGTTTTTGTCAACCCTGCCATTGTTTGGGTAAATCAGGAAAGCGAACTGGAAATCCAAAACCCTCGTTTGCCGATTTGGAAATTGGAGCGTTTGCCGGATGAACTTGGCAATATCTGGCAGGGTGAGAAAATCAGTGCCGAGAACCGGGGAAAAATTGCTCAAAAATTAACCTTGCTCTGTGAAGAGCAAAGAAAAAAATACGAGATGTCAAAATAGCACAGGAAGCCTTACACATACTGATGCAAAATCATATAGATGTGAATGAAAATTATATCCTGACAAGATGGAGTTTTCACCCGAAAAAGAACTGCCGGAAAAGACAACCTCCGGCAGTTCTTTTTATGTAACGAGTCTCACAAATTTTTTAAGGTAAATGCAACATTAAAGGTCTTGACGCCGCTTTGCAATGGTGATAAGTTTAATGAAGCCCAACATACGGGGGTCTATGCCACTCTCTTCCGTATATGTGGCGGGCGCAAATGTTCTATAATCAACCAGGGTGGCAGAAAAGAGTATCACCTATGAGCACCCAAAAAGGCAACATCTGGGTTACCCCGCACAAGGACGGCTGGGCCGTCAAGCGGGAGAAGGGGCAGCGCAGCATTGCTGTGACGCCCACCAAGGACAAGGCCGTTCAAATCGGCGTTCAGATTGGCCGCAAAGATGGCGTGGATGTCATTACCCAACGCAAGGATGGCGTCATTCAGAGCCACGACAGTTACGGCAATGACCCCTGCCCGCCCAAAGACACGGAACACTAGAAAGAGAGGCTACAATGGCTAAATGGGCAGATTACTGTATTTCGGCGGTTCGATATGACGCCGAACATTCCCACATCGTCAAAGTAAGGGTACATGCGTATTCTGAAACTGTCATTGGTGGGTACTCTGAGTGGACACGCAATGAAGTTGTCAACTCAATTGCGTAGAGCGGGGAAAGCGCACACCCAAAACGCTGGGATGTCGCACACTTTTGGAGAGAGGAGCGCTGTGAAGATATTGTAACTTAAGTGTTCGGCATGTTCCGCTGTGACCTGAGTTTCCGTTGCGATTCGCCCTCGAGTTGGATGCGCTGGGCGTTGTGAACTAGGCGGTCGAGAATGGCATCTGCTAGGGTGGGGTCAGGGATTCGCAGGTGCCAATCAACCACAGGCACCTGGCTGGCAATCAGGGTGGAGGAATGTCCAAAACGGTCATCCAGGACTTCGAGAATATCCTGGGCATTTTGGATGGTGATGGCATCCCGCATCCAGTCATCCAGGATGAGTAAATTTGTTTTTGCCAGGGCACGCAGCAGGTTGGTGAGTGAACCGTCCTGGCGAGCAATGCCCAGGGCATGCAAGAGCCGGGCAGTGCGATGATGCCGGACGGTGAAGCCATTGCGCACAGCAGCCACGCCAAAAGCCGAAGCCAAATATGATTTTCCACTGCCAGTCGGGCCAAGGATGAGCAAGTTGTGTCGGCTGGAGACCCAGGTACACTGGGCCAGTTCGAGCACCAGGCGGCGATCCAGGCCGCGAGCGGGGGCGAAATCAACATCTTCAATGGCGGCCTGCATGGGGAAGTTGGCAAGGCGAATATTGCGGCAGATGCGGTTCTCGCGGCGCTGGGTGCATTCGTGATTCACCAGCAAAGCCAGGCGGTCTTCAAAGGTCAGTTCGTTGTACTTGGGGTTGGCTTGCTGCTCGCGCAGGGCGTCCCGAAAGGCAGAAAGTCTCAGGTCGTGGAGTTGGTCGTAGAGGGCTTGCAGGGTCATGGGGTTTCCTTTCAGTGATAGTAGGTGTTGCCGCGCACGTTTTCGTGGGCAGGCAGGTTGGGGGTGGGTTGGTTTGCGGTGATCCGCTCGAGTTCAGCATGAACATCGCGATAGGAGAG
>DAOUML010000364.1:0-7778 GCA_034411635.1 Anaerolineales bacterium
CGCTTCGCCCTCCGCTCAGGACGGCAATGCTTTATGCAAAAAAGCGCAGTCGAAGGACACTTATAGGCTGCCATTGATGACTTTTGCAAGAGGTCTATATAGAAGAAAGATGGCTTTCTGTTTGTAGAAAGCCATCTTTCTTTTGCATTTACTGAATATTGTCCTTCGACTTCGGCTTTCAGCCTCCGCTCAGGACTCAATGCTACTTTTTCTTTTTGCCAAAGAACCAGGCGGCGAGGCCGGCCAGCAGGAGGGCGAGGCTGCCCAGCAGGATGGCAGGCAGGTTGTTGGCGGCGGGTTGGCCCGGTTCGGGGTCGGCGGGGACGGGGGTTGGGACTGCGGTGGGGTCAACGGGCGGGGCGGGCGGCTGGTAGTCGGGATTTTCGACGACGAAAACCGCTGTTGTGCGGGCCGGAACATTGAAGATGCCCGTCGCGCTCTCGAAGGCGGCGTTTTTGACGACCTGATCCGCGCCATTTTGCAGTTCAGGATGCAGGGCAAATGCCTGTCCTTTCACGTCTTCCAGCGCAACCGCTTGTGCTTCGATGGTGGCGTTGAAGACCACCACAATGTGACGGTAGGGGTCATTGATGACGCTGCCCTGGTTATCGAGCCAGTAGGCAATCAGGCCGGGGGTTTGCTCCTTGCCTGCGCCAAAGAATTTTAGATGGCTGCTAACTTCTTCCGCGGTTTGCAGGCGGAACAAGGCCGAACTCTTGCGAATTTTCAGGAAGGTTTCAAAATTCGCCAGCGAGAACTGGATCTCATCCGGGCCGGCTTGCAGATCGGGATTGGCTAACAGCGGGCGGATGATGTTCCACTTGTCGCCGTTGTAGCCAGCCTGGGGCAACCCGACGGCCCAGTTGTTGGTCTGGTAGGTGTAGTCGAGTTTGTTGAACCAGTCGCCGGAGTTGTAGGAGTTGCGGTCGAGGGATTTTGAGCGCAGCAGTTCATCCCCGGCATGGAAGAAGGGGATGCCCTGCGAGAGCATGACGATGTTGACGCCCATATTGCTCATGCGCACGCGCTCTTCGAGAGTCCATTCGGCGGGCGATTTGGCCTGGATAATATCCCAGAGCGTTTCGTTGTCATGCGCCGAAACATAAACGATGTTTTCCTGCGGGTCTTGCGTGTATCCGGCGGGGCTGCCGTTGTAGCCAATCAGGCGGCCTGGCACTGCGTAGCCGTTGGAGTTTGTGAGGGTATATTCGGCCAGATTGCCGGCCAGGCCGATGCGAATCCAGTCGGTGTATTCGTTGAATTTGGCCTGCTGGCTGTTTTCGCGGCGGTTTTCGTACTGGTTGGGGGCAAGCAGCAACCCGGTCAGGAAGCCTTGTTCGGGCAGAGCGCCGAAGGGGCCGCCGCCGCGCGCCGCATCGCGCAGACGGTCGTTGAAGACGCCGATGCCCGTGCCGCCGATGTTCAGTTGGGTGGCATTGATGCCGCGCGCGTTGCCGCCAACTTCGCCGAAGTCCCAGCCTTCGCCGTAGACGTAGACCATCGCCCCATCTACGCCGTCTTTTTCGAGGGTCAGGCTGTCAAGCGCGGCGCGCAGGTTGACCATGTTGGCGCGCATGTGATGGCCCATCAGGTCGAAGCGGTAGCCGTCCACTTTGTAGGCGGTGGTCCAGGTATGCACAGAATCGAGCATGAATTTTTCCATCATGGTGTGCTCGCTGGCAGTATTGTCGCAGCAGGTACTGCGTTCCACCTCGCCATTGGCGTTCAGGCGGTGGTAGTAGCCCGGCACAATTTTGTCGAAGACCGAGTTGGCGCTTTGTCCGCTGGCGTTGGTGTGGTTGTAGACCACGTCCATGACCACGCGCAGGCCGGTCTGGTTGAGGGATTGCACCATTTCGCGGAATTCCAGCACGCGGGTTGCGCCATTGGGGTCGGTGGCGTAACTGCCATCGGGGGCGGTGAAGTGGTGCGGGTCGTAGCCCCAGTTGAATCCGTCTTCGCCGGTGATTTCGGCCACAGCCTTTTGCTGCTGGTCTGAATCGCCGGGCAGGGCCGAGAGGGCGGCTTCGTCGACGGTTTTCCAGGTGCTGCGGTCTTCGTTGACGCTGGCGATGTCGAAGGCGGGCAGCAGGTGGACGTGGGTCAGCCCGGCGTCGGCCAGGCGTTTGAGGTGTTTCATACCGTTGGAATCGGTCAGCGTGAAGGCTTTGTAGGTGCCGCGCAGGTCATCTGGCACGGCGGGGTCTGATGCGCTGAAATCGCGCACATGCAGTTCGTACAGGACGATATCTTCGGGGGCCGCGAGTGGCGGTTTGGCGAGCGTATCCCAGCCGGGCGGTTTGAGGGCCGGGTCATCCAGGTCGATGATTTGGCTGCGGCGTCCGTTTGCCGACAGGCTGAAGGAGTACGGGTCGGTGGCGAGGTTGGTTTCGATGCCGCCGGTGGATGGGACGAAGACTTTGACCTCGAACAGGTAGAACTGATTCTTCCAATCGGCCTGACCGCTGACGCTCCACACGCCGGTCTCGTCGTCGCGGGACATCTGGACGGTTTCGGCGGCGTCTGACGTGGAATCGGCGAAGCGAACCAGGCGGACGTTTTGGGCGGTGGGCGCCCAGACGCGGATAACGGGTTGACCGTTTTCCCAACTGACGCCGAGCGGGCCGTCGTAGCGGTACAGGTCATCGAGCACGCCGGGGATTTGCAGGCCGGTGGCGTCGATCATTTTTTCGTTTTTGCCCCAGGCTGAGACGGCGATTTGGCCTTGCAGGATTTCAGGCACGCGGGGCAGGTCGGCGGGAGAAATCGTCAGCATACTGCCATCTTTGAGGTGCGGGAAACGGGCCAGGATGTCGTCGGATACGCCGCCGGGGGTCAGGGTCAGGCTGATTTCCTGTCCACCCGGAATGGCGTTGGGGGCCAGGGCCAGTCCGGCATCCGCCGAAAAATGGAGTTTGTAGGTGTTTTGCGGGGAAACCGGCCCTTTCCAGATGATGGTGTCGCGGGTGACCCAGTAGGCTTGTTGTCGGGCCAGGTTGCCGCGCGGCGCGCCTTCGGTGCTCACGAGTAAAGTTCCTTTGCTGGCATCATAGCCAAAATAGATTTCGTCGCCTTCGTTTTCAATGGTGAAGGAAATCGGTTCGACGGCGATTTGTTCGCTATCTTCATACAGCGCGACGGCGACAGCGTAGGTTCCGACTTTGAGGTCGCTGCTTGAAAAGTTGAAGATGCCATCGCCATCCGGGTCTTGCAGCCAGGAGCGGAAGCAGGAGGGGTCGTTGTTGTTTTCACAGCCCAGGGCCTGTTGGAAATCGCCAATGGCGACGGCGATGACGGTGTTGAAACTATCGGCAACCCATTTGGTTTTGTGGTCATAGTAAAAGCGAACCAGGGTCGGTTCGGTCACTTCGAGCGGAATATCGGCCCCGCCGGGGGTGGCATTCAGGCCGTAGTTTTCGCTCCAGGCGCCGTTGATGGCGGCTTTGTAGCGCGAGCCGCGCTCGTCCTGGTCGTTGCCCGGCTCGATGATGAATTCTCCCTTCCAGATGTCGCTCTGGGGGTCGTAGGCCAGGGCGGTGGCTTCGCAATCGGGCTGCCAGTCGCCCGAACAGCCCAGTTCTGACTGGATTGTGCCGGGGATGACGACTTTATCGGGGTTGTTTGCGGCCTGGGCCTGAACCGGGTTAAAGGGCAGGAGCAGGGCCAGTAATAAAAGCAGGTTGGTGAGTTTTCGCAGCATTTTCTTCTCCGTGAATGGTTGGTCTGGTCATTATATCAATTGGTTTGTTGCTTTCCGGCGCGCCAGTCTTTGATGATAAAGGGCAGGTACAAAAGCAGGAAATTCACCAGGCCGATGAGTTGTACGATCAGCAGGTAAACCGGCCAATCGGGCATGATGTCGAACAGGCTGGCGGTTTCTGGTTTTCGCAGGGTGTAGAGGTAGTTGCTGCCAATCAGCCAGTTGATGCCGGTTACAAACAACATGTAGAGATTGCCGCCCAGGATGACCCGCAGCATGGAGCGCCAGGTCGGGCGCAAGCCTTCGACGGTGGTCATGTAAATGGCGGCGGTTACAATCAGTCCGTGTGAAATAAAGGTTTGGAAGAATCGATAGTGCGGGAAGCCGTAAATGCCCAGATCAGGGGTGATGATGGCCTGCAATGCGCCGCTGATGCCGAGGAAGTACATGTACTCATAGATGAATTGGTTGCGCGTAACCAGCATCCATCCGCCGAGCCAGATCAAGATGCTGCACAGGTGCAGCGGTAGCATGGTTTGCCAGGTCCACTCGCCAATGGAGGCATTCCACAGATGCCAGCCAATTTCGTTTAGCCACAGCACGATGGCCATGCTCCAGGCCGCTTTTTTGCGGGTTGCATCGTCGGCTTTTTTTAAGTTAAGCAA
Source organism: Anaerolineales bacterium (assembly GCA_034411635.1). GTDB lineage: Bacteria > Chloroflexota > Anaerolineae > Anaerolineales > Villigracilaceae > UBA8950. The sequence goes on from DAOUML010000364.1 coordinate 4,366, forward strand.
AAAAATATTCAGCAAAACCAGCAAGAGCATGGCGACCAGGTGCGCCGGGCCGAGAAAGACAAAGACACCATCCGTAAAGTTTTTTGCAAAGAAATTTTCCATTGAGTATCCCTCGCTATGCAAATAGATGATAAGATTTTTCAGATTATACCTTTTCTATTTTGAATGGGTGGTATGATTGTTTCATAAAAATAACAGAACCTATGCGCCAATTTTCCCTGACCACAAAGAATTGTATGCTTAACCTGGCTGAAGGCCCCAAAAATGGCCCTTTGCTGTTGCTTCTACACGGCTTTTCAAACCGCTGGCAGGTTTTTCAATCCATTCTGCCTGCGTTGACCGAAAGATACCAGGTGGTTGCTTTCGATTTTCGCGGACATGGTAATTCGGGACGGGTGTCTGGCGGCTACACGGCCAACGGATTTTATCGCGACGCTGAAGCGGTGTTGGAATATTTTTGCGCTGAAAACGGCCCGGCGGCGCTGGTGGGCCATTCGATGGGCGGCTCGGTTGCCCTGCATTTGGCCCAGAATCATCCAGACAAAGTCCGCGCGCTGGTAACGGGGGATTCGTCGCTTAACCTTGCCATTCACATCGCGGTTATGAATCAGCGCCGCCAAACCAAGTTGTTTGGTCTGCGCCGCAAATTGGCCGGGCGTCCACTGGATGAGTTGATTCGGCGCGGATTGCCTGCCTCCCAAGCCGAAGAAATGTCTCAACTCGACCCGGCGGTGATGGATTTTCACGCCGAGGGCCGCGCGCAGGTTTTTTTTGCCGATGTGGAGGATGTCGATTTTTTCAAAGTTCGCTGTCCAGTTTTGTTGACCCAGGCCAACCCCGAAAAGGGCGGCTTGCTGCAAAACGAGGAAGTCGAACCTGTTTTGGCCGCGCATCCGCGTTTCCGGTTTTTGCAATTTGATACCGGCCACGATTTGCAGATTGAACAAGGCCTGCAATCGTCATTCTGGCAGGCTGGTTTGGAATTTTTAATCTGAAGAACAAGAGCGGATTTGCCTTATTTTGATGAAAGTTTGGTAAGATAAGGGTGGTAAGTTGTCAGGCAAATTTCATGGTTGCTCTTCATTTGCAGCCGGTGAATCCATAGATTTCTTTCCAAAATTCAACGCCAAAGGAGTTACGGAGGAGTAATGACTGCCAAGATTTCCATTATAGGTGCCGGCATGACCGGCGCGACCACTGCTCACTGGCTGGCCGAGCGCGAACTGGCCGACCTGGTTCTTGTTGACATCATGGAGGGGATGCCACAAGGCAAAGGGCTGGATATGCTCGAAGCCATGCCCATTGTCGGCAGCGATGTCCACATTGCAGGCACCAACGACTATGCCGATACCGCCGGTTCCGATATTATCATCGTCACGGCTGGCTTGCCACGCAAACCCGGCATGAGCCGCGATGATTTACTCAAGGTCAATGCCGAAATTGTCGGCAAAGCCGTCACCGAAACGCTCAAACATTCCCCCAATGCCATTTACATCATCCTGACCAATCCGCTGGATACGATGGCCTACCTTGCCATGAAAGTTGGCAATCTGCCGCGCGAGCGCGTTATCGGCCAGGCCGGAATTCTTGATTCAGCCCGTATGCGCGCCTTTGTGGCGATGGAAACCGGTGTCAGCGTGGAAAATATCGATTGCTATGTGCTGGGAGGCCATGGCGACGAGATGGTTCCGCTCACCCGCCACTCGAACATTGCCGGCATCCCGCTGCGTGAATACCTGCCCACTGAGCGGGTGGATGCAATTGTCGAACGCACTCGCAAGGGCGGCGGCGAAATTGTCAGCCTGCTCAAAACCGGGTCGGCTTTCTACGCCCCGGGCGCGGCCTGCGCTCAGATGGCTGAAGCAATTCTGAAAGACAAACGCCTGATTGTGCCTTGCGCCGCCTACATGCAGGGCGAATATGGCCTGGACGATATGTACTTTGGCGTGCCGGTCATGCTTGGGCGTAATGGTATCGAAAAAATCATCGAATATAGTCTCGATGAAGAAGAAAAGGCCGCCTTTGAAAAATCGGCTGCCGCCGTGCGCGAAACGCACGAAGCCCTCAAGTCTCTTGTGCAACTTTAATCTTTCACGAAACACGCAACAGGAAAAGCCCTCGTTGCGTGTTTCGTTATCCCTACCCTGAGGAGGCTCAATCATGATTTTACACACCAAAATTTCAGCCCAATTACCTGCCTGGCGGGAACGAATGCGCAAACTCGCCAAAGACCATGCGGATGTGGTCGTTGACCAGGTCACTGTTGGACAGGTGGTCGGTGGCATGCGCGACATCAAGAGTCTGGTGACGGACATTTCCTACGTCGACCCGGCGGAGGGAATCCGTTTTCGCGGCATGTCCATCCCCGAAGTCCTGGCGGCCTTGCCCAAACCCGATGGAGCCGAGATGCCCTACGTCGGCGGACTGTTCTATCTGCTGCTGATTGGCTCCGTCCCGACCAAGCGTCAGGCCGAAGCCGTCGAGCGTGAATGGGCAAAACGCGCCAAAGTGCCGGCCTATGTCTTTAAGATGCTCAAATCCATGCCGCGCGACACCCACCCGATGACCCTGCTCTCGCAGGCCGTGCTGGCTCTGCAAAACGATTCCCAGTTTGCGAAGCGCTATCAGGAGGGTATGAAAAAGGATGTCTACTGGGAACCGACCCTCGAAGACGCCCTCAACCTGACCGCCAAATTGCCCGTTATCGCGGCCTTCATCTACCGCCTGAAATACAAAGACGGCAGCATTCCCAAATACAATCGCAAACTCGATTACGGCGCGAATTTCGCCCAGATGCTGGGTGTCGAAGACGAGGCAGGCTACGCCGACCTTTCGCGCCTGTACTTCATCCTGCATTCTGACCATGAGTCGGGTAACGTTTCGGCCCACGCCACCCACCTGGTTGCCTCGACGCTTTCAGATGCTTACTACGCTTTCTCTGGCGGCCTGAACGGGCTGGCCGGCCCCCTGCACGGACTCGCCAACCAGGAATGCCTGGGCTGGCTGATTGACGTTCACCAGCAGTTTGGCGGCGTGCCAACCCGCGACCAGCTCTACCAGTTTGCCTGGGACACGCTCAACAGTGGCAAAGTCATCCCCGGTTACGGACACGCCGTTCTGCGCGTGCCTGATCCGCGCTTCACCGCCCAAATGGAATACGCCAAAGCCCACTTCCCGAACGATGAACTCGTGCGCCTGGCCGATATGGTCTTTGATGTCGTCCCGGCTGTTTTGCGCGAACAGGGCAAAGCCAAGAATCCGGCCCCGAATGTAGACGCCATCTCCGGCACGTTACAGTATTACTACGGCGTGCGCGAATTTGACTTCTACACCGTCCTGTTCGGCGTTGGCCGCGCCCTGGGCGTGATGGCCAATCTGGTTTGGGCGCGCGCCCTCGGCCAGCCGCTCGAACG